>NZ_BTRL01000012.1:138831-535516 GCF_054771475.1 Bacillus sp. MN7755
GAAAGCCGAAGAGAAACAAAAAGCCACAGAACAAAAAGATGCTGAAGAGAAACAAAAAGCTGAAGAAAAGAAATTAGCTGAGGAACAAAAAAAGACTGAAGAAAAACAAAAAGAGTTTATTTCCTATGCCCAAAACATCAGAGGTGGAAATTTCATTAAAGATATGAAGCTCAATAATAAAGATGCTGAAATTACATTCTATGATTCGTTTGCATCTTATAAATCAACAAAACCAGATAGCAACGTTACTGAAGAACAATATAAACAATATTTCTCAACTGGAGATGCTATCGAGAAAATGTTTGTAAGTGAACCTGCGAGATTACTAAGACAATTCCCAGATTTAAATACGGTAAAAATGACTCTGCCGTTCGATGGAAAAACATATACTACTAGCTTAGATAGAAATAGTTTGAATACATACCTTGGATTTAAGATTGAAGATTTAAAAGTTGAAGACAAGTCTTGGGTTAAAAAGTTTAACGATCCATACGTTTATGATAAAACAAAGCGTAAAGTATTCTTTAAGAAATTTGTTACAGTTCAATAAAATATCATTTTTATAAAATCGCCTTCCTAGCCAATGAATTTTTTATTAGAGAAAATATAAACGAAAGAAGTGATTATAATGAATCCTAACGACGTTAAATTAACTCCAAAAGAAAAAGTACATCTAGGCATAGAAGCCTGCTTACAACTAATTCCAACTATTGGTGGGGCTATTTCAACATCTTTCTATGGTTATCAAAAAGAAAAGAAACTTAAGCGACTTGAGTCTTTTTATAATGAGCTATCAGAAGAAATGATTACCCTAAAAACTTTCGAACAAAATTCGTCGACAACTCTTGATATGGATGAACTACTAAGTATCATTGAAGATTTAAATGAAAAAGTTGAACGTGAACATGTTGAAGAAAAACGGAACTATTTTAAAACTTATTTCATAAATAACGTCTTACATCAAAAACAAGTTAACTATGATAACAAAAAATTCTTTTTAGATACTTTAGCAAAGATGACTTTAATAGAGTGCCACAGTATCTTATACCTTTTCAATCAATATGAAAGAGTAATTGTAGATTCCGTTATCTCGGGTGCAACGAGTAATTATGAAAAACTAGGTGCAATGCACCGTTTGCAATCATACGGTTTTATTGAAATGGGAGAGCGATTCAAGACAGATTTCACAGGTAAAATGACTCATGATACCTATGTTAAAATTACTGATTATGGAATAAAATTTGTACAATTTTGCTTAAAAAAGGATTAACCATTTCTATCAAACCTTAAATACGCAACAAAAATAGTGCCACAAATTATAATTAACCATAACCACCAATATTTAACTAACAATTGTCCTTGAGTTAAATTAATATAATCATTAAAAAATTGATTCATAAAAAAGCCTCCTCTTTTCATTTTATCAAGTGAAGGAGAAAATACATAACTTCATAAATATGTATTCCTATAAAGTCCCTTCTTGGGGCTTTATATTTTATTAGTTACATTTACTTCTTTAATATTTTTACTTTCTATATAATAACTACTAACAAGGAGGCCAAATTATGAAAACCGCAATCTATCTAAGGAAATCCCGTGCCGATCTCGAAGCCGAAGCACGCGGTGAAGGCGAAACGTTAGCAAAACACCGCTCTACCCTGCTAAAAATTGCCAAGGAAATGAACTTAAATGTTTTATCTGTTCGTGAGGAAATCGTTTCTGGTGAGAGCTTAGTGAAACGCCCTGAGATGTTAGCACTGCTTGAAGAAATTGAAGATAATAAATATGATGTTGTTCTTTGTATGGATATGGATCGTTTAGGTCGTGGTGGTATGAAAGAACAAGGAATTATTTTAGAAACGTTTAAACGCTCGAATACGAAGATTATGACACCTAGGAAGACTTATGACCTTAATGATGAGTGGGATGAAGAATACAGTGAATTTGAAGCGTTTATGGCTCGTAAGGAGCTAAAGATTATTACACGTCGTATGCAACGAGGCCGTGTTGCTAGTGTAGAGGCTGGTAATTACCTCGGGACTCATGCTCCTTATGGTTATGACATCCACCGTTTAAATAAACGAGAACGTACTTTAACAATTAATTCAGAAGAGGCTTCTGTTGTAAGAATGATATTTGATTGGTATGCAAATGAGGATATGGGTGCGAGTGCAATCAGAAACAAGTTAAATGAACTTGGCTACAAAAGTAAGTTAGGGAATGATTGGAATCCTTATAGTATCTTAGATATATTAAAGAACAATGTGTACATCGGAAAAGTGACGTGGCAAAAACGAAAAGAAGTAAAACGTCCTGACGCTATAAAAAGAAGTTGTGCCCGTCAAGATAAATCAGATTGGATTATTGCTGATGGAAAACATGAGCCAATCATACCTGAAAGCTTGTTTGAACAAGTGCAAGAAAAATTAAACTCAAGATATCACGTTCCTTACAACACGAACGGCATTAAAAACCCTCTAGCTGGTATTATTAAATGCGCTAAATGTGGTTATAGTATGGTCCAACGTTATCCTAAGAACCGAAAAGAAACTATGGATTGTAAACACCGTGGCTGTGAAAACAAATCAAGCTACACTGAATTAATCGAGAAGCGTTTACTCGAGGCTTTAAAAGAATGGTATATCAATTATAAAGCTGATTTTGAAAAACATAAGCAAGATGACAAATTAAAAGAGACACAAGTTATTCAAATGAATGAAGCTGCATTACGCAAGCTTGATAAAGAATTGGTGGATGTCCAAAAACAAAAAAATAATTTACATGATTTATTAGAACGTGGTGTTTACACAGTCGATATGTTTTTAGAACGTTCGAATGTAATTTCTGATCGCATTACTGAAATTACTTCCACGATGGAAAACTTAAAGAAAGAAATTAAAACAGAAATTAAGAAGGAAAAAGTGAAGAAAGATACAATACCTCAAGTGGAGCATGTTCTTGACCTGTATTTTAAAACAGATGATCCCAAAAAGAAAAACAGCCTCCTAAAGTCCGTTTTAGAAAAGGCTGTTTATAAGAAAGAAAAGTGGCAAAGACTCGATGATTTCGAACTTGTGCTTTACCCTAAGCTCCCTCAAGATGGCGACATATAAGCGTTCGCGCTTTGTTGTCACCTTGTTGGTGTAATTAGATTTACTCCATTAAGTCCTAAAGCATCATTCGTCGAAACAGCCAATACGACAGGCTTGCCATTTCTTAGCGTCGCTTTCGCTGCCATTAATACCGGAGAGTCTGTCATTGCATTTGCAAATTTACTCATAGAATTTCCTGTTAATGGTGCAATTACCATACAATCTAGTGGGATTTTAGGTCCTAATGGTTCCGCACCAACGATTGAATTAATCGCTTTAAATCCTGTTACTTCTTCAATCTTTTTAATCCACTCTGCTCCCTCACCAAATCTCGTATTTGTTGATTGAACAGTGTAAGAAACAATGGGACGTACTTCTGCTCCCTCAGCAATTAATTTTTCTAAATGAGGCATTACTTCTTCGTACGTACAATGTGAACCCGTAAAACCAAATCCTATTCTTTTCCCTTTTAAATTCATTCCCCATTCTCCTTTCTTGCTATTACTTCTTCTGCCAGTAACTGAGAAAGAACGTTCGCTAAAATTTGTCCTGCTGTTTTTGGTGCAACAATACCGGGTAATCCTGGTGCTAATAGCGCTTTGACTCCTCTTTTTTCCGCATATCTAAAGTCGGTACCGCCTGGTTTAGAAGCTAAATCAATTACTAACGTATGAGCTGGCATTTTTGAAATGACATTCGCTGTCACAACAAGATGCGGAATTGTATTAATGACAATATCGATAGTCCCTACTTCTTTCTCAATGTCCTGCATATGAAAAGGAGAAAACATCATTTCTGTAATACGTGCAATATGTTCCGATCGTCTTGCTCCAACTTTGACATGGGCTCCTAATGATTGAAACGCTCTGGCAACACTCATCCCTGTTCTACCAAATCCTAAAACCATTACATTGGAACCATGAATTGTATAGTCGGTATGTTGAATTACCATCATTAATGTACCTTCTACAGTTGGAATAGAATTGTAGATTGCCACATCATCACGATCAAATAATTTAATAAGTTTGCGGTTTGTAGTAGATACGAGATTTTCCAAGTAAGGCGTACCAATACCTGAATATATAGTAAAATGTTCTGGTGTATTTTCAATTTGTTCTTTCGTTATAGAAACTTTTTCGTTTGAAAAAATAGTATCTACTTCTCCCTTGGCATTTGTACCTGCAACTGGCAAAATAATTGCATCTAAAGAAGTGAAATCTAAATTTTGTATACTTTCTTTTGCTGCCCCTGTGAAGCCATGATCTAACTGATCAAACCCTATCAATGAAAGTTTCGCATCCAATTCAACTAGCTTACGGATTACTTCTAGCTGTCTTGCATCTCCTCCTATGACAGCAATATGCATCTCAGTCAACATTCCCTAATTCACCTTCTTTTTCTTTCATTTATAAGAAAAGTGCCTACTTTTTCTTTTTCCTCCACATCATATGTAATGTACGAGTTTTAGGTGATTGAAAAACAAAAAGCACCCATCATTTATCCCGCTATTTGTATGCAGGAAGGCCCCCACCTCAAAATTCGATATATGAGAGAACTTTATGCTGGATTTTGATTTCCAGGAAAACATCGATTCATGCATGCTTTTACTCAGTGTAGAATGAACAAAAAAAGATGACCAAAATGGCCATCTTTCACTTCGAATTTAGACGATCTGTAATATCACAAAGGATCATATCATGCCCGACTTTCTTAATTTGGCTCCACGCTACTCTTACTTCTTGTGGTTCCTTTTTAAAACCTCCCCATTTCCCGGCAGGTATGATAAGAGCCTCTATTTGACCATCCTTCTCATCAATCTCTAAATCCACATAACCTAAAACTCCCATTTTTTCTGCTCTTTCTAGATTTACAATCTCTTTACCACTTAATTCACTTAATCGCATATACTCTCCCCCTACCGAAATTATTCATTTAAGTTATCCATAATTAGTACCTATTCTGTATATCCCAAAAAAATGACCGTATCTCATTTAAAAGAGATACGGTTATTTTTACATCATATAAAGCAATTATAGTTTTATTCCTTTTGGAAGTTTTCCATCTGGACTAATTAATGCTGCAGAGAATTCATCTGTAAACATGTTACGAATTAACTCATCTACATTTTCTTTTGTTACAGTGTTTACACTTTCAATAATCTCATCAAGTGAACGATGCTTACGAAGTAGCAATTCATTTTTACCATTACGGCTCATGCGACTATTTGTACTTTCTAAACTTAACATTAAGTTTCCTTTTAATTGCTCTTTACTATTAACAAGCTCTTTTTCTGTAATACCTGTATTTTTCAATGTTTCTAGTGTTTCTTGCATTGTTTCATACAGTGTATCTAATTGTTGGCTACCTGTTCCACCATACAGTGTTAACATACCTGTATCTTCATAAGAAGAATGGTAAGAAAATACTGAGTAGGCTAACCCGCGTTGCTCACGTACTTCTTGGAATAAACGACTACTCATACTGCCGCCTAAAACGTTATTTAATACAATTAAGTTATAAATATCTTCGTGTCCCATTTGTAAGCCTTTATATCCTAAACATAAATGAGCTTGTTCTGTTTCCTTTTTACGTGCTACCTTATTAAAATGGAAAATTGGGCTATGTACTTGTTCACGGTTTGTTGTTCCTTCGTAACTACCGAAATATTGCTCTACCGTTTGTAAGAAGGCTTCATCAATATTTCCTGCAACTGAAACAACTACATTTTCAGGTGTGTAATGATCCTTTATATATTGGCGTAGTGTATCACCTGTAAACGTATTAAGCGTTTCTTCTGTTCCTAAAATAGGATATCCAAGCGGATGCGTTTCATATGTTGCTTTCGTTAACATATCATGCACAATATCATCTGGAGCATCTTCGTACATTTTAATTTCTTCACATACGACATTCTTTTCTTTTTTCAGTTCTTCCTCATCAAATGTTGAATTAAAGAACATATCTGCTAATACATCTAAAGCATATTTAGCATGCTCATCTAGCACTTTTGCATAGTAACAAGTATATTCTTTTGAAGTAAAAGCATTCACTTGCCCACCAATGCTATCAAATGATTCTGCAATTTCGCGTGCACTACGTGTTTCCGTCCCTTTAAAGAACATATGCTCTAAAAAGTGAGAAATCCCGTTATTTTTTTCATTTTCATTTCTTGATCCCGCATGGATCCAAATACCAATCGCAACCGATCTTACAGTTGGTATATTCTCCATAACTATTCTTACACCATTTTTACAAGTATATTTTTTAATCAAAAACTTTCCTCCTACTGCCAGTTTCTCTAAATAAATGCTATTATTTAATGATAACAAGTTTAAGGATGAATGTCATGCAAATGTATTTAATCCACACGTTTTTCATCCAGTAATTCTGTTATATTCCCTACTTTATATCCTTGTTCCTTCAATTTTGTAATCATTGTATCTAATGCTTCTGATGTAGATGACGTAGGATGCATTAATACGATAGCACCTGGATGTATTTTTCTCATTACTCTCTGCAATAGTACATCTGGCTCTGGTCGCTTCCAATCGATTGTATCGACAGTCCACATAATCGTTCCCATTTGGTAATCATCTGCAATTTTCACGACTTCATCCCGAAAACTTCCACTCGGCGGTGCAAACCATCTCACCTTTTGATTCGTAGCTGCTTCGATCATCCGATTTGTTTTTTGTAACTGATCTCGTATTTCATCAGACGATAGCGTTTTCATATTCGGATGTGTGTAAGAATGATTTCCGACTTCTTGCTTTGCATCGACAATCATTTTTGCAAATCGCAAATTTTCTTTCACCCAACGTCCTTCCAAAAAGAACGTCGCCTTCACATCATGTTTTTTCAATATCTCTAATATACGAGGCAAATACTCGTTTCCCCATGCCACATTTATTGTTAATCCTACCATTTTTTTATTTGGATGTCCCCTATAAATTGGTGCTGGTGCTAAATCTTCTAAGTGGACACTCGGTGATACTTCCTTGAATTCAAGATGTTTTTGATTAAATCCCTTTAGTTTCTTCATATTATTATAGGATGCTTCAATATCAACTTGTCTCCCATTATATCCCGGTGTTGCTTTCCATATCTTATCAATCATCGCATTTTGAGGTGCAATCTCATATTGTTTTGCATGTTTTTGAATTTCTTCATACAAGTTATCTTGTGCAAAAACGGAATAAGAGCCTACACTGATATATAAAAAGAATATACATATGTATGCCAATATACGAGCTTTCATATAAACCCTCCCATTAACTATATAAAAACATTTTTCTTCTTATCTTTGTTAATTTGAGCGTTATAATGAAAACTATACCTATACTGACATAAAAATATATATAAATCATATTTTTTACATAACAAAAAAAGCCAGTTAAACTGGCTTTTACTTATTGCTGCTCTTGTTTGTTTTCTTCTTTAGCAGCTTCTTTTTCTTGCTCTTCTTTTAGCAATACTTTTCTAGATAGATTCACACGACCTTGCTTGTCAATCTCGATAACTTTAACTGTAATCACATCACCGATTTTCACAACGTCTTCTACTTTACCTACACGCTCTAGTGCAAGTTCAGAAATGTGAACTAATCCATCTTTACCGCTGAATAATTCAACGAAAGCACCGAATTTCTCAACACGTTTCACTTTTCCTTCGTAGATTTCACCTACTTGTACTTCGCGAACGATATCTTCGATAATTTTCTTAGCTTTGTCATTCATTTCTTGATTTATTGAAGAAATGAATACTGTACCATCTTGCTCGATGTCAATTTTAACGCCAGTTTCTTCAATAATTTTATTGATTTGTTTACCGCTCGGTCCGATAACGTCACGGATTTTATCTGGATTAATTGTCATTGTAATAATCTTTGGAGCGTACGCTGATAATTCAGTACGCGGCTCTCCAATAACAGATAACATATGATTTAGAATGTGCACACGACCAACTTTCGCTTGTTGTAATGCCTCTTCTAAAATTTCACGAGATAGACCATCGATTTTAATGTCCATTTGTAGTGCAGTTACACCTTGCGCTGTACCTGCTACTTTAAAGTCCATATCACCTAGATGATCTTCCATACCTTGAATATCAGATAAAATTGTGTAATGCTCACCAGTTTTAACTAGACCCATTGCAATACCTGCAACTGGAGCTTTAAGTGGAACACCAGCATCCATCATTGCTAAAGTACTACCACAAATACTTGCTTGTGAAGTAGAACCATTTGATTCTAAAACTTCAGATACAAGACGTACTGTATATGGGAAATCTTTTTCAGATGGAATTACAGGCTCAAGAGCACGTTCTCCTAGTGCACCGTGACCAATTTCACGACGACCTGGTCCACGCATCGGTCTTGTTTCACCAACACTAAATGATGGGAAATTGTAATGGTGCATAAAGCGTTTTGATTCTTCCACACCAAGACCATCTAAAATTTGCACATCGCCTAATGCACCTAATGTACAAATACTTAATGCTTGTGTTTGTCCACGAGTGAATAGACCAGAACCGTGTGTACGAGATAAAATGCCAACCTCTGATGCTAATGGACGAATTTCGTCACCTTTACGGCCATCTGGGCGGATTTTTTCAACTGTAATAAGACGACGTACTTCTTCTTTTACAATTTTATATAAAATCTCACTTACTTGTCCTAATGTATCAGCGTCAGCTTCCTGCGCTTCATAATGCTCAATTACACGCTTTTTCACTTCGTTAATTGCATTTTCACGTGCATGTTTCTCATGTACTTGAATTGCAGAATGCATATCCTTCTCAGCCATTTCACGTACAGCTTGGTTAAGATCAGCGTCAACTTCATAAAGTTTCACTTCTGATTTCTCTTTACCTACAGCTTGTACAATCTCTTCTTGGAATGCAATTAGACGTTTAATTTCGTCATGACCAAACATAATTGCTTCTAACATTGTTTCTTCAGGCACTTGATCTGCTCCTGCTTCAACCATGTTAATTGCATCTTTCGTACCAGCTACAACAAGGTGAATATCACTTTGTTCTTGCTGTTCTACCGTTGGGTTGATAACGAATTCACCGTTAATACGACCAACTGTTGCACCCGCGATTGGACCTTCAAATGGAATATCTGAAATCGATAACGCTAATGAAGAACCAAGCATTGCTGCCATTTCAGAAGAACAATCTTGATCAACACTCATTACAATGCTGACAACTTGTACTTCGTTACGGAAACCATCTGCGAAAAGTGGACGAATTGGACGGTCGATTAAACGACTTGCCAAAATTGCTTTTTCACTTGGACGACCTTCACGTTTAATGAAACCGCCAGGAATTTTTCCGACTGCATATAAACGCTCTTCATAGTTTACTGTAAGTGGGAAGAAATCTACATTTTTTGCTTCTTTTGATGCAGTTGCTGTAGATAGAACCGCTGTATCGCCATATCTTACTAATACTGCTCCGTTTGCTTGCTTCGCAAGCTGACCTGTTTCAACTGTTAGCTGACGACCAGCTAAATCTATCGAGAAGACTTGCTTTTCTTGACTCATTTAAGTACCCCTCTCAATTTAAAGTATTCAATTCTTCTATGTAAATGGATAGTATATCACAATATTCTACCTCTAGTATTACCGAAAATGAAGTAAGCTATAAAGAGTAGAAGATATATTTTTACCTAACAAAAAAGCGGGAATATTCCCGCTTCTTTGACTATCGACGTAAGCCAAGCTTTGTGATTAATTCACGGTAACGTGTGATATCGCTATTACGAAGGTAAGTTAGTAAGTTACGACGTTTACCAACCATCTTTAATAGACCACGACGTGAATGATGATCTTTCTTGTGAGTACGTAAGTGCTCGTTTAGAGTGTTAATTTGCTCCGTTAGGACAGCAATTTGAACCTCTGGAGAACCAGTATCAGTCTCATGAGTTCTAAATTGTGCAATGATTTCATTTTTACGCTCTTGTGTTAAAGCCATCCTATTTCACCTCCTATTAATTAAACCCCCAATTACCTAGCAAGCGTCGGTGAGTCGCAATGCCAAGCAATGGTTGTCATAAAGTACATAACATAGAATACTACTTTTCATTTGAAAAAGCAAGTATATTCTTTCCGTTCGCAAAATATTCTTGTGCTGTTTTCTTATCTTTTGCGATTTGTTCAACTAACTCATCAATGCCATTGAATTTCTTCTCTTCTCTTATACGCATATGCCACTCTACCGTAACATTTTGATCATATATGTCGTTGTTAAATTCAAATAAATGCACCTCAATAGATAATTGACGCTCATCTTCTTTAAACGTTGGTTTATATCCAATATTACATACACCGTCGTACCATTCATCGTGAACTTTTAATCTCACTGCATAAACACCTACAGGTGGTAATAGATACTCATCACTTAAACCTACATTAGCTGTCGGAAAACCAATTTGACGTCCACGTTTATCACCGTGTACAACCGTTCCCCCTACTGTATATGCTCTACCTAAAATAGATGGAATTTGTTCCATTTCGCCATTTCGAATTAATTTTCGTAATGCTGTAGAACTTACTTTCTCTTCTTGAAATTCAACTTTTTCAATCACAGTCTGTGTAAACTCCCCTCTTGCATGAAATGGTAAAGTCTCCATCTTTCCTTTTCCTAAACGTCCATATGAATAATCAAATCCTGCTACTACATGCTTTACATTTAAACCAATAATATAATCATCTACAAATTGTTGTGGCAATAAGCCTGCAAATGATTCTTCAAATTTAACAACATATAATATATCGATACCTAGGTTTTCGACTATTTTTTCTTTATCACACATTGGTGTAATATACTCGGCATGCGCTTCTTTTTTACCTAAAACAACAGATGGATGCGGGTAAAATGTCATAACTGCACTTTTATATCCTCGTTCATCCGCTATTTTTTTCGCAGTTCGAATCACACATTGATGCCCTAAATGAATGCCATCAAAAAATCCCAATGCCATTACAGTAGGTGGCAATTCTAATTTATTTTGTTCATGTGGATGAGTTAAATGAATAAGTTTCACGCTTGAATTCACCTTTTTCTGTAATAATCCTTCCAATAATTCATTATAGCTTTAGTTCTTGATTATTCACAAGTACTTTCATCGGCTTTAGCATACCAGGGTGTTTTGGATGGTGCTCATAAATTGCAAGACAGCGATCATTTTTATCAAACACTGTTATAAATGGCGCTGTTATTTGCAATTCATTTTTTAAAAACATACCATTCTTTATTTTCTCTGCTTGCTTTTCATCTACAACCATTTTCGGGAACTTACTTAATGCTTCATCAATTGAAATGAAGATAGACTCTACTGTTCCATTTTGCACGTTTTCTTCAATTTCTTCAAATGATATGCAATCTTCTAATATAAATTCACCAGAAGCCGTTCTTACAAGGTGAGACATATGTGATGGAAAACCAAGTTTTTCACCAATCATTACTGCTAGCGTTCTTACATATGTTCCTTTACTACACGTTACGCGGAAACGGAATGAAATATTTTCTCCTTCAAATACTTCTCTATCGTCTAATAATACAAATTCATGAATTGTAATTGTACGAACTGGACGTTCAACCTCTTGTCCTGCTCTTGCATATTCATATAATTTTTTTCCGTTAACTTTTACAGCCGAAAACATTGGAGGCATTTGCTCAATCGTACCTGTTAATGCCGCAAGAACCTCTTCCACTTCCTTACGAGTAATAACACGATCTACATGTTTCATTTCCACAACTTCACCAGAAGCATCTTCAGTTGTTGTTGAAAAACCTAATGTCACTTCGCCTTCATATGTTTTCGTTTCACTTGTTAAAAATTGTGCAATTTTCGTTGCTCGTCCAACACAAATAGGTAATACTCCTGTTACATCTGGATCTAATGTTCCTGTATGACCAATTCGTTTCTCACGCAATATCTTTCTTAGTTTAAATACACAATCATGTGATGTCATGCCTTTTGGTTTATGTAATAATACTACACCTTCCATATATGTTCACCTCATCATAATTCTTTCATAATAAATATCCAAAACTTATTTTGCATTGAAAAAATGGATAGACAATTGTCTATCCATTATTCTTCACGTTTACCTTCTTTATTAATTTCATGTAAAAGTGTATCAATTCGATGACCGTACCCAATAGACTCATCAAATTCAAAGGAAATTTCTGGTGTTTTACGAAGACGAATACGTTGGCCAATTTCTGAACGAATGAAGCCTTTTGCCTTCGCTAAACCTTTTAATGTACTTTCTTTCTGTTCTTCGTCACCTAAAACAGAAATATATACTGTAGCAATTTGTAAATCTCCACTCACTTGTACATCTGTTACTGTAACAAATCCAACACGTGGATCTTTAATTTTACGACTGATAATGTCGCCTAATTCTTTTTTCATTTGCTCGCCTACACGGTTTGCACGTAATTTCATAACTCTTCACCTCATTCAGTACCATTCCAATTGTGTTATCGTACGTTCAATTTCAGGAAATGAATCGATGTACTCAAGTACACGATTCATTTCTTTTTCACAAATAACACGATTTGAGGATACGGAAACAATTGCAATTTCTGTACGTTGCCATACATCTTGATGCCCTACTTCTGAAACAGCAACGTTATAACGTTGCTTCACACGAGTTAGCACCCTTTGCAAAATTGCTCGTTTCTCTTTTAAAGAATGCACATCGTAAATCATACACTCGAATGAGAGTGAAGCGATAATCATCGCTTCACTTCTTCCATAATGTACGCTTCAATGATGTCCCCTTCTTTAAGATCATTATATCTCTCAATTGTAATACCACACTCATAGTTTTGTGCAACTTCTTTTACGTCGTCTTTGAAACGTTTTAACGTATCAAGTTGACCTTCGAAAATTACTATACCATCACGGATAATACGAACGCCACTATCACGTGTAATTTTACCGTCTATTACGTAACAACCTGCGATTGTTCCCACTTTTGTTACCTTGAATGTTTGACGAACTTCCGCTTGACCGATTACTTTTTCTTCGAATTCTGGATCAAGCATACCTTGCATTGCTAATTCAATTTCTTCGATTACTTTATAGATAATGCGGTGTAAGCGAACATCAACGTTCTCTAATTCAGCTGTACGCTTCGCGTTCACATCTGGACGTACGTTAAATCCAATTACAATTGCATTAGATGCAGAAGCTAAAATAATATCAGATTCTGTAATCGCACCTACACCAGTGTGAATGATTTTAACTTTTACGCCTTCAACATCAATTTTACGAAGTGATGCTGCCATCGCTTCAACAGAACCTTGTACATCTGCTTTTACAATTAAGTTGATTTCTTTTACATCGCTCTCTTGGATTTGTTGGAATAAATCTTCAAGGCTTAATTTAGATTTCTCACCACGTTGTGCAACTAACGCTTCTTGTGCACGTGATTCACCGATTTGACGAGCTTTCTTCTCATCAGCGAATGCCATGAAACGATCTCCAGCCTGTGGTACTTCATTTAAACCTGTAATTTCAACAGGAGTTGATGGACCAGCAACTTTTACACGACGACCAATATCACTTACCATTGCACGAACACGTCCGAATGAAGTTCCAACAACAATTGGATCTCCAACTCGAAGTGTACCGTTTTGAACAAGTAACGTCGCGATAGTTCCTTTACCTTTATCAAGTTGTGCTTCAATTACAGTACCAGTTGCATAGCGATTTGGATTTGCTTTATATTCTTCTACTTCACTTACAAGAAGAATCATTTCTAGTAAGTTGTCAATTCCTTCACCTTGAATTGCAGAAATTGGTACGAAGATTGTATCTCCACCCCATGCTTCTGGAACTAATTCATATTCTGTTAATTCTTGCATTACGCGATCAGGATTTGCCGCTGGTTTATCCATTTTATTCACAGCAACAATAATTGGTACTCCCGCTGCTTTCGCATGGCTAATCGCTTCAACTGTTTGTGGCATAACGCCGTCATCAGCTGCAACAACAAGGATTGTAATATCCGTTACTTGCGCACCACGAGCACGCATCGTTGTAAATGCCGCGTGACCAGGTGTATCTAAGAATGTAATCTTCTTATCATTTACTTCAACTTGGTATGCACCAATATGCTGAGTAATTCCACCTGCTTCGCCTGCAGTTACTTTTGAGTTACGGATAGAGTCAAGTAATGTTGTTTTACCATGGTCAACGTGTCCCATGATTGTAACTACAGCTGGACGTTCTTTTAAGTTCTCTTCATCATCTTGCTCATCGATGAATGTTTCAAATTCAGTTTCACTTACAACTACTTCTTCTTCTACTTCAATACCGTAATCAGTAGCAATTAACTCAATTGTATCTTTATCTAAATCTTGGTTAATTGTTGCCATAATTCCAAGCATGAAGAGCTTCTTAATAATTTCAGATGGCTCTTTGCTTAATTTTTTAGCAAGCTCGCCTACAGTAAGGCTTCCAGAGAAAGTAATTTTATCTGGTGTTTCTACTATTTGCGTTTGTTGTCTTCCAGCAAAGTTATCCTGACGTTTGTCTTCATTTCCTTTGCCTTTTTTCTTTTTCTTATTGCTGTTCTTTTTACTACGAACAACTTTTTCTTCTACTTCAAACTCATCTGCAACAGAAGGTTTTTCAGTTTGGTATTCATTATCTAATTTGTTTACTACTTCATCTTCTAACATTGTCATATGATTCGAAACCTCGATATTCATCTCTTTAAGTTTTGTCATAAGATCTTTACTTGAGATATTATTTTTTTTTGCATATTCATGTACTCGAATTTTACTCATACCTTCACCCCCGGTAATTTGTATCGAGCATGCTACGTAGCTTTTTCGCAAAGCCTTCATCTAACACAGCTACAACGACTCGCTCGTCTCTCCCAATCGCATGCCCTAATTGTTGTCGATTTTCGACTTTTTTCATTGGTACATTGTAGTACGTCGTTTTATCAGTGATACGTTTAGTAGTGTTCGCTGACGCATCTTCAGAAAGCAATACGAGCTTTGCTTTACCACTTCGTACTTCTTTTAAAACGAGTTCTTCACCCGAAATGATTTTTCGAGCGCGATTTGCTAGTCCTAAAAACGATTTCCAATCGGACACTTATTTCGACTCCTTCTCAACAAGCTCGAGAAGCTCTTCGTACAGAGAACTGTCGATTTTCGCTTTTAGATGATGTTCCAAAATGTTTTTCTTTTGGGCTTGCATAATGCATTCTTTATCTTTTGACAAATATGCACCTCGTCCTGATTTTTTTCCAGATAAATCAATAGACACTTCGCCTTCTTTGGAACGAACAATGCGAACGAGCTCTCGTTTTGATTTCATCTCTTGCGTCGCAATACATTTTCGTAACGGAACTTTTCGATTGCTCATACTCATCACCTCTATTCGATTTCGTCTTCAACTGAATCGAATCCGAATGCGATTACGCTATCTTCTTCTGTCACAATTCCAAGTTGTTTCGCATCAGACTCACTTTTAATATCAATTTTCCAACCTGTTAATTTAGCTGCAAGACGCGCATTTTGTCCACGCTTACCAATTGCTAATGACAGCTGGTGGTCTGGAACAACAACAGTTGTTGCTTTTTCATCTTCATCTACAAGTACTTTAACAACTTGTGATGGGCTTAAAGCATTTGCAACATATTCAACTGGATCATTTGACCAGCGAACGATGTCAATCTTTTCACCTTTTAGTTCATCTACAACGCGTTGTACACGTTGTCCTTTCGGTCCTACACAAGAACCCACTGGATCAACATCAATGTTTTCTGCATGCACAGAGATTTTAGAACGATCTCCTGCTTCGCGCGCTACAGAGCGGATTTCTACAGTTCCATCATAAATTTCTGGAACTTCCATTTCGAATAAACGTTTTAAAAGACCAGGATGTGTACGTGATACGTAAATTTGTGGTCCTTTTGTTGTCTTTTCTACTTTTGTAATAAATACGCGAATACGATCATGTGGCTTATATTGCTCATTCGGCATTTGCTCACTTACAGGTAATAAAGCTTCTACTTTGCCTAAGCTTACGTAGATGAAACGAGCATCTTGGCGTTGTACAATACCAACCATAATGTCTTCTTCACGATCACTAAATTCTGAGTAAATAACACCACGTTCTGCTTCACGAACTCGTTGTGTTACAACTTGTTTTGCAGTTTGCGCTGCAATACGACCAAAATCTTTTGGCGTTACTTCAATTTCTAGTACGTCGCCATCTTGGTAGTTTGGATTAATTTGTCTTGCCTCTTCTACAGAGATTTCAAGACGTGGATCAAACACATTATCAACAACGTCCTTACGTGCTAAAACTTGGATTGTTCCCACTTCTGGGTTAAAGCTCACACGAACGTTTTGTGCTTGGTTAAAATTGCGTTTATAAGCAGAGATTAACGCTGCTTCAATCGCATCAATAATAATATCTTTGCTAATTCCTTTTTCTGACTCTAATACGAGCAAGGCATCTAACAACTCAGTGCTCATGAAGATCCCCCTTCTAACTAAAACGTAACAGCAAGTCGCGCATTTGCAACTTTGTCCATTGAAATTTGGATTTCTTTTTTACGTGTTTTAATTGTTAATAATAGTGTAATTGTAGTACCATCGTAGGAAAGTAGCTTTCCTTCAAACATCTTTTCACCATCAATCGGCTCATATGTTTTAATTGCCACTTGTTTTCCTACCGCTTGCTGGAAGTCTTTCTCTTTCTTTAATGGGCGTTCCGCTCCAGGAGATGATACATCCAAAAAGTAAAGATGAGGAATTGGATCCTCTTTATCTAAAGCTTCGCTTAAACGTTCACTTACCGCACCGCATTCTTCAATGTCGACTCCCTTTTCAGAATCGATGAATACGCGTAAGAACCAGTCTTGTCCTTCTTTCACATACTCTACATCTACAAGTTCAAGATTTAACTCTTCAACGATTGGCTGTGCAAATGCTTCTACAACTTCTGTGACTTTCTTATCCATAAACAGCCTCCTTCCTGCCGCCATGTACCATTTACAAGAAAAGACCCCGTCCACAGAACGGTCTATCTTATTCTTTCTCGTTAGCTAACAAAAGCCCCTGCCGGTTAAGCAGGGAATATCTGTCTTAGTATTACCAAATTTAAGAAGTAAAACTTGTAACAAAATATGTATATACGACAGAAATTTCTTACCTCTCTACATCAATAAAATGTAGAGAGTAACACGAAAGAGTGGGTTTCCCCACTCTTTTTTTCACACAATATACATGACATGGTTATCTCGGTTAATAGTATACCATAGCAAATATTGATTTGCAAAGACTTTTCCTACCTATTAGAACAGTGATAACTGGTTTTGATCCGGCAAATCTCCTAAACAACCTTGACTATCTAAATACTCAATAATTGTTTTCGAAACCTTACTGCGCTGCTGCAAGTCTTCTTTGGATAAGAAGTCTCCATTTTTGCGCGCTTCTACAATGCTTAAAGCTGCGTTTGTACCAAGACCAGGCACGGCATTAAATGGCGGTATTAATGAGTCTCCATCAATAATAAAGTCTGTTGCATGCGAGCGATACAAATCAACCTTTTGGAATGAGTATCCACGCTCACACATTTCAAGTGTCATTTCTAGTACCGTTAATAAACTCTTCTCTTTCGGCGCTGCATCCAAACCTTTTTGCGCAATTTCATCAATTCTTACACGTATAGATGCTGAACCTTTCGCCATTGCCTCCACGTCAAAGTCATCTGCACGAACCGTAAAGTATGCCGCATAGAACAGAAGCGCGAAATGCACTTTAAAGTATGCGATACGTACGGCCATAAGTACGTAAGCAGCCGCATGGGCTTTAGGGAACATGTACTTGATTTTCTTACATGAATCAATATACCAACCTGGGACGTTATTACTTTTCATGTCCTCTTCCCATTCTTCTGGTACACCTTTACCTTTACGTACCGATTCCATGATTTTGAAGGCTAATGATGGATCTAAACCTTGATAGATTAAATAAACCATGATGTCATCACGACAACCGATAACTTCACTCAGCGTACATGTACCGTTATAAATTAACTCGTTTGCATTACCAAGCCATACGTCCGTACCATGTGATAATCCAGAAATTTGGACTAACTCAGAGAATGTCGTAGGTTTCGTCTCTTCTAACATCTGCCTTACGAATTTCGTACCAAACTCCGGTATACCAAGTGTACCTGTTTTACAGTTAATTTGTTCTTCCGTTACACCTAACGATTCTGGTCCGGAGAAAATTTTCATTACTTCTGGATCGTCCGTTGGGATTGTTTTCGGATCAATACCACTTAAATCTTGTAACATACGAATAACAGTCGGATCATCGTGTCCTAGTATATCAAGTTTCAATAAATTATCATGAATCGAGTGGAAATCAAAGTGTGTTGTTCTCCACTCAGCTCCTATTGAATCTGCTGGAAACTGTATTGGTGAAAAATCAAAGATGTCCATGTAATCTGGCACAACGATAATACCACCTGGATGCTGTCCAGTTGTACGTTTTACACCGGTACATCCTGCTACTAAGCGGTCAATCTCTGCATTTCGAATCGTTAAATTATGATCATTTGCATAACCTTTTACATATCCATAAGCAGTTTTTTCCGCAACTGTACCAATCGTCCCAGCACGATATACATAATCTTCACCGAACAGTACTTTCGTATAGTTATGGGCACGTGGTTGGTATTCCCCGGAGAAGTTCAAATCGATATCGGGTACCTTATCTCCTTTAAATCCAAGGAACGTTTCGAACGGAATATCATGTCCGTCTTTCACATACGGAATATTACATGTCGGACATTCTTTGTCTGGTAAGTCGAAACCAGAACCTACCGAACCGTCATTAAAGAACTCGGATTGCTTACAATTCGGACATACATAATGTGGTGGTAATGGATTTACTTCTGTAATTTCCATCATCGTTGCAACGAATGATGAACCTACCGATCCACGCGAACCTACTAGATAACCGTCTACTAATGATTTTTTTACGAGTTTATGTGAAATTAAATAAATTACGGCAAATCCATGCCCAATAATACTTTTCAATTCTTTTTCTAAACGCGCTTCTACAATTTCAGGTAACTCTTCACCATAAATGCTACGGGCCATTTTATAACTCATATCACGTGTTTCATCATCCGCACCTTCAATTTTCGGTGTATATAGATCATCTTTTACTGGATGAACATCGCCAATTAATGATGCAACCTTTTGCGTATTCGTTACAACAATTTCTTTCGCTGTATCTTCACCTAAAAATGAGAAACACTCTAGCATTTCATCCGTTGTACGAAAATGTACAGGCGGTAATGAATGTCGGTTTAACGGGTTTGCTCCGCCCTGTGAACTAACTAAAATTTTACGATACATTGCATCTTCTGGATCTAAGTAATGCACGTTCCCTGTAGCGACAACTGGTTTATCTAACGTCTCACCTAGTTTTACTAAGTTAGAGATAATTGTTTTTAATTGCCCCTCATCTCGAACAAGTTCACGCTCTACTAAATGACGCAACACCTCTGGAGGCATTACTTCAATGTAATCATAGAACTGTGCAATTTCTTCTACCTCTTCAGGAGCTTTTTGCATCATCGCCTCAAACACTTCACCTTTATCACAAGCCGTTCCTACTAAAATTCCTTCACGATATTTTTTTAATAGTGATCTCGGTACACGTGGTACACGGTAAAAGTAATTCAGGTGAGAATATGAAACAAGTTTATATAAATTTTTCAATCCAACATCTGATGTAGCAAGTAATGTCATATGACTTGGACGTCCGCGCTTATACGCATCTCCTTGTCCCATGCTATCGTTTAATTGATCATGGTATTCAAATCCTTTTTCAATCACATCTTTTAACATTTTCACTAGTAAATATCCCGTTGCTTCTGTATCATAAATCGCACGGTGATGCTGCGTTAATTCAATATCAAGCTTTTTACACATCGTATTTAATCGATGATTTTTCATTTCCGGGAATAAGAATCGTGCAAGTTCTAACGTATCAATAACTGGGTTATTCGTTTTTTCTAGTCCAGCCTTCTTAAAACCTACGTTAATGAAGCCCATATCGAAACTTGCGTTATGAGCAACAAGTGTATGGTCGCCCATCCATTCTTCAAACTTTTTAAACACTTCGTCTACTTCTGGTGCATCCGTTAACATATCATCTGTAATACCCGTTAATTCAATAATCGTCGCTGATAATGGTTGATGTGGATTTGCGAAAGATTCAAAGCGATCAATGATTTCGCCACCCTTTACTTTTACGGCAGCCAACTCAATGACTGTATCGTATACAGCTGATAAACCTGTCGTCTCAACGTCGAAAACAACATACGTTTCCTCTGCAAGTAAACGATGCGCTTCGTTATACGCTATTGGTACACCGTCATTAACTAAATTCGCTTCTACACCGTATATAACTTTAACTCCAGCCTTTTTCCCCGCAGAATATGCTTCCGGGAACGACTGAGCCACAGCATGGTCTGTAATCGCAATAGCCTCATGCCCCCATTTACCTGCTTGGGCAACAAGTCTAGAAACAGGAGTAACAGCATCCATTTGGCTCATCGGAGTATGAAGATGAAGTTCTACTCGTTTTTCACCTTCTGGCGCTTTATCTTTACGAGACGGTCCTGTTATTTCATTAATATCATTTGCAATCATTACTAAATCTCGAACGAATGTATCATTTTGGACAGAACCACGAGCCTTCACCCACATTCCTTTTTTCAAGGATTGTAGCATTGGAATATCTTCTTTATCACGTGAGAACATTTTGATCATAATAGAATCTGTATAATCCGTTATTTTTAAAGTTAATAACGTACGCCCACTACGAAGCTCTTTTGTCTCCACATGGAAGACATATCCTTGAACCGTTTTTCTTCTTTCTTCATCTTGAATTTCTCGCATCGGTGTAATCTCTTCATCTGGCTTAATAAGATACCCGAGTGTGATCGGTCCTTCATGCACAACGCTGCTTTCTTCAGCTTGCTTCTTCGCCATTTCTTCCATAGCTTGTATAACACGCTCACGGTCTTCTTGCTGCGTTTGCTCACGAAACTTTTGCATTTCTTCTGTATTTTGCTGTATATGTGTGTCTAGCTGGAAACGCGGGAATCCAAAAGCTTCGTATTGATCCCCTACTGGTTTCGCAACGTTTTTCTTTAAAGCAGTAGATTCTAGATCGTTATTCACATTTATTAGCAACTTCACTCCATTCACCTGTGGAAGCTGTTTCTTTAAGTAAGCAAACATAGGTGAAAATGTAATTCGTTCCGTACAAAGTGGCCAATACGCCCTCACTTCTTCTTCTGTAAATTGTTTATTCTCTGTTTCTAATGCAAATGTTGTGCTTGCAATATGAGAAAATGATTGCTTAATCTTTGTTTCTAGCAATTCATATAATTCTGTAGGCAAAATACGTGGCACTTGTAAATCAAAATGCCAACTTTTATTCGCTTTATCGATAACGAGCCTTTCAATACCACCGCCTTGTAAATATTGATTTATAAGGTCGTCTGGTATTTGCAACTGCTGGAGCAAAATTTGAAATCGCTCTTGTTGTTCATTTGTTAAAGACATAAGCACTCTCCTTCCATTTGCTATTATAAATTGAAACGTACTACAAAGAAAGATTTCTTCCTTCTTCTTTTACAAAATACGTTTACAAAGAAAGAGAAGGTACCCCATTACGAGGTACCTCTTCTTATTTTAAAATATTAGCAATATATGTTTGAAGTTCTTCTACTTTTACTTCTTCAGACTCGCCTGTAGCACGTACTTTCACTTCTACAATACCTTCGTCTGCTTTTTTACCAACTGTAACGCGAACTGGAAGGCCGAATAAATCTGCATCTGCAAATTTAACACCTGCACGTTCTGCACGATCATCTAGTAATACTTCATATCCTTGCTCTTGTAATGAGTTATAGATGTTTTCACCCATTTCACGTTGTGCATCAGATTTCATATTTACTGGAATTACATGCACATGGAACGGTGCAACAGCTTTCGGCCAAACTAAACCGTTCTCATCATTAAACTGCTCTGCAATTGCTGCCACTGTACGAGATACACCAATGCCGTAACACCCCATAATAAGTGGTTGTGTTTTTCCATTTTCATCTAGGAATGTTGCGTTCATTGCTTCACTATAACGAGTTCCTAATTTGAATACATGACCAACTTCAATTCCGCGTGCGAAAAGAATTGTTCCGTTTCCGTCTGGAGATTGGTCTCCTTCTTGAATGAAGCGTAAATCTGTATATTGACTTACTTTAAAGTCACGTTCTGGATTTACATTTACATAATGGAATCCTTCTTTGTTCGCTCCTGAACATCCGTTAACAATTGATGCTACAGCGTGATCAGCAATAATTTCGATATCACCTGCTACACCAATCGGTCCTAATGAACCAACTTCACAATTTAATAATTCTTTTACTTCTTCATGAGAAGCAAGCTCAACAACTGAAGCGCCGTATACATTTTTCACTTTCACATCGTTTACTTCGTGATCACCACGAACAAGTACAACTACTAATTTCTCATCTACTTTAAATACCATAGACTTAATGCACTTGTCAGCTGCAATGTTTAAGAATGTAGATACTTCTTCAATTGCTTTTTGGTCTGGTGTTGCTACTTTTTCAAGTGCTTTCTCTTCTTCATCACTCTTCGTATACGTAGCTACAACAGGAGCCATTTCGATGTTCGCTGCATAATTAGATGTATCAGAGTATGCAATTGTATCTTCACCAACATCAGATAATACCATAAATTCATGTGTATCTTTTCCGCCCATTGCTCCAGAATCAGCAATAACCGCACGGAAATTCAAACCACAACGAGCAAAAATGTTAGAGTATGCTTTGTATAAGCGACCGTATACTTCATCTAAGCTCTCTTGTGTAGCATGGAAAGAGTATGCATCTTTCATTAGAAACTCTCTTCCACGTAATAAACCGAAACGAGGTCTTTGCTCATCACGGAATTTTGTTTGAATTTGGTATAATGTTAACGGCAATTTTTTATATGATTTCACTTCATCACGCACAAGATCCGTAATTACTTCCTCATGTGTCGCTCCTAATGCGAATTCACGAGCGTTACGATCTTTCATACGCATTAATTCAGATCCGTAAGAATACCAACGACCTGACTCTTGCCATAATTCTGCAGCTTGCATTGCTGGCATTAATAATTCTACCGCGCCTGCGCGTTCCATTTCTTCTCGAACGATTCGTTCTACTTTGTGTAGTACTTTTAATCCAAATGGTAGAAAACTATAAATACCAGAAGCATTTTGACGCATAAAACCTGCGCGAAGTAATAACTGATGACTCTTAATCTCCGCATCAGCTGGAACTTCACGTAATGTAGGACTGAATACCATACTTTGTTTCATTTATTCGCACCTCTTCATTTTACTCTTACACGCAGTAAAACCCCTCACCTCGAGTTAGGTGAGGGATTTTATTCTACGGGCTCTATTTCATTATAAGTTTCACTTTATTTTACAAGAAAAACTTACGAATGTCATTCCAAGTTACAACTAACATAAGTAACATTAATAATGCAAAACCAATAAAGTGAACCATTCCTTCTTTTTGACGGTCAATTGGTTTCCCGCGCAATGCTTCAATTAAGAAGAAGAACAAACGTCCACCGTCTAAAGCTGGAACTGGTAATAAATTAAATAAACCAAGGTTAATACTTAATACTGCTGCTAAACTTAATACACGCGTAAATCCATAATCTACAACTTGATCTGTTAGATTATAAATCCCTACTGGACCTGACAACTCATTAATAGAAAATTGACCAGTTACTAATTTCACAAGAGACTCAAAAATTAGTTTCGTCCATTGGTATGTTTGTTCAAAACCTGATTTAATAGAACCCATTACTGTTTTCTCTACTGGAGAGTAAACACCAATTCTACCAACTTCTTCTTTACCTTCTTTATCGAGCGTTGGCGTTACTTTCACATTAAACTGTTCACTATCACGCTTTACTTGTAATGTAATCTCTTTATTCGGGTTTTCACGTACAATGGTAACAACATCTTTCCATGTGCTTGTGTTTTTCCCATCAATTGCTTGAATTGTATCATTTTCTTTTAATCCAGCTTGCTCTGCAGCACTATTCTCCATTACTTTTCCGACCATTGGCTTGTCAATAGGAACCCCTTGTACAAATCCAAGAATCACAAAAATAACAAAAGCTAAAATGAAGTTCATTGCAGGACCCGCAAAGATCGTTAAAGCACGTTGACCCAATTTCTTAGAGCCAAACTGCCTATTATACGGAGCAATTTGAATTTCTTCACCAGCAGTAATGATACGAGCCTTTTCATTCACTCGGAATGTTTGCAACTCTTCCTCATACTCTTCATAGCCCGAAATTGTTAGATTATGTTCTAAATCAGCTTGTTCGACTTCAATGACACGAACATTTGGATACTTTTCATATCCATCAAAAACTAATTTTGCAACTTCGTCTTTTTCATTTAATACAAGGCCAACCTTTTTCCCTGGCTTTAACTCCACTGTGTCTGCATCCTCGCCAGCCATTCTTACATAGCCACCAAGAGGCAGTAATCGAATCGTATACACCGTTTCATTCTTTTCAAATGAGAATATTTTCGGACCAAAACCAATCGCAAACTCGCGGCATAAAATACCTGCTCTTTTTGCGAAATATAGATGCCCTAGCTCATGGAAAAATACGAGTGCACCGAAAATTAATATAAAGGCAATCGCTGTATTCAATTCCATAACCACCTTTGCTAAATTTGTTCCATCACAAACCGTCTTGTGGCTGCATCAATTTCCAGAATTTCCTCTAGGCTCGGACGTGCAATGACATTGTGATGGTTCATTGCTTTTTCAATGAGGTCTTCCACTGTTAAGAAACCAATTCTCTTTTGTAAAAAAGCTTCAACAGCTACTTCATTCGCTGCATTCATTACAGCCGGCATACTTCCACCTGCTTTTCCAGCTTCATACGCAAAACGCAGGCAGCGGAAACGTTCTTGGTTCATTTTCTCAAAATGCAATGTGCCGATTTCCCATAAATTTAACTGCTTTGTGTCAGAAAGCGGTAATCGATCAGGATATGTAAGCGCGTATTGAATTGGTACTCGCATATCAGGTGAGCCAAGCTGTGCCATCACACTACGATCTTCAAATTCAACCATAGAATGAATAATACTTTCTTTATGTAAAACAACATCGATTTGCTCATAAGGGATACCAAAAAGCCAATGTGCTTCAATTACTTCTAGTCCCTTATTCATCATTGTAGCAGAATCAATTGTAATTTTCGAACCCATTGACCAGTTTGGATGTCGAAGCGCATCTTCTACGGTCACATGATGCAATTCATCTCTCGTTTTATCACGAAAACTTCCACCAGAAGCCGTAATAATTAATCGAGAAATTCTTTTTTCATTTTCACCATTCAAGCATTGAAAAATAGCTGAATGTTCACTATCTACTGGAAGTAACGAAACATTATGTTTTCGCGCTGCTTCCATTACAAGATGCCCTGCAGTCACTAACGTTTCTTTGTTTGCAATTCCAATTGTTTTTTTCGCCTCAATTGCACGTAGTGTTGGTAACAACCCTACGCTACCTACAACAGCGTTTACTACAATCTCCGCATCTGGATGTAATGCTACTTCTAAAAGTCCTTCACTACCATATACAATTTTTGTATTACCAGAAACAGCTTGTAGTTTTAGAACATCTTCCTCTCTTTGCACAGAGACGATTTGCGGAGAAAATTCTTGAATTACCTTTACTGCGTAGTCAATATTTTTCCCTACAGAAAAAGCAACGAGACGGAATTGGTCTGGGTGCGAGCGTAATACATCTATAGTTTGTGTACCAATTGATCCGCTTGCACCTAATAAACTAATGTTTTTCATTACTCCAACCCCTCGTTCATTCATTAATTATATTGTAATAAGAAGTAGAGAATTGGTAAAACGAATAACCAACTATCTGTTCGATCTAATATACCACCATGGCCAGGTAAAATTGTACCTGAATCTTTTACACCATAATGACGTTTAAATGCGGATTGTACTAAATCACCAATTTGTCCAAAAATAGAAATGATAATTGTCAACACAATTAAAATTCCTACATTAGCCTCAACTGGGAAGAAAATATTGTAAACAAGTGCCACAACAATTCCACAAACGATGCCGCCTAATGAGCCTTCAATCGTTTTATTCGGACTAATTTCTGGCCATAATTTTCTTTTTCCTAATGCTTTTCCTATGAAATATGCGCCTGAATCAGTAGCCCATATAACAAATAATGCGCAAAACACATATTTAATTCCTAATATTCTCGTTTCATTCAAATATAGGAATCCCATTGCAACATATGTTGTTGCCATTAGTAAAAATGAAGCATTGTCAAAAGTAAATGTATTCTTAGAAAGGACTGTATATGATAAAAGTAATAAAACAATCACAAATGTGATTTCTAATTTACCTAATCCAATCCAAGTAAACAGTTCTGATGCACTACTTGGAATTAAAATAACCCATAATAATACTACAGCTAAAACTGTTGGTACTGAAATAAGCGTAAGCTTATTCATACGAATTAATTCATATAAACCTATAGAAGCCAGTGCATACACTAAAACCGTAAAAGGCACGCCACCGTAAATTACGATGGGAATGAATAGCGCGGCAGCAACCACTCCAGTAATAATTCTCTGTTTCACTACCAAACCCTCTCTTTCTACACGCCTCCGAATCTGCGCCCTCTATGTTGAAAGTCTGTGATCGCATTTAGCAAATGTTCTTCCGTAAAGTCTGGCCAATACACATCTGTAAACCAAAATTCCGAATATGCAATTTGCCATAACATGAAATTACTAATACGTAACTCTCCACTTGTACGGATTAACAACTCAGGATCAGGTAACGAGCTCGTCATTAAGTAGGAAGAAAGCATTTCTTCACTTACATCTTCAATACGAACCTTTCCTTCCTCACTATCTTTCATCATATGTTGCACAGCAGAAACGATTTCATCTCGACTTCCATAGTTTAACGCGAAATTAAGAATTAATCCCGTATTCTCTTTTGTATCTTCCATGGCCTTCTCCATCGCTCTGCGTGTGTGCGTAGGAAGACGATCTTGTTGCCCTATTACTCGGACTTGTACGTTCTCTTCAATCAATTCTGGTAAAAATGTACCTAGAAATTCTTCTGGAAGTCTCATTAAATAGTCAACTTCCTTTTTCGGTCTTTTCCAGTTCTCAGTTGAAAAAGCATAAAGAGTTAATACTTTCACATTAAGTTTGCTTGCAAATTTTGTGATTTTCTTTACAACTTGCATGCCTTCATGATGTCCCGCAATACGAGGCATCGCTCTCCTCTTTGCCCATCTTCCATTACCATCCATAATAATGGCAATATGTTCTGGGATGTATCCTTTTTTCACTTCTTCAACGAGATGATCAAACGATGCGACCTTTTTACTTTTAAAAAAAGGAAAGTTTTTAAACATCATTCATACCCTCCAGCAAGCAGACATATGCCTAAAAGTGTAAAAAGACCCCCTTAAGAAGAGGGTCATATTTGCGAAAGTATCGCTATTACACTTCCATGATTTCTTTTTCTTTGTTTTTTGCGATTTCGTCAACTTTTGCAATATATTTATCTGTTTCTTTTTGGATATCTTCAGTATATCCTCTTAAATCATCTTCTGTAATATCGCCAGCTTTTTCAAGCTTCTTAAGATCATCATTACCGTCACGACGTACGTTACGAACAGCAACTTTTGCTTCTTCAGCATATTTTTTCACAACTTTTACAAGATCACGACGACGCTCTTCTGTTAATGCAGGGAATGCAATACGAATTACAGTTCCATCATTAGAAGGATTTAAACCTAAATCTGCTTTTAAGATTGCTTTTTCAATATCACCGATAGAAGTTTTATCATAAGGTTGAATTACAAGTAAACGTGCTTCTGGAACTGTAATGTTCGCTAATTGCACAACAGGTGTTGGTGCACCATAGTAATCAACTTGTACCTTATCTAATACAGACGAGCTTGCACGACCTGCGCGAACTGTTGCTAATTCACGAGAGTAAGCAGCAACTGCTTTTTCCATTTTTTCATTTGAAGACTTCAATACTTGTTGTCCCATATTTATTTCCCCCTTACAACTGTTCCAATATTTTCGCCTAAAACGGCACGTTTAATGTTACCTTTTTCCATAACCGAGAATACAATTAATGGAATATCATTGTCCATACATAAAGAAGAAGCTGTTGAATCCATTACACCTAAACCTTCTTTTAATACATCTAAGTAAGTAAGTGTTTCGTATTTCGTAGCTGTTGGGTCAAGAGATGGATCTGCATTATATACGCCATCTACATTGTTTTTCGCCATTAAGATAACGTCTGCTTCGATTTCCGCTGCACGTAGTGCTGCCGTTGTATCTGTAGAGAAATATGGGTTACCTGTACCTGCTGCAAAGATAACAACACGTTTCTTCTCTAAGTGACGAACTGCTTTACGACGAATGTAAGGCTCTGCTACTTGACGCATTTCGATTGAAGTTTGAACGCGAGTTTGAATTCCAATGTTCTCTAAGCTATCTTGAAGAGCTAATGAGTTCATAACTGTTGCTAACATACCCATGTAATCTGCTCCAGCACGATCCATTCCCATTTCACTTCCGATTTTTCCACGCCAAATGTTTCCGCCACCAACAACAACAGCAACTTCTACATCAAGTTCTGCAATTTCTTTCACTTGTTCCGCAACTGATTTTATAACAGATGGGTTAATTCCAAATCCTTGTTCCCCAGCTAACGCTTCTCCGCTTAGCTTTAATACGACACGATTATATTTCGGTTTACTCATAATGAACCTCCAATTGCTTACATCTTTATTTTAAAAAAGGGAACACAATGTGTTCCCTAATCTTTATTAGTTGCTACCTTTTACTTGGTTCATTACTTCTTCAGCAAAGTTGTCTTCGCGTTTTTCAATACCTTCACCAACAGCGTAGCGAACGAATCCTTTTAATGTTCCGCCTTTAGACTCAACGAACTGACGAACTTTCATATCAGGGTTTTTAACGAATGCTTGGTCAAGTAAGCAAATCTCTTCGAAGAATTTACCTAGACGGCCTTCAACCATTTTTGCAACGATTTTTTCAGGCTTGCCTTCGTTTAAAGCTTGTTGTGTTAATACTTGACGCTCATGCTCAACTTCTTCAGCAGTTACAGCATCGCGGTCGATGTATTTAGGGTTAACTGCTGCGATGTGCATTGCTACATCTTTAGCAGCAGCTTCGTCAGTAGAACCTTCAAGAACTGTTAATACACCAATACGTCCACCCATGTGTAGGTAAGCGCCGAATGCATCAGCATCAGTTTTTGATACGATTTCGAAACGACGAAGTGTAAGTTTTTCACCAATTTTAGCGATTGCTTCATTGATGTGCTCTTCTACTGTTTTGCCGCCTTCGATTGTTTGAGCCATAGCTTCTTCAATGTTAGCTGGTTTGTTAGCTAATAAGTGAGCAGCTAATTCTTTAATTAACGCTTGGAAACCTTCGTTTTTCGCAACGAAATCAGTTTCAGAGTTTAATTCTAAGATTAAACCTTCGTTACCGTTTGTTTCGATGAAAGTTAAACCTTCAGCAGCGATGCGGTCTGCTTTTTTAGCAGCTTTTGCAATACCTTTTTCACGTAAGAAGTCAATTGCTTTCTCCATGTCGCCATTAGTTTCAGTTAAAGCTTTTTTGCAGTCCATCATACCTGCGCCTGTTTTTTCACGAAGTTCTTTTACCATTTGTGCAGTGATTGCCATATTTTTCATCCTCCTAAAATATGTATTTATACCTTTTATAAAGGTGTTTATACCTTAAAAAAGGTGATAAAAGGCCGAACCCCTTATCACCTTTCCAAATTTGTTACGCAGTAACAGTTTCTTCACCTTGTTTTGCTTCAAGGATCGCGTCTGCCATTTTAGATGTAAGAAGTTTTACAGCACGAATTGCATCATCGTTTGCTGGGATAACGTGATCGATTTCGTCTGGATCACAGTTTGTATCAACGATACCGATGATTGGAATGTGTAATTTGCGTGCTTCAGCAACTGCAATACGCTCTTTACGAGGGTCTACTACGAATAATGCACTTGGAAGACCTTTCATATCTTTAATACCGCCTAAGAATTTCTCAAGACGCTCTAACTCTTTTTTAAGTTGAACAACTTCTTTCTTAGGAAGTACTTCGAAAGTACCATCTTCTTGCATTCTTTCGATGTCTTTAAGACGCTTGATACGCTTTTGGATTGTTTGGAAGTTTGTTAAAGTTCCACCTAACCAACGTTGGTTAACGAAGTACATACCAGCACGAGTTGCTTCTTCTTTAATAGCTTCTTGTGCTTGTTTTTTAGTACCTACGAATAAGATGTCTCCACCTTCAGCAGCGATGTCACGCATCGTTCTGTAAGCTTCCTCAACTTTTTTCACAGTTTTTTGTAAGTCGATGATGTAGATACCGTTACGCTCTGTGAAAATGTAACGCTTCATTTTTGGGTTCCAACGACGAGTTTGATGTCCGAAATGAACACCAGCTTCAAGCAATTGCTTCATAGAAATTACTGACATAATATAGTTCCTCCTAAATGGTTTTTGATATCCTCCGTTTACTTCATCTCTAAGCGAAACTACAAACGTAGCACCAACACTTAAATCAGTAAACGTGTGTACTTTGTACTGACACCACTGCTTACTATATCATACTGAAATATTACAATCAAGTCGAAAATGCGAACAATGTAAAACTTTCTTTATTCACACTCGAATTCTAGTATTACCAACCTGTATTTCTTTTAAGCAAAAAAGTGAAATTCAAATAATAGTTTCTAAAAAACATGATTATGGCGCTGTTCACAAACAACATCAACCTCTTATATACAAAAAAAACTCTCCTCAAGGGAGGAGAGTTTTTATAAATTAGTTTGTTTTTAATTTAGCAAGTTCTTGTAGAAACTTGTCGTTTAGCACTTTAATGTATGTTCCTTTCATACCTAAAGAGCGCGACTCAATAACACCAGCACTTTCTAATTTACGTAGTGCATTTACGATTACAGAACGAGTAATTCCTACGCGATCAGCAATTTTACTTGCAACAAGTAATCCTTCTGTTCCATTTAATTCTTCGAAGATATGCTCGATTGCTTCTAACTCACTGTAAGACAATGAACTAATCGCCATTTGAACAACAGCTTTACTACGTGCTTCCTCTTCAATTTCTTCTGCTTTTTCACGTAAGATTTCCATACCTACTACAGTTGAACTGTATTCAGCAAGGATTAAATCATCGTCTAAGAACTCTTGACCAAGACGAGCTAACACTAATGTGCCTAGACGCTCACCGCCACCAACGATTGGTACGATTGTAGTTAAACCTTGACCGAATAATTCTCTATTTTCTACCGGGAATGCTGTGTAAGCACTGTTTACATCTAAGTTAGAAGATGTTTCTGTAATGTTGAATAAGCTTTGTGTGTATTCTTCCGGGAATTGACGCTCTGCAAGCATTTGTTTCATACGCTCATTCTCAATTTGTTGGTGAATTGCATAACCTAGTAATTTACCACGACGGCTTACTACGAATACGTTCGCTTCGATTACTTCACACATTGTGTCAGACATTTCTCTAAAGTTTACAGGCTTTCCTGCTGCGCTCTGTAATAACGCATTTAATTTTCTTGTTTTTGCTAATAATTCCATTTCAAAAGTTCCTCCTACATGTTACTCACATATTTTTTCATCACTTGGAAACTAGGGCGAGTCACCTGATGACACAATTACAAAATAAACTGGCTCACATCTTTATTTTTAGCAATCGTTGCTAATTTCTCCTCAACGTATTGAGGTGTTATCGTTATTTTCTCTAACGTAATTTCAGATGCTTCAAACGATAAATCTTCAAGGAGCTTCTCCATAATCGTATGAAGTCTTCTTGCTCCAATATTATCTGTATCCTGATTAACTTGATAAGCAATCTCAGCAATCTTACGAATAGCTTCGTCTGAAAATTCAATTTCTATACCTTCAGTCGCTAATAAAGCCATATATTGTTTAATTAACGCATTGTCAGGCTCGATTAATATTTTAACAAAATCATCTGTAGATAATTTTGTTAATTCTACTCGAATCGGAAATCTCCCTTGCAGTTCCGGAATTAAATCCGACGGTTTAGACATATGAAACGCTCCAGCTGCAACGAATAAAATATAATCCGTTTTTACTGATCCGTATTTTGTCGCAACATTCGATCCTTCTACAATTGGTAAAATGTCACGTTGCACACCTTCACGTGATACATCTACGCTATTCGACTGCTTACCAGCAATTTTGTCAATTTCATCGATAAAAATAATCCCGAGCTGTTCAGCACGATAAACAGCCTCTTGTGTAACTTCATCCATATCAATTAAGCGCTGTGCTTCCTCATTTGTCAAGAGTTTTCTTGCTTCTTTCACAGAAAGTTTACGTTTTTTTGTTTTTTTCGGCATAAAACTTCCTAATGCATCTTGGAAATTCATTCCCATTTGTTCCATGCCAGTTCCTTGTAACATATCGAACATGGAAGACTGTTGCTCAGTCACTTCAATCGATACAATCTCATCTTCAAGAAGTCCTGCAGCAAGCTTTCTTTCTACATCTTGACGTTTCTTTTCAATTTCAACATCTTCCTGTTCGTCAGATGTTTGATTCGAATTTTGAGAACCGCCAAATAGCATTTCTAATGGGTTTTTAAATCCAGATTGTTTCTCCGGACTCGGCACTAAAATTTCAACAAGACGTTGGTTCGCTTGCTCTTCTGCTTTGTCTTGTACTTTAATTACCATTTCTTCTTTCACGATACGAACTGACGTTTCTACAAGGTCACGTACCATCGATTCTACATCTCTACCTACATATCCAACTTCTGTAAACTTCGTAGCTTCAACCTTAATAAAAGGTGCTCCAACGAGTTTTGCCATTCGTCGTGCGACCTCCGTTTTACCAACACCTGTCGGTCCAATCATTAAAATATTTTTAGGTGCAATTTCATCACGTAGATTTTCAGCTAATTTACTTCGGCGGTAACGATTTCTTAAAGCTACAGCAACCGCTTTCTTCGCATCTTTTTGACCGATAATGTATTGATCTAATTTTTCCACAATTTGACGCGGAGTAAAATGTAAATGCATATAAAATGCCTCCCTTACGATTCTACAATTCTTCCACAATTATATTGTGGTTTGTATAAACACAAATATCGCCAGCAATATCTAAACTCGCTTTCGCAATTTGCTTTGCTGTTAAATGTTCACTTGCATATTGCTTTAAAGCACGACCTGCAGAAAGCGCATAATTCCCGCCAGATCCAATTGCTAAAATACCATCATCTGGTTCAATCACTTCTCCTGTACCTGAAACAAGAAGCATAGTTGTTTTATCCATTACAATGAGCATCGCTTCTAGCTGACGTAACATTTTGTCGCCACGCCATTGTTTTGCCATCTCAACTGCAGCACGCTGCAAGTTCCCATTGTACTCTTCTAATTTCCCTTCAAACATTTCAAAAAGAGTAAATGCGTCAGCAACGGAACCTGCAAAACCAGCTAAAACTTTCCCTTGGAAAAGTTTACGGACTTTACGAGCTGTATGTTTCATTACAACCGCATTTCCCATTGTCACCTGGCCATCTCCAGCCATTGCACATTCTCCATTATGATGAACTGCAAATATCGTTGTAGCGTGGAAATTCCCCATAGAAAAAACTCCTTTATATGTTTTTATAGCTTTAAAAGCAATTTATGCCCGTGGGTGATGCTTCATGTAGACAGAACGCAATCTTTCTTTAGAGACATGCGTATAAATTTGTGTCGTCGACAAATTCTCATGACCGAGTAGCTCCTGTACAGTACGTAAATCTGCCCCTTCATCTAACATGTGTGTAGCAAATGTATGCCTTAACATATGGGGACTTATCCGCATTGTCAGTGAAGCCTTCTTAATGAGTTCATTTAATACATAACGTACCCCTCGACTTGTCAGCGGCGTGCCTTTCGCATTTAAAAATACCATATGAGAGTGTTCTTCAGTTTTTTGAGCTAACTGTTTTCTCCCGTTCTCTATATAAGTAATTAAAGCATCGTGTGCATAACTCCCGAACGGAATATATCTTTGTTTTTTTCCTTTTCCCATTACTAAAATTGTTCCCACCGCGAAGTCAATATCGGTAAGTTGTAAATTGACACATTCACTCACACGGATCCCAGTCGCATACATCAACTCTAATAAAGCTTGATTCCTTTGACCTAGCGGCGTTTCCGTGTCAGAAACTTCAAATAATTCCTCTAATTCTTCAGCATATAAAAACTTTGGGATTGACAATTCTTTTTTGGGGAGTGACGCAAGTGCAAACGGATTATCTTTCCGATAACCTTCACGCATCAAAAAACGATATAAACTTCGTAAGCTTGATACTTTTCTTGCGACAGATTTACGGGCTAACTTTTCATCGTGCAACGTCGTTAAGTACAAACGAACATCCGCGTATGTAATATCTAAAAAAGAGGATATGCCTTCTCGCTCCATAAATTGCACAAAATGTTCTAAATCATTTTGATAACTTGCAATTGTATATTTTGAATAATTTCTTTCAATTTGTAAATATCCAACGAATAATTGTAACAATTTCTTCACATTCACACAATTCACCTCAATAAAGGCTACTAAATCGTATCACAACTTAGTAGCCTTTGCAAGAAATTTAACTAAATATTTACAAAATTTTGAATCGTTTCTAAAGCGCGTGTTGCATAGGCTTCATTACGTTCTGCTTTCCTTTTAATTTTCTTCTCTAACGGTGCAAACAGACCGAAGTTTGCATTCATTGGTTGGAAGTTTTTCGCGTTTGTCGCAGTAATATAATTTGCCATACTTCCCATTGCAGTTACAGGCGGTAATACAACTGGCTCTTCACCTTTCACAAGTCGAGCAGCATTAATACCTGCTAGTAATCCTGACGCCGCCGATTCAACATATCCCTCTACTCCAGTCATTTGACCAGCGAAGAATAAATCATCACGTTGTTTATATTGATATGTTGGACGAAGCAAGTTAGGTGAATTAATAAACGTATTGCGATGCATTACACCATAACGTACAATCTCTGCGTTTTCCAGCCCTGGAATCAACTGTAACACTTCTTTTTGTGGTCCCCACTTTAAATGCGTTTGGAAACCTACGATATTGTATAGCGTTCCCGCTGCATCATCTTGACGTAACTGAACAACAGCATATGGCGTTTTCCCTGTTTTCGGATCTTCTAGTCCAACAGGTTTCATCGGTCCAAATACTAGTGTCTGTCTTCCTCTACTTGCCATAACTTCTACCGGCATACAACCTTCAAAGAAAATTTCTTTTTCAAATTCTTTTAAAGGTACTGTTTCAGCAGCGATTAAAGCCTCGTAAAAACGGTCAAATTCCTCTTCTGTCATCGGGCAGTTTAAATATGCCGCTTCACCTTTATCATAACGAGATTTTAAATACACTTTATTCATATCAATGCTGTCTTTCTCAACAATCGGTGCTGCAGCATCATAGAAATAAAAATAGTCTTCACCTGTTAATTCTTTTAATTGCGCAGCAAGATCAGGAGATGTAAGTGGACCTGTCGCGATAACAGTAGGCCCTTCTGGAATTTCAGTGATTTCTTCATTCATCACAGTTACATTCGGATGGTTTTTCACATATTCCGTTACTTTTGCCGCAAATTCATGACGATCTACAGCTAAAGCCCCTCCTGCTGGTACAGAGCACTCATCAGCTGCACGAATAATAACAGAATCCATTAAGCGCATTTCTTCTTTAATAACACCAACAGCGTTAGTTAATGTGTTCGCTCGAAGCGAGTTACTACATACTAACTCTGCAAATTTATCTGTGTGATGAGCTGGTGTTTGCCTTACCGGTCTCATTTCGTATAATCTTACTTGGACACCACGTTTTGCAATTTGGTAAGCTGCTTCACTTCCTGCAAGACCTGCGCCAATGACGTTTACTACTTGTGTTGTCATATATATATCACCTTTCCTTTTCTTCCCGAAAAAAATGTGAGCAGTTACGCTCACATTTGTTGTTCTTCTTCATAATCACACGAAATACATTGTACTTGCACGCCTTTTTTCAACTTCTTCTCTACAAGCATACCTTCGCACTTCGGACATTTACGGCCAATCGGCTTATCCCAAGATACAAAGTCACATTCTGGATACGTACCGCACCCATAGAAAAGACGTTTCTTTTTATTACTACGACGTTCAATAATTTGACCTTTATCACATTTCGGACAAGTAACACCGATTTCTTTCACAATCGGTTTTGTATTACGACAATCTGGGAAATTCGAGCAAGCCATAAATTTCCCGTATTTACCCATTTTAAAGACCATTGGGTGATCACATAATTCACAGTCTTCCCCAGCTGGTTCATCTTTAATTTCCACTTCACGCATTTCTTTTTCCGCTTTTTCTAAACGCGGTTCAAAGCCTACGTAGAAATCATCAACAATTTTTACCCAATTCGCATTTCCTTCTTCTACTTCATCAAGACTTTGCTCCATGTTAGCAGTAAATTCAATGTTAATAATTTCTGGGAAAAACTCTAAAATAAGTTCAATTACTATTTCACCAAGTTCAGTTGGAACGAAGCGTTTATTATCCAAACCTACGTATCCACGTTTTTGAATCGTTTCAAGTGTCGGTACGTAAGTCGACGGTCTCCCAATTCCAAGCTCTTCAAGTGTTCTTACTAGACGAGCCTCTGTATAGCGCGGCGGAGGTTGTGTAAAGTGTTGTTTCGGTTCTAAATCCTTAGAAAATACTGTTTCCCCTACTTCTAAAGGTGGTAACATCTTATCCTTTTCTTCAGCCCCGTCATCTTTCGATTCTACATACACTTTCATAAACCCTGGGAACTTTACAACTGATCCACTTGCACGGAACTGAACATTATTATTAATGAGTCTCGCTGTCACAGTATCCATTATAGCAGACGCCATTTGACTTGCAACAAATCGCTCCCAAATCAATTTATACAACCTAAGTTGGTCACGACCTAAGAAACTCTTTAGTTCCTCTGGCTTTCTCATTACCGAAGTAGGACGAATCGCCTCATGCGCATCTTGTGCATTTGATTTTTTCGTTTCTTTCTTCTTTTCTGTTCCTGTTCCTATGTATTCCGTACCATACGCCTCAGTAATGTAAGTACGAGCCTCTGTTTGAGCCGTTTCTGAGATACGAGTTGAATCGGTTCTCATATACGTAATAAGACCTACAGTTCCTTGTTTTCCAAGATCAATTCCTTCATACAGTTGCTGCGCAAGCATCATTGTTTTCTTTGCTCGCATGTTTAACTTACGCGCTGCCTCTTGTTGCAAGGAAGATGTTGTAAATGGTAATGCAGGATTACGTTTTCGCTCTTTTCGCGTTACATTTTCAACTGAAAACGCATTTTCTTTCAACTGTTCAATTATTTCATTCACTTGCGTTTCATTCGTTAATTGAACTTTTTCTCCATCTACACCGTAAAAGCTTGCTTCAAATGTGTCTTTCCCTTTTACAAATTCTGTCTTAATTGTCCAGAATTCTTCAGGTTCAAAGCTTTGAATTTCTCTTTCACGTTCGATAATTAAACGAACTGCTACAGATTGTACGCGTCCTGCACTTAATCCTTTTTTTACTTTCTTCCATAATAAAGGACTAATATTGTAACCAACAAGACGATCTAGTATACGTCTTGCTTGTTGTGCATCTACTAAATCCATATTAATCGCACGAGGATGTTTAAATGATTCTTTTATTGCATCTTTTGTAATCTCATTAAACACAACTCGACAATCTGATTCAACGTCCACATTTAACGTATTTGCTAAATGCCAAGCAATTGCTTCTCCTTCGCGGTCTGGATCGGCCGCGAGATAGACTTTCTTTGCTTTTTTTGCCGCTGATTTTAAGTCTTTTAAGACGGGACCTTTACCACGAATGGTAATATATTTCGGGGTGAAGTTGTTCTTTACTTCTATCCCCATTTGGCTTTTAGGTAAATCGCGAACGTGTCCCATAGACGCGACAACTTTGTATTTTTTCCCTAAATATTTCTCAATGGTCTTCGCCTTAGAAGGCGACTCCACGATTACGAGGTAATCTGACATGCTAGTGCCTCCTTAAGAGGTGGATTCAAGTCTTCATTAATCTTATTGATTTCTCTTGTTTTTGTCAATCAAGAATGAATATACCATACAGCGCCTATCTACCATTTGTCAATAATTGTTTAATAAAAACATAAAAATATAAGGTTAATTTAACATCTCTTCTAGGATATCTTCTGCATTTCTTACTAGTTTCGCTCCTTGTTGAATTAGATGATTCGTTCCTGATGCACTCTCTATAAATATAGGTCCAGGAAGTGCAAATACCTCTCTATTTTGCTCTAAAGCAAGATCCGCAGTAATAAGTGTTCCACTTCTTGATTTCGCTTCTACAACTAAAACTCCTTTACTTATACCACTAATAATTCGGTTCCTTTTTGGAAAATACCATTTTTTCGGTGCATAGTGTGGAGGATACTCTGTTAATAACAATATATATTCATTCCACGCCTCATATAAATATCGATTCTCTTTTGGATATATATACGATAATCCATGTCCTAGTATCGCAATAGTTGGGCAATGTAGTCTTACTGTAATCTCATGAGACATCGTATCTATCCCTCTTGCAAAACCACTTACAATAAGCCATCCTCTTTCTAATAATGGGTGTAAAATAAATTCTAAACTCTCCTGTCCATATAAAGTCGGTTCTCTCGTTCCAACAACCGCTAATTTATTCGATTTATTGAGAAAATCCTTCTTTCCTTTTCCATATAACACAAAGGGGGGATCTTGTATTTCACGTAAAAGTTGTGGATAATCTTCATCCCATATAGTCATATAAAAGATTCGGTTTTTCTTTAAATAAGATATATATTGTGGGAGACTTGAACTTTGAAGAAAATTTACTAATTCTGAAGATTTTTGCGAGGATATTCCAGTATAATATTCAATTTGCTTTGCATTAAAAGCGTATATTCCTTTCAATTCTGGATCGACATATAATATTCTTTCCATCACCTTCCAATGATCTGCTAACAAGTAATGAAGATGTAATAATCGTTCTCTTTTCATCTCAAATCTCCTTACCCATAATTTTTATTATGTAAACAAGAATTGTGTAAAAAGACACCTTCAAGCAAGAAGGTGTCTTTCAAAAGATTAATAGTTTTTACAAGTCTCAAATAGACCTTTTTCTTTTAAGACAGAGATTAGCGTTTCACCCATAACCGCTGGAGTTTCCGCTACTTTAATACCACAAGCTTCCATTGTTTTAATCTTTTCTGCAGCAGTTCCTTTACCACCAGAAATGATTGCCCCAGCATGGCCCATACGTTTGCCTTCAGGCGCAGTTTGACCACCAATGAAGCCTACAACAGGTTTTGTCATATTAGCTTTTACCCATTCAGCTGCTTCTTCTTCCGCTGTACCACCGATTTCACCAATCATAATTACAGCATGTGTTTCTTCATCTTCATTAAATGCTTTTAACGCATCAATAAAGTCTGTACCGTTAACAGGGTCCCCGCCGATACCTACAGCAGTAGATTGGCCAATACCTTCTTGTGTTAACTGATGTACAGCCTCATACGTTAATGTACCAGAGCGAGATACGATACCTACATGGCCTTTTTTATGAATGTATCCTGGCATAATACCGATTTTACATTCATCAGGCGTAATAACACCCGGGCAGTTTGGTCCAAGTAAACGTGTATGTTTACCCGCCATATATCTCTTTACGTTTACCATATCTAATACAGGAATTCCTTCAGTAATACATACTACTAAATCAATTTCTGCATCAACTGCTTCCATAATTGCATCAGCCGCAAAAGCGGGTGGAACGTATACAACTGAAGCATTTGCGCCTGTTGCCTTCACTGCATCTTCTACTGTATCAAATACTGGTACACCTTCAATATCAGTGCCACCTTTACCTGGTGTTACACCACCGACAATTTTCGTACCGTATTCAATCATTTGCTTTGTGTGGAATAACCCTTGAGAACCTGTAATACCTTGAACAATAACTTTTGTATCTTTATTAACTAATACGCTCATTTTTCTCCCCCGCTTTCTATTAGCCCACTAGTGAAACAATTTTTTGTGCACCGTCTGCCATAGATTCTGCTGCAACAATATTTAAGCCAGACTCATTTAAAATTTTCTTACCTAACTCTACGTTTGTACCTTCAAGACGTACAACTAAAGGCAACTCAAGGCCAACTTGCTTTGTCGCTTCAATAACACCTTCTGCGATAACATCACACTTCATGATGCCACCAAAAATGTTAACGAAGATACCTTTTACATTTTTGTCAGAAAGGATAATTTTGAATGCTTCTGTAACTTTTTCAGCTGTCGCACCGCCACCAACATCTAAGAAGTTAGCTGGATCACCATGGTAATGTTTAATGATATCCATTGTAGCCATCGCTAAACCTGCACCATTAACCATACAACCGATATTTCCATCTAAAGGAATGTAGTTTAAGTCATATTTAGAAGCTTCAATTTCTTTTGCATCTTCTTCTTCAAGATCACGAAGTTCTAAAATGTCTTTATGGCGATATAATGCATTAGAATCAAAGTTTAATTTCGCATCTAATGCCATAACTTTACCATCACCTGTTGTAACAAGTGGATTAATCTCAGCGATAGAGCAATCTTTTTCGATAAACGCACGGTATAAGCCCATCATAAACTTCACAGCTTGTCCTACAAGCTCTTTTGGAATATTGATGTTAAATGCGATTCGGCGCGCTTGGAAGCCTTGTAAGCCTACTGCTGGATCAATATATTCTTTAAAGATTTTTTCAGGTGTTTTTTCTGCTACTTCCTCAATTTCTGTTCCGCCTTCTTCAGACGCCATTAAAACAACTTGAGAAGTTGCGCGATCTAACACAAGACCTACATAATATTCTTTTTTAATATCGCAACCTTCTTCGATAAGTAAGCGTTTTACTTCCTTACCTTCAGGACCTGTTTGATGTGTCACAAGTGTAGTTCCTAAAATGCTCTCTGCATATGTACGAACTTCATCTAAATTTTTTGCAACTTTTACTCCGCCAGCTTTGCCGCGTCCACCAGCGTGAATTTGTGCTTTTACTACACATACATCCGTTCCTAATTCTTTCGCTGCTTCTACAGCTTCTTCTACTGTAAATGCAACCTTCCCGTTCGGAACGCTAACCCCATAGCTTCTAAGGACTGCCTTACCTTGGTACTCATGGATATTCATGGTCCCATCCTCCCCTGTTTTCCTGTTTTACTCGAAAAGTTTTTTAATGTTTAAAAAACATTACATTGCCATTGTATAAGATGATTGGCACGCTGTCTACAATAAAGTGTCAGAAAACTGAAATCGCTTTATTCTTTTTCGAAAATAGTAATGTTTATATGTCAAAATAAAAAATAAGCTGCAAAAATACAGCTTATTTTTGAATCATATCTTTAATTGGTGCAAACGATTTCCGATGTTCTTCTAATACTCCATGCACTTCAATCGCTTCTAAATGTTGTTTCGTGCCATATCCCATATGTTGTTCAAATCCATATGCAGGATACTTTTCTCCAAGCTCTTTCATCATACGATCTCTCGTTACTTTCGCAATAATAGATGCAGCTGAAATAGAAATACTTTTCGCATCACCTTTAATGATGGATGTTTGCGGAATTGGTGTAGGAAGTTTCATCGCATCAATTAATAGATGTTCTGGTGTACAAGATAAATTCGCAACAGCATCTAACATCGCTTGTTTCGTCGCTTGATAAATATTTATCTCATCAATAACTTGTGGTGATACAATTCCAACTCCAATCGCAATTGCTTGTGCTTTGATTTCATCATAAAAACGCTCTCGCTTTGCCTCACTTAGCTTTTTCGAATCATTTAACCCTGGAATATAAAAATCTTCCGGGAGGACAACAGCTGCCGTCACAACAGGCCCAGCTAGTGGTCCACGACCTACTTCATCTATACCTGCAATATATGTGAGGCCTTTTTCACGTAACGCATTTTCATACTTAGACATTTCTAGAAATTTTTCTTTTTCCTTTTGTGCTAACTCTTTTTGTTTATACCACCTCAAAATGAGTTTTTGTACCCCTTTTCGCTCATCCTTCATTAATACTTGAAAGCGGTCGTCCTCTTCACTCATAATTTCTTGCAGTAAATATTCCGCTTCTTGAATCGTCACTTTTTGCATTTATGCCACTCCCTGTATATACAAAAAAGAAAAGACGTACAAACGCACGTCTTATACTTCTTCTACTTTTTCTGCATCTTCTGTCTGCTCTGCAAACTCTTCTGGTGTTTCAAACGTCATTTTTCCAAGTTTGCCACCACGAAGCTCACGAAGTACAAGTTCAGATGTTTTATCATAATCAATCATTCCGCCGCCCATTAAGCAACCTCTGTTTTTTCCAATCGCATCAAATAACTCCACAATCTCTTCTGGAATGTCATTTAAATTATAGCGCTCTTTCAAACGTTCCGGATAATGTTTCTCCATAAAACGTAACGCATAAATAGCTACATCTTGCAGATTTAAAATAGAATCTTTAATTGCACCCGTTGTCGCTAAACGAAGACCCACTAATTGATCTTCAAATTTAGGCCATAAAATACCGGGTGTATCCAATAATTCCATTTCCTTCCCAACTTTAATCCATTGCTGAGCTGTTGTCACACCAGGGCGATCTCCTGTTTTAGCAATATTTTTCTTCGCCAATTTATTAATCAACGTGGATTTACCAACATTCGGTATACCTACAATTAATGCACGAATCGCTCTTGGTCTAATACCTTTTGCAACCATTTTATCAAATTTTTCTTTCACCAACACTTTACAAGCTGCTGCAATTTCCTTCATACCTTGTCCAGCTTGTGCGTTAATTGAAATTGCCATATGGCCTTTTTCTTTAAAATATGCGATCCATTGCTTCGTTAAATGATCATCTGCCATATCCGCTTTATTTAAAACAACAAGCCTCGGTTTATGTGTAATAATCTCATCGATCATTGGATTTCGAGAAGATAAAGGTAATCGAGCATCTACAAGCTCAATTACAACATCAATTAACTTTAATTTTTCTGTTACTTGGCGTCTAGCCTTTGCCATATGTCCCGGGAACCATTGAATTACCATGTTGCCACCTTCTTTTTCTTTTATTTCACAATGCGTGCATCTTTTAACGGCCAATATAGTATATTTGCTTTTCCAATTACTTGGTCCATTGAAATTGTACCAATTGAACGACTATCTTTACTAAAACGACGATTATCGCCTAAAACAAATAATTGACCTTCTGGAACAGTTTTCTTCCCTGTCATTTCTTCAAGAGTAAAATCATATGTAAGCGGTCCGTCAGCAATTTGTTTTTTCTGCTTGTCTAAATACGGCTCCTCATAAGGCTTTCCGTTAACATATAGTTTATCATTACGATACTCTATTTCATCGCCTGGCAGGCCGATAATGCGTTTAATATAATCTTTATCTTCCGTTGCTCGGAATACAATAATATCAAATCGTTTCGGATCTCCTATGTGATAACCAATTTTATTGACAATCATTCGATCGCGATCATGTAAAGTAGACGCCATCGATACCCCATCTACGAGAATTGGCGCAAAGAAAAACTGTCTAATAACACCCGCTAATACAACAGCAATTAAAATTGCCTTGATCCATTCCCAAAGTGAACTCTTTTCTTTTTTCATGCATTTCCCCTCCACGATTATGTAAGCTGCTCGTATTATATCAAAATTTTATATAGATTGGAAAAAGGGAGCTTGTGCATTTACAAGCTCCCATACATGTCTTATCGAATTTCTTTAATACGTGCTTTTTTACCGCGAAGGTTACGTAAGTAGTATAACTTAGCACGACGTACTTTACCACGGCGAAGTACTTCGATTTTCGCGATTCTTGGCGTGTGAACTGGGAATGTACGCTCAACACCTACACCGTAAGAAATCTTACGAACTGTGAATGTTTCACTGATTCCGCCACCACGACGTTTGATTACAACACCTTCGAAAAGCTGAATTCTTTCACGAGTTCCCTCAACTACTTTTACGTGTACACGTAAAGTGTCTCCAGGACGGAATGAAGGAAGGTCAGTTTTTAATTGGCCTTTTGTAATTTCTGCGATTAATTGTTGCATATTAAATTCTCTCCTTTAAACAGATGCTCTTATAAAGTCTAAATAAATTACAGCGGAACATCGTTAATACGGCTACTGATTTCAGCAGCACAAGTGTTATAATAGCATATTGCTAGAACTGTTGCAATAGCAAATATATCAAGTCCTTATTTGCCTTCTTTAATCTGTTCTAACCATTTCTCTTCTTGCTTAGATAACTCTCGTTCTCCCAATAAATCCGGTCTACGCGTGTACGTACGACGTAGTGATTCTTTATGTCGCCATTCATCAATATTTTTATGATTTCCCGACATTAATACATCCGGCACCTTCATACCACGAAAATCAGCTGGACGTGTATAATGAGGATGCTCTAATAAACCTGTACTAAACGAATCCTCGACTTGCGAAGCATGATTCCCTAGTACTCCTGGCAGGAGACGTACAACACTATCAGTAATAACCATAGAAGCTAACTCTCCACCGGTTAATACATAGTCACCAATAGAAATTTCATCTGTTACGAGATGTTCACGAATTCGTTCGTCATATCCTTCATAATGCCCACATACAAAGATTAAATGTTCTTCCTCTGCAAGCTCTTCCGCTTTCTTCTGATTGAATCTTTCACCCTGCGGACACATTAAGACAACTCTCGGCTTACGCTCTGTCTCTTTTGTTAAATCTTCTACAGCATCAAAAATAGGCTGAGGGGTCAATACCATCCCAGCGCCACCGCCATACGGATAATCATCTACGCTATTATGCTTACTCGTTGTATAATCGCGGAAATTGACAACACGAAGCTCTACCGCTTCTTTTTCTTGTGCTTTCTTTAAAATTGAAGATCCAAACACACCTGTAAACATATCTGGAAACAATGTTAAAATGTCAATTTTCATTATAGCAACCCTTCCATTACATGAATGGTTACTAATTTATTCTCAATGTTAACTTGAAGTACAACATCATCAATATAGGGAATTAACAGATCTTGACCTTTTGGACGTTTAATTACCCAAACATCATTCGCACCAGGTGATAAGATTTCTTTGATCGTTCCTAATGCCTCTCCCTCTTCTGTTACAACGTTACAACCAATAATTTCATGATAGTAGTATTCACCTTCAGCTAGTTCACCTAACTGCTCTTCTGGTACTTTTATTAAAGAACCTTTAAATTTCTCTACTTCATCTACATTGTTGTATCCTTCAAATGTTAATAAATCAAATGTCTTATGTTGACGATGAGAAGTTACTTTCACCGGAAGATAATCTGTACTTTTCTCATTCGATATGTATAAAGTGTTTCCTACTTTATATCGCTCTTCCGGAAAATCAGTACGAGAAATCACACGAATTTCTCCTCTTACGCCATGAGTATTTACAATTTTTCCTACATTAAACCATTTTGTCATAAATAGTATGTCACCCCTGGTTTCCATATAAATTAAGCATTTCCATTTCACGTATGGAACATGCAATTTCTCTTTAAATGTTAAAAAAGGGAGAGGATATAACTCCTCGCCCTTTTTACGTTTATTGAATTTCCAGTGTTACTTTTTCATTATTATGATGTCCCACTGAATACAAGAGCATTCGAATTGCTTTCGCAACTGTCCCTTGCTTTCCAATGACTTTTCCAACATCCTCAGGATGTACAGTTAATCGATACTTTATCTCTCCGTTGTAAAGTTCCTGTGTAACTTTTACATCTTCAGGATGATCGACAAGAGGCTTGACAATCGTCTCGACTAACTTCTTCATAGTCATTGCCTCAATTACTTACCTTGTTTAGATAAGTGGAATTTCTCCATGATACCTTGGTTAGAGAATAAGTTACGAACTGTATCAGATGGTTTAGCACCATTTCCTAACCATTTTAATGCTGCTTCTTCGTTGATCTTAACTTCAGCTGGTTGAGCAACCGGATTGTAAGTACCGATTTCCTCAATGAAACGTCCGTCACGAGGAGAACGAGAATCTGCAACAACTACACGATAGAAAGGAGTTTTTTTAGCTCCCATACGTTTTAAACGAATTTTAACTGCCATTTATAAAGCACCTCCGAATTTATTTCACACAGATAATTATATTAGCAAAAAGACTATTGCTTTGTAAAGTATTTTTTCTTAACAGAGCCATCTTTTTTCCTTACATGAATGGAAACTTCAATCCACCTAGTCCCTTTTTCTTACCTTTTTGCATTCCCGTCATCGTCTTCATCATTTTTTTCATATCATCAAATTGCTTGATTAGACGATTGATTTCTTGTACCGTTGTACCGCTACCTTTGGCAATGCGCTTTTTGCGACTAGCATTGATTATTTCCGGTTGTTCTCGCTCTAATTTAGTCATAGAACGAATAATTGCCTCAATATGCCCAATTTGTTTTTCATCAACTTGTGCATTTTTCAGCCCTTTAATTTTATTTGCACCAGGAAGCATTCCTAACAATTCGTCAAGCGGTCCAAGTTGACGTACTTGTCCAAGTTGTTCTAGGAAATCGTCAAGCGTAAACGAAAGCGTACGCATTTTTTGCTCAAGTTCTTTTGCTTTCTCTTCATCAACTGTAGCTTGCGCTTTTTCAATTAATGTTAAGACGTCTCCCATCCCTAAAATACGGGATGCCATACGTTCTGGATGGAACGCTTCAATTGCATCTAGTTTTTCACCCATACCAGCAAATTTAATAGGTGTGTTTGTTACAGCCTTAATAGATAATGCCGCACCACCGCGCGTATCACCATCTAATTTCGTTAATACAACACCAGTTAAACCTAACTGCTCATGGAAACTTTGTGCTACATTTACCGCGTCTTGTCCCGTCATCGCATCGACAACTAGGAAAATTTCATCCGGTTTCGCAACTTCTTTCACTTTCGCTAATTCATCCATTAGTTCTTCATCAATATGCAGACGACCTGCTGTATCAATTAAAACATAATCGTGATGATCTTCTTTTGCTTTTGCAATCGCTTGTTTCGCAATTTCAACTGGACTAACTTGATCTCCTAAAGAGAAAACAGGCATGTCCAATTGCTTCCCTAATGTTTCAAGCTGTTTAATCGCTGCTGGACGGTAAATATCCGCTGCAACAAGCATTGGTTTACGATTATGCTTTTTACGCAGTAAATTCGCAAGTTTACCTGTTGTTGTCGTTTTACCTGCACCTTGCAGACCAACCATCATTATAACAGTCGGTGGCTTATTAGCAACAGCAATTTTACTTTGCTCTCCGCCCATAAGTTCTGTAAGTTCTTCCTGTACAACTTTAATTACTTGTTGTCCAGGTGTCAAACTTTTCATTACATCTTGTCCGACAGCACGTTCAGACACACGCTTTACAAAATCTTTTACTACTTTAAAGTTAACGTCCGCTTCTAAAAGAGCTAGACGAACTTCTCTCATCATTTCTTTCACATCGGCTTCAGAAACTTTTCCTTTGCCGCGGATTTTTTGCATTGTCTGTTGAAGTCGGTCGGCTAATCCTTCAAATGCCATATTGCCGCCCTCCTAATCTAATTTTTCGATAGCTTCAACAACTTGTTTCATTTCTTCATTCACATGCTCTTCTTCGCTGATTAGCTGTTTTAGCTTTGCAACAAGTCGCTGTCGCTCTTGAAACTTTTGAAGTAATACTAATTTATCTTCATATTCTTCAAGCATCGCTTCAGTCCGTTTAATGTTATCATACACGGCTTGGCGACTTACATCAAATTCTTCCGCAATTTCACCAAGAGATAAATCATCTAGATAATAAAGCGACATATAACTTCTCTGTTTTTGCGTTAACAACGATTGATAAAAATCAAATAAATAGTTCATTCTCGTTGTTTTTTCGAGCATGTTGGATCATCCTTTGTTAAGTGATTTCCCTTTACATCAATTAGTTTACATGGAGTACAAAAGAGTGTCAAGTTTTTTTCTTAACATCACATATTTTTATAGAAAAAGAAGCGGGAAATACCGCTTCTTTCACTTATACTTCTTCTGTTTCTACTAAGTTCGCAAATAAACCATACACATATTGTTCTGGATCAAACTGTTGCAGATCATCCATTTGCTCCCCTAATCCAACGAATTTCACCGGTACATCCATTTCGTTTCGAATCGCTAATACAATACCACCTTTAGCAGTACCATCTAACTTCGTTAAAACAATACCAGTAACATTCGTTGCTTCACGGAATGTTTTCGCTTGACTTAAACCGTTTTGTCCTGTTGTAGCATCAATTACAAGTAATACCTCATGAGGAGCTCCTGGTACTTCGCGCTCAATTACACGCTTTACTTTCTCTAACTCTTTCATTAAGTTCACTTTATTTTGTAAACGTCCTGCTGTATCACATAGTAATACGTCTACTTTACGTGCTTTTGCAGCTTGTACAGCATCATACATCACCGCTGCTGGATCAGACCCTGATCCTTGTTTAATCACTTCTACACCAACGCGATCGCCCCATACTTCTAATTGTTCAATCGCTCCAGCACGGAATGTATCTCCTGCCGCCAATAGGACAGATTTACCTTCCGATTTAAATTTATGTGCTAGTTTACCAATTGTCGTCGTTTTTCCTACACCGTTAACACCGACAAATAAAACAACTGTTAATTGATCCTCTTGCATATTAATTTCGTTACTAAAGTCACTGTCACCTTTGTAAATTCCTACTAACTTTTCTGAAATAACAGCTTGTACTTCTTTTGGATCTTGAATGTTACGACGTTGCACTTCTTCTTTCAATTGATCAATCAATTCCATTACTGTCGAAACGCCAACATCCGCACCGATTAAGATTTCTTCTAATTCTTCGAAAAAATCTTCATCTACTTTACGGTAACGAAACACTAAATCATTTACTTTATCTGCAAACGAATTTCTCGTTTTTTCTAATCCGTTTTTAAACTTCTCTGTTACCGTATCTGTTTGTTTTGAAATTTTTTCTTTTAACTTTTTAAAAAAGCTCATACTGTCCCATCCTTCCTATTTGCTTGCAACTAGTTCTTCTCCATCATCTAAACGAACCGAAACAAGTTTAGATACCCCTGACTCTTGCATTGTTACACCGTACAATACGTCAGACTCTTCCATTGTACCTTTTCTATGTGTAATTACAATAAACTGTGTCTCATCACTAAATTTCTTTAAATACTGGGCAAAACGGGCAACATTGGCCTCATCAAGAGCCGCCTCTACCTCATCTAGTACACAGAATGGGACTGGGCGCACTTTTAAAATACCAAATAACAGCGCAATTGCTGTTAAAGCACGCTCTCCACCTGACAATAAACCTAAGTTTTGCAGTTTCTTCCCTGGTGGTTGCGCTACAATATCAATACCCGTATTTAATAAGTCTTCTGGATTCGTCATGACTAAATCCGCTCTACCGCCTCCAAATAATTCAGAGAATACCGATTGAAACTCCATTCGAATTCCTTCAAACGTAGTAGAAAAGCGTTTTTTCATTTCTTCATCCATTTCAGTAATTAGTTGGTGCAATGTCGCTTTCGCTTCTTCTAGGTCATCTTTTTGCTCTAATAAGAATGTATGACGCTCTGCTACACGCTCATACTCTTCAATTGCTCCTATGTTTACTGTTCCTAGCTCTTCGATGGATAGTTTAATTAGTTTCACCTTTTTACGTGCATCCTCAGCAGGCATCGTCATTGTATACTTCAGTTTTGCTGCTTCAAATGAAATCGTATATGTTTCACGTAAATGTTGTAATCTATTTTCTAATTCTACATCAAGTCGGTTTATTTTTACTTCTTGATCTTTCAACATCTCAAGAATGTATTTATGTTTACCTGTTGTTTCTTTCAGATTACGCTCTAAATGTTCTACTCTCTCTTGTAAAGATACACGTTGTTCACGACGAGAGCGAATTAACTCTGAAGTTTGATTACGATCATATGCTTTCTTCTCAATCATATTCGTAATTTGTTCTTCACCACTTGAATTCGATGTCATTTCTTGTTTTAAGAATGCTAAATCCTCTTTCGTTTTGACAAGCGTTGCATCCGTTTCTTCTTTTTCCTTCGTCAATCGTTCAACTTTTTCTTTCTGATTAGATAAGCGTTGTTGCTTTTCAGCCGCTAACACTTTTAATTCAGTCATTTCTTTTTGAACTTTCTCTTTCGAAGAATGCTGCTCACTTTTTTGTTTTGTTAAAGCTGCGATTTTGCTATCTAATTCTGTAATCTCTGCTTGAAGAGTCGCTAAAATCTTTTCTAGCTCTTCTTTACGCCCTTGTATTTTCACTTGGTCTTGTAAGAAGCCTTCAATCTCTAAATCGTAAATAGATAAGCGATCATTAATACGGTGTTCTTCTAATTCTAAACGATTAATTTCTTCTCTTAATTTCTGCTCATCTATACGCTCTGCTTCTACACTTTGCCTTAGTTCGCGTATTTGCACTTCTTTTTCTTGAATCTCTTGTTTTACGGCTTTAACAAAGTTCTCTAACTTCGTTGTTTTTTCTTCCATATCAGTTAACTTTTTCGTCCACTCTTCTAGTTCACGTTGACGTCCTAATAAAGAAGATTTCGCCTGTTTTACCGCTCCACCTGTCATAGAACCACCAGGGTTCACTACATCACCTTCGATTGTTACAATGCGATAACGATATTGCAGTTGTTTCGCCAACTCATTTGCACCACGTAAATCTTTTGCAACAATAACAGTACCTAATAAATTTGAAACTACACTTTCATATTTATTGTTATATTGCACAAGTTCTGCCGCCACACCTACAAACGATGGGTGTTGATTTACAATACGTAATTGCTCAAATGATAACGATCTACTTTTAATAACAGCTTGCGGTAAAAACGTTGCTCGTCCATGTTTATTTTGTTTTAAAAACGCAATTGCATTACGAGCATGTTCTTCTTTTTGTACAACAATATGCTGCATCGCTGCACCTAGAGCAATTTCCATTGCAATTTCATATTCTTTCGGTACCGTTAGCAGTTCTGCAACAGCCCCCTCGATACCTTGCAACTTATTTTCTCTAGCTTTTAATACTTCACGTACCCCTTGATAGAAACCGGAGTAGTCTTCTTGCATCTCTTCTAACATTTCTTTTCGAGAACGTGCCTGTTGTACAAATTGATACGCTTGGTACAGTTTTGTTTCATTTTCACTATACTGCGCCTTGCATTTCCCAAGTGCCGCTTCTGTCTTTTGTATATTCGAAAGGATACCAGCTACCTTTTCTTTCACTTGTTCATAACTTTCCACAAGTTTCGTCTTTTTCGCTGTAATTTCCATACGTATTTCTACATATTTCGCATTTTCTTCATCAAGGCGTTCATTTTTAGAGTTTTGTTGTTTAGATTGTTCTTCAATCATAGATAATTCATTACGATGACTAGCTTGTTGATTTAAAAGTTCAATATAGTCACCTTTTAAATTCTCAATTTGTTCCTCTAAATTGTCAGCAAAAGTTGCAAGTAATCGCTCATTATCATGCAATTTTGTCTCCAAATCTTTCACTTGATTTACAAATTGCATCAACACTTCTGTACTTGATTCAATTTCACCATCATAACTTGTAGCTTTCTCTGTCAATTCAACAATTAACTGTTCGAGTTGCGCACAATGCGTCGTTGCATTTTGCTTTCTCTCTTTTAATAGCTCACGCTGTCCCTCTAACTTTTCTAGTTCTTTACTAGAAAGAAGAAGTACTTCTTGTAAGGAATCTACAGACTCATCTACCGCTTGTAATTGTCCTCGTAATTCCTCAAGCTCTTCTTCACCTTTTTGTAAATCCGTTGACATTTTAGCTTCTTCGTTTTTATTATGCCCAAACTGATTTCGAAGCGCTTCCCATTTCTCATGTAATTCTTCAATTTCATGTACAATAAGCGCCGCTTCTACTTTCTCTAATTCTTCTTTTTTCTCGAGATAATCTTTCGCAATAGAAGCTTGTCTTTCTAAAGGTTCTACTTGACTACTTAATTCGTGAATTATATCTTGTACACGATTTAAGTTTTCTTGTGTGTCTGCTAATTTTCCTTCAGCTTTCTTTTTACGAAGTTTGTATTTCAGTACTCCCGCAGCTTCTTCAAATACACCACGACGTTCTTCTGATTTACTACTTAAAATCTCTTCAACTTTACCCTGGCTAATAATCGAAAAAGCTTCTCTTCCCATACCAGAGTCCATAAATAAATCAATAATATCTTTCAATCTACATGATTGTTTATTAATATAAAAATCACTATCACCAGAACGAGATACACGACGTGTTACACACACCTCATTATATTCAATCGGTAAACGTTGATCTTCATTATTTAAAGTTATTGTTACTTCAGCAACATTAACTGCTCTTCTCGTATCACTGCCTGCAAAAATAATATCTTCCATCTTTGCACCACGTAATGATTTTGCAGATTGTTCACCAAGTACCCAGCGAATGGCATCAGTAATATTACTTTTCCCGCTTCCATTAGGTCCTACTACAGACGTTACACCTGGGACAAAATCAACAGATACACGCTCAGCAAAAGACTTAAATCCTGCTATTTCTAATCTTTTTAAAAACACGAAAGGCCTTCCTCCTATTCTCCGTTACTATAAATGTTGTTTATACAAAAACAAGCTATTATACGGATTCACTTTCCTTTCATTTACAAATGAAAGGAAAGTTTCATTCTATACACAAGGAATCCCCCTCATTCAAAGGGGGATTCCTTATCGTTGCTCTTTTAACTTTTTCAACGCTTCTGCAGCAGCTTGTTGCTCTGCTTCTTTTTTCGACTTGCCACTACCAAGACCTAAAGCCACGTTATTTAACGTAACACGTGACACAAATTCTCGATTGTGGGCCGGTCCTTTTTCTTGCAAAATTTGATACTCAATATTGCCACTACCATCACGCTGAATCAACTCTTGTAATTGACTCTTATAATCCATCACATGAGAAAAAGCACCTTCATTAATTTTAGGGTATACAATTTCTTTTAAGAATCCCCATACTGTTTCTAGCCCTTGATCAAGATAAAGGGCACCAATAAACGCTTCAAAGACATCCGCTAATAAAGCTGGTCGTTCACGTCCACCTGTCATTTCCTCACCTTTTCCTAATAAAACAAGGCTACCAAATGACAACTCATTTGCAAAACGAACAAGAGATGGTTCACATACAATAGCTGCACGTAGTTTTGTTAACTCTCCTTCGCTCATTGTCGGATATTTTTGAAACAGATACTGCGATACAGTAAGTTCCAATACTGCATCTCCAAGAAATTCGAGACGCTCATTGTCTTCATGCGGTTTTTTTCGATGCTCATTCACATACGATGAATGCGTAAATGCTTGAGTCAATAATTTTTCATCTGTAAACGTAATACCTATCTTTTCTTGAAATACTTTAAACGCTTCACGATATTTTGTTTCGTATTTTTTTTCTCTATATTTTCGGTACGGCATAGGTCCCTCCAGATATAAGCCGAGAAGCCCCGCTAAAAAACGGGACTTCATTCAAGCATTATAGATGACTCTCTATGTAAGTCACAGCATCGCCAACAGTAGCAATCTTTTCAGCATCTTCATCAGAAATTTCCATTTCGAATTCGTCTTCTAATTGCATTACAAGTTCTACTACATCTAGGGAGTCTGCTCCTAAATCTTCCTTGAAGCTTGCAGCTGGTACTACTTCAGTCTCTTCTACTCCTAAACGATCAACGATGATTTTTGTTACACGCTCTAAAACATCTGCCATTCCATTCACCTCCCCTCAAATATTATATTAAATATTGTCCCAAAAAACTAGCTGAAATCGATTCTTTTATTACATTACCATACCGCCATCAACATTTAACGTTTGACCTGTAATATATTTGCTTTGATCAGAAGCAAAAAACGTTACAGCATTTGCGATATCTTGCGCTTCACCAAACTGAGCTGCTGGAATTAATTTTAACATCTCAGCTTTTATATTTTCATCCAATACATCTGTCATATCTGTCGCAATAAACCCAGGAGCAAGTGCATTTACAGTAATATTACGGCTCGCTAACTCTTTTGCTGATGTTTTTGTTAATCCAATTACACCCGCTTTAGCAGCAACATAGTTTGCTTGTCCTGGATTACCTGTTACTCCAACAACAGAAGCGATATTAATAATACGTCCATGACGTTGACGCATCATATATCGAGATACTGCCTTCGTACATAAGAATACACCTTTTAGATTTGTATTAATAACTGTATCCCATTCTTCTTCTTTCATACGCATTAATAAATTATCTTTCGTTACACCTGCATTGTTTACAAGAATATCAACTTGTCCAAATACATCTACAGTTTGTTTCACCATATTTGTAACGTCTTCAGCATTTGCAACATCTGCTCTTACTGCAATTGCATCCGAACCTAATTTCTTTATTTCATCAACTACTTCATTTGCCTTTTGCTCATTACCAGCATAATTTACTACAACATTTGCCCCTTGTTTCGCTAAATCAATCGCAATCGCACGGCCAATTCCACGTGAAGCGCCGGTTACTAATGCTACTTTCCCTTTTAACATCAGTTTTCTCCTCTCAAATTTGAAATGGTATCTTTTAATGTCTCTTCATCGTATATCGCATATGCTTTCACCGATGAATCAATCGACTTCATAAGTCCAGCAAGCACTTTCCCAGGTCCAATCTCAATAAATGTGTCCACCCCTTGATTCACCATGTATTCAATGGATGGGTACCATAAGACAGGCGAATAGAGCTGTTCGATTAGCTTTTCTTGAATATGTGCACCACTTGTAATAACGTCTGCTGTTACATTTGCAATAACCGGAATATTCGTATCTTGAATTGTAATTTCATTTAAGACACTTTGGAATTTCTCCGCCGCTGGCTTCATTAACGAAGAGTGGAACGGTCCACTTACCTTAAGCGGAATTGCTCTCTTTGCACCATTTTCTTTCGCTCTTTGAGAAGCAATCTCTACTCCTTGTTTTGTTCCAGAAATCACAATTTGCTTCGTGCTATTCATATTAGCGATTTGTACTGCATATCCTTCAATTGTTACTTCTTCTGTAACTTGTTTCAGCATATGTGGATCAGCACCTAAAATAGCCGCCATTGCACCTTCTCCGCCAGGAACAGCTTCTTCCATATATTCCCCACGTTTTCTTACAGCATATACAGCGTCTTCAAAAGTTAATGCCCCCGCTGCTACAAGAGCGCTATATTCACCTAAACTATGCCCTGCGACAAAGTCTGGTGTAATATCATACTCTTTTAAAGCTGTCAAAATAGCAAAACTCGTTGTTAATAAGGCTGGCTGCGCGTTCGTCGTTAACGTAAGCTTCTCCTGTGGTCCTTCAAAAATCACTTCTGAAAGTGAATCTTGCAACACCTCATCTGCTTTTGCAAACACATTTGCAACCTCTTTATTATTCTCTGCTAACTGTTTACCCATTCCAACTGCCTGTGAACCTTGGCCCGGAAAAAGAAATGCTATTTTTCCCATTTCAAATCCTCCTCTTATTGGAGTGGCTCTTTCTCCATTACGCTTGAAATAGTAGGAATAACTTCTTTCGCTACCATTTCTCTCGTTTGACGAATCGCACTAAATATCGATTGTTCATTGGAAGAACCGTGAGCCTTAATGACAGGGGCTTTCAACCCAAATAATGCCGCTCCTCCATACTCCGAATAATCCATTTTATCTTTTAATACCATAAGTTTCGGCTTTAATACCGCTGCTGCTAATTTGCTCGTAAACGAACTCATTAACTGCTCTTTTAACATAGAGAATAATGCGAGCGCTGTTCCTTCTAATGATTTCAGCGCTACATTCCCTGTAAAACCATCACATACAACAACATCTGCTACACCTTGTAATAAATCTCTTGATTCAACGTTCCCAACGAAATTAATTGGGGCATCCTTAAGCATTGTAAAGACTTGTTTGGAAAGCTCGTTCCCTTTTCCATCCTCTGTTCCAACGTTTAAAAGGCCAACGCGAGGATTTTTAATTCCCCTTACTTTCTCAGCGTATACAGATCCCATTACTGCATATTGATATAAATGAATTGGTTTTGCATCAACGTTTGCTCCAACATCTAACATAACAAAACCTTCTCCATCAACGGTTGGCATTGTAGGGGATAAAGCTGGTCGCTCAATTCCTTCCATACGACCTACAACAAACAATCCTGCCGCCATTAAAGCTCCTGTACTACCAGCTGATATACAAGCATCCGCTACGCCGTCTTTCACTTGCTGCGCTGCTAGTACCATTGAAGCTTGTTTTTTTCGACGAACCGCTCTTACTGGTTCATCTGTCGATTCAATTTTTTCATCTGTATGAAGTATAGTAATTCGTTCTTCACTCGTTAAGTATTGACGAATTTCCTCTTCTTTCCCTACTAACGTAATATGTAAATCAGAGTATTCCTTAATAGCTTTCATTGCTCCTAATACGACCGCCTTTGGAGCATGATCGCCGCCCATTGCATCTATTGCGATTTTCATAAGTTGTTACCTTCCTCACTGTAATTACTAGATCGATACATTTCAAAAGTGCCTGTAAAAACAAGTTCTTCTCCAACGAAGCTACGCACTTTGACAACCGTCCGTCCTTTATCATTCTCTACATCTTCAACGCGCACTTTTGCAACAACACGCTCTCCTAATTTTACAGGACGAATGTATCGAATGGTAGACTTTGCAGTTAAAGCTAATTCTTCATCAATAACCGCAACAGCTAGTGAGTTGGCTTGGGCAAACAAGTGATGCCCACGGGCAATTTGATTTCTTTTAAATACGTGTTCTATCTTCACTTCAAAGATAGAAATCGCGTGTCTATCTAATTCTATATCAATAATTTCTCCGACAACCTCTTCTAACGGTAAAGATTTCACATCTTCTTCATGTTGCTTTGTAGCTACATGTTTAATTCTTTCTCTTAATTCAGGAATAGATAATTCCATACGATCAAGACGTACGGTTTGTATACTCACTTGAAATTTTTCTGCTAAATCTTCATCCGTAATAAAAGGATTCGTTTCTATAGTTTGTTGTAATAATTCTTGTCTTTCTTTTTTACTTCTTCTTTTTTTCATACCGCACCATCCATTTTTATGACTAGGTACTAACAGTAGTATATAATCAATAAAAGTAGAATGCAACAAAAACTTTTGTTGCCTCCCTTTAATCGAGCTTCTCTCCCTGGAACACACCTGTCCCGTCAAGATACGTACGCAGCGAAGCATATTGATCATTATGCCAAAAAGCTTCTGAATCTACTAGTAACGCCGCATCTTGTCTAGCTGTTTCTAACGCTCGATAATCATGTACCATATCAGCAACCTTAAATTCTGGTAAACCACTTTGCTTACTTCCAAAGAAATCTCCAGGACCTCTTAACTCTAAATCTTTTTCTGACAATACAAATCCATCATTCGTTTCGGTCATAATACGCATTCGTTCTTTTCCCGTTTCCGATTTTGGATCCGCGATTAATAAACAATATGATTGTTCACTACCACGCCCAACACGCCCCCTAAGCTGATGGAGCTGCGATAAACCGAAACGCTCTGCGTCATAAATAACCATTACAGTCGCATTCGGTACGTTCACACCTACTTCAACAACTGTTGTCGACACAAGAATTTGCACTTTATTTTCACTAAATTGTCCCATTATCTCTTCTTTTTCTTGAGATGATAATCTTCCATGCATTAATCCGACTTGACATTTCCCTTGATAATGATGAGTCAGCATACTATGTAAATCGATAGCATTTTGTACATCAAGTTTCTCAGATTCTTCAATAAGGGGACAAATTACATATGCTTGTCTTCCTTTTTTTATCTCCTTCTCCACAAAACCGAGAACACGGTCTAACATATCATGTTTTGCCCAGTATGTTTCAATTACCTTTCTACCAGCTGGCATCTCATCGATTATAGAAACATCCATCTCTCCAAATGCAGTAATTGCTAACGTACGCGGAATTGGGGTCGCCGTCATAAATAATACGTCTGGACTTTCACCTTTCTCCCTTAAAACTCGTCGCTGTGCTACACCAAATCGATGTTGTTCATCAGTAATAACGAGACCTAACCTATGAAAGATAACTTCATCTTGAATTAAAGCATGTGTTCCAACAAGGATATCTATTTCTCCTTGTTCTAATTTCGCCAAAATTTCCCGACGTCTCGCGCCTTTAACAGAACTTGTTAACAATTCAACCTTCATACCAAAATGCGAGAACGTCTCTGCGAGCGATTGATAATGTTGTTCTGCTAAAATTTCTGTAGGAACCATTAAAGCACCTTGATAATGTGCTAATTTCGCTGCATAAAGGCCAATGGCTGCAACAACTGTTTTCCCGGAACCTACATCACCTTGCAACAGACGATTCATCCGATAAGGAGATGTCATATCGTTCATAATTTCATCTACAACCCGGCGTTGCGCGCCAGTTAATGGAAACGGAAGTGCATCGATAAACTCTTGCAATTCTGCTAAAGGGATTTCTTTTTTCGTCCCTTTCGAATTTTCCCTCTCCATTTTCCGTAATGTTTGCATTTTCAGCTGAAATAAGAAAAACTCCTCATATACAAAACGGCGACGTGCTTGTTTCAAATCTTCCTGTCCTGCCGGAAAATGCAACGCCCGAAGCGCTTCATAACGCGGCAATAATTTATATCGACTTAGCAATCCATCAGGTAACACTTCAACTATAGAGTCTCCATACTCCTTAAACGCTTGTGCAATAAAACGGCGCATCTGTTTTACTGTAAGTTTCCCTTTCACTGAGTATACAGGCTCTACTTCTTGTTGACGTACTACTGGTCCAAAATGAAGCTCTGATACCGCAATCGTTTGACGGTGCTGATCCCATTTACCAGTAATCGTTACCGTTTCATCTAAATTTAATTTCTGCTTATAGTACGGCCTATTAAAACATACAGCTGTAATTAAATAACGACCGACGAGAACACGAACCGTAAGACGCGACTTCTTCTTCCCATAATATTGCAGCAAAGGAGCACTATGAACTTTCCCCTCAACTGTTACACGTTCATCATGCTTTACTTCAGCAAGATCTTTCATCGCATAATCTTCATAACGGTACGGAAAATGTTCTAATAGATGAGAAACTGTATAAATTCCCATCTCGTGTAGTAATTCAGATGTTTCTCCTCCGATTCCCTTTACATCCGTAACAGGAACTTGTACAACTTCATTCAAGATTCTCACGCTCCGTCACATTATTTTCTTTGATTCATTCCATTCATTATCCATTAACATGATTGACATCTGTAATCGCTCTCTTTCACCCTATATATTCTATCATAGGCATTCTAAGAGAAACTACTCAAATCCCTCATAAGCAACACGAAAGAAAAGAGCCTCACTTTTAGCAGCAAGGCTCTTTTTTATCTTCAATATGCTAGCCTTTTGAATAAAAACTAGTAATAAACTTCATATTACTACTTCTTATCCATTAGCAAGTAAGTAATCCATTTATTTTCAAAACGAATTTTTTCTTATTCTACAGAGAAGATGAAAGAATACACCGGTTGGTTTCCAGCATGTACTTCTACTTCTGCATCTTCAAAATTCTCTTCTACAAATTCAACTAGCGCAGCTACTTCTTCGTCAGTTGCATCTTCACCTTGTAGAATCGTTACGATTTCAGAATCTTCATCAATAAGTGCTTCTAGTAATTGCTTCGCAGCTCCTACTTTTTCAGCATTTGTTGATACGATTTTTCCATCTGCGATACACATGAAATCATCTTTTTGAATTGCTACACCATCAATTTCCGTATCACGTACAGCATACGTAATTTGACCGGTTTTCACATGAGATAAAGCTTCTTTCATGTTTTCTTCATTCTCTTCTAACGTTCCAACTGGATTAAATGCTAACATTGCAGCCATACCTTGAGGAACTGTTTTTGAACGAATTACAATCACTTCTTGATCCACAACTGATGCCGCTTGTTCTGCTGCCATCACAATATTTCCGTTGTTCGGTAAAATAATGATTTTTTCAGCATTCGCTTCTTCAATCGCCTTCACAATATCCTCTGTACTTGGATTCATCGTTTGGCCACCTTCGATAACTTTCGTCGCGCCAATGCTCTCAAATAAAGTTTTGATACCAGATCCCATAGCTACAGTTACGATCCCGTACGGTTGTTTCTCTTTAGACTGGCTAGTTGGTTCAGGCATCATAGCAGGCTCATCTAATAAAGCAGTATGCTGTTCACGCATATTTTCTACTTTAATTTTAATTAAACTACCATAGCGTTGTCCGTAGTTCATAGGATCTCCAGGATGTTCCGCATGAATATGAACCTTAACAACCTCATCATCTGATACAACAAGTAGTGAATCTCCGTATACACTAATATCTTCACGGAATTTTTGTTCAGAGAAATTATGTTCCTTCATTTTTTCAGGCTCTAATTTCACCATGAATTCCGTACAATATCCATACTTTATATCTTCTGTACTCAATTGGCTTTGTACACTACGGTGATGTTCTGCGCGTACCATGTCATTCATAGATGGTTGGGCAGACACATTAGAAGAAATCGTTTCTCCTTTTAAGTCAGCTAAAAATCCTTCATATACAACAACAAGACCTTTACCACCGCTATCTACAACGCCAACTTGTTTTAATACAGGTAATAAATCTGGCGTACGATTTAACGATGCATTCGCTTCTTTCACAACGTCTTCCATAAACAAAACAAAGTCGCGCTGTTTTTTCGCAACTGTCACTGCATATTTACCCGTTTCTCTTGCAACCGTTAAAATCGTTCCTTCAATCGGTTTCATAACCGCTTTGTAAGCCGCTTCTACCCCAGCATCTAAAGCTGCAGCAAAATCAACTGTTGTTAATTCTTCTTTTTGTTCAATGGATTTAGAGAAACCACGGAATAACTGAGATAAAATAACACCAGAGTTACCACGGGCTCCCATTAATAATCCTTTGGCTAAACTTACACCAACTTTACCAGCGTGCTGTGAAGGATTTGCTTTCACTTCACGTGCGCCTGAAGTCATTGATAAGTTCATGTTTGTACCGGTATCGCCATCTGGAACTGGAAATACGTTTAATGCATCAACAAGCTGAACATTATTTGTTAAATTATTCGCTCCTTGCATGATCATTTGTGATAAACGTTTCCCATCAATTTTTTGAATTGACACAGATTTTCCTCCTTAATGCACATTACAAGTTTATTACTTTAACTCCTTGTACGTAGATGTTTACAGAATCTACTGCTAGTCCTACAGTTTGATCTAATGTATATTTCACTTTCGTCTGCACGTTATGTGCTACTTCTGAAATTTTCGTACCATAGCTCACAATAATATACATATCAATATGTACTTCATCTTCATCTTTACGAACAATAACACCTCTAGTGAAGTTTTCTTTTCGTAAAATGTCTGTTAAACCATCTTTTAACTGATTTTTTGATGCCATACCTACGATACCGTAGCAATCTACTGCGGCACCTCCAGCAATTGTTGCAATTACATCTGTACTAATATCAATTTGACCATACTTCGTTTTAATTTCAATTGACATCTCGTTTCCCCCTTCATAAATGGTGAAAGTGAGCTAGACTACTTTAGTTACTATCATATAATCTTTTTAAAGAAAATTCCATCGTTCTTTCTTTTCACTCTCATATTTTATGTTTTAAATCACATTTTTTATGATGAGCAAAATAGTCCATTGTTATTATACAACATGTACCACTATAATATGTCAAGCAATTTTTCTTGATTTCAACTTTTCATCATCAACATATAGTGTCAAGTAATTTTTCTTGATTTCTTTTTTCTACGGTGTTGCATTCTCTTTTTAGTTGTGTTAAATTATAGTAGTGTTTTTAGCATCGCAAAAAAGACTAACATTGAAAAATTACGTATGGTAAGGTATCAAGGGAGGGAAATATAAATGGCTCGTGTTTGTGCTATCACTGGAAGAAAAGCTCGTTCTGGTAACTCTCGTTCTCACGCAATGAACGCTACAAAACGTAAATGGGGCGCTAACCTTCAAAAAGTTCGCGTACGCATCGACGGAAAAGTTCAACGTGTTTACGTTTCTGCTAGAGCATTAAAATCTGGCAAAATCGAACGTGTTTAATAATAAAAAAAAGAGCCGCTAGGCTCTTTTTTTACTATGACAATGGAAAAAGCACCGGTAATAGGTGCTTTTTTTAATCTTTTTTGAAGGTATTTAACATGGCACGAACAATTCCACCAAGAAATTTAGGTAACTTAATTGTATAAAATCTCATGGTTTCCCTCCTAATCCCCATTACTCCACTTGTTCACTATATGATGTAAGGAGCAAAATTGTTTCTTCAATCAGTGCTTCTTATCACCATTAATATGCCAGAAGTAAATGAAAAAGTACCTTTTTCCTTAACGAGTTCATTACTAATACAAAGTGTTGATCCCCATTCTATTGTTTTATTAGTTAGAGGATACTTAAAACCAAGTAATGTAATCCCTTCCACTATTTCAGTAACCGGTACAAAAGATACATAAGGGAAATCTTTATTTTCTTCAATTATATGTGTACCCACTTTTTTCACGCTTATTTCATTTTTATTGTCTACAATACACATTTCTATCCCTACTTCTAACCCTTTTAAAAGCATCTGGATATTCGCTAAACCGTGATCCAACCTTCCGCCAGTAGCACCAAAAATACGAATCAATGTTGGATTTTGTTCTAAGGCCCAGTTAATCGCAATTTCTAAATCTGTTTGATCTTTTTCACGAGGAACAATATGTAAGTCATTTGTTTGCTGCCCCATCCATACTAATTCCTCTTCAGTAACCGAATCGTAATCTCCAAACGCAACAGTTGGAGTAATTCCTCCTTTTAATAAACGATATACACCTCTATCAACTGCAGCCCACACTACTTTCTCATTTTCATATCGAGAAAAATCTGCACAATATTCCGCAGGTCCACCCGCTAAAATATGAATAATCATGTTTCCTTCCCCTTCTATTGTAAAAAGGCAATCTGCCATTCGGTAGATTGCCTTTTTACATATTTTTTCTCTATCCTTTATAAATTAGTGAAAACTTACTACACTAGAAGATTCACTGGGATAAAGACTCGTTCATTCATTATCCACGAATGACACGAATCGCTTCACCGCGATCTTTTTGATTGTATACTGCTGATCCAGCTACAAGTACATTTGCTCCTGCTTCAACACAAAGTCGTGCTGTTTCAGCGTTTACACCACCATCAACTTCAATTTCTACTTCTAGATTGCGCTCTTTAACCATTTCTGCAACTTGTTTAATTTTCGGTAATACAGAATGGATAAATTTCTGTCCACCAAATCCAGGGTTTACTGTCATAAGTAATACCATATCGATATCTTCTAATACATGCTCAATCGTTGAAACTGGCGTATGCGGATTTAATACAACTCCCGCTTTAATGCCATGAGATTTAATTAACTGAATTGTACGATGCAGATGAGGGCATGCCTCTACATGAACAGTAATAATATCCGCTCCCGCTTTTGCGAAAGTCGGGATATAGTTATCAGGATTTTGAATCATTAAATGCACATCTAATGGTAACGATGTAATCGGACGGATCGCTTCTACAATTAATGGTCCAATCGTAATGTTCGGTACGAAATGTCCATCCATTACATCGACGTGAATGTAATCTGCTCCGCCTTTCTCTACATCTTTAATCTCTTCCCCTAATTTTGAAAAATCTGCTGATAAGATCGATGGTGCAATTTTAATCATAACTAATACCTCGGCTTTCTCTCTCTAATTTCTTCTACGAATTGTTTGTAATTCTTATAACGATATTCTGTAATCTTCCCTTCTTCAATCGCTGCCTTCACAGCACATTTCGGTTCAGAAAGATGTGTACACCCTCTAAATTTACAGTATTGGCTCGCTTCTTTCAACTCTGGAAAACAATATGTAAGATCTTCTACTTCTATATCTATGAAATCAAGTGAACTAAAACCAGGTGTATCTGCAACTAGTCCGCTTCCAATCGCAATTAATTCCACGTGTCTTGTCGTATGTTTCCCGCGCCCTAAATGCGAGGAAATATCATTCGTTTTCAGTTCTAACTCTGGACGTAAAACGTTAAGCATAGAAGATTTTCCAACACCAGATTGCCCTGCAACGACAGAAACACAACCTTCTAAGAATGGTTTTAAAATATCAATACTTTCCGATGTATTTATAGAAGTAAATAATACATCATATCCCATCTCACGATAATCATTTGCATAAGATTCAACAGTCTCTCTCATTTTTTCATCCACTAAATCCATCTTACTAATGCAAATAATCGGCTTAATGTTATGATATTCAATCAGCACTAAAAATCGATCTAACAGTCCCGGATTAAAATCTGGTTCTACTGCAGAGAAAACAAGAATTGCTTGATCAACATTAGCAATAGGAGGCCTAACAAGTTCATTTTTTCGATCGAATACTTCAAGCACGTATCCTTCACTTGGATTATCAGCTTGAAAGACAACTTGGTCTCCTACCAGTGGTGTAATTTTATTTTTTCTAAACACACCACGCCCGCGACATTGTGTAATCCCTTCTTCATGCTGTACATAATAAAACCCGCTTAGAGCTTTTACAATTTTTCCTTCTGGCATATAATTCTCCTTTATTTTGTATAAAGTGAAGCTGTAATTAATATGGGATGTAATATGGAATGGATTAGAATTCTTTAAATAATGATTTCAAAACCCGTCATATATACAAGGTAATATATTTAATCTACCATCAAATTTAAAATATTATTTATAACAGTATCACTTTTATAGCTTTTTGAATCATATATTTTTGCCTGTTATACAGTCCACTATATGTAGACAGCATAACAGGCAAGAGTAATGAATTCCATCCTCTCTAAAAAGAAAATGGAATTCATTATTATTGAGTTGGGTATGGTACTTCTTTGTCGATAATCGTTACACCATCTCGTACAATTTTATAGTGTCCTTTTGTACCTTCTTGAATTACAAATTCTAATGAAATAGTTGCCGCCTCTGAAATTGTTCTAGTTTCAATTGGTCTATCCATTTTTTGTTGCATATCTTCTTTATAAATTTCTATCGTTTGCGGTTTTTTCTCACCTATTATAGAAGACTCATACGGAATAGAAATATTATCTACTTTCACAGTTTTCGTTACTTTCGGCTTAGGACCCTCTGAGATGATAATCGTCACTTTATCTCCTTCTTTTAACGGCGTTCCTGGTTTTGGAGATTGCGAAATTACAAGTCCTTTATCAACAGTATCGGAATACTCTCGTTTTATATCTGGAGTTAGTTTTCTCTCATTCAAATAACCATTTACACTATTTTCAGTCCATCCTGAAAAATCACCTGGTCTAATTTGATAAGGACCTTTACTTACCCAAATTTTCAGTTCTTGTTCCGCTTCTACTACCATTTGATCCGGCGTCGGAATTTGCTCAACGATTTCACCTTTTGGTCTATCATTTTCAATATAATTTATTGTAACTTGTTTATATTTTTCTTCTAATTCAGACTTTATGCTCTCAAAATCTTTTCCTGTGAAATCACTCATCTTACTTTTCTTTTTTCCACCTGATTGATAGATAGTAATTTTAGAGTTTTCTTTCACGACTCTTCCTGCCACAGGGTCTGTTTTTATCACATCACCGGTTTCAACATCATCAGTATATACAATATTAGGTTCCGTAACCTCAAAACCCTTTTCAACTAATGTATTTACTGCTGTCGTATATTTCATACCAGCCACATCAGGAACCTTCACATCTTTTGGAATAAAGAATCCCGGAATAACAGTAAGCGCTAACGTTATTCCAATCGCTAAAAGTAAAAATGTCGTAATTAAAACTTTAAGCCATTTATTACTTCGTTTTTTCTTCTTATTTAAATCAGTTTCTTCTTTTCTTTTCTGTTCATCCACTTTACTTCCTTTTAAAACAATTGTTTCATCAGTTACATTTTCGAATAATTGTTCCTGTTGAATAATCGGAATCGCTTTTGTCGCTTCCATATCTTCCGGTATGTAAAATGGCTGCTCATTTATCCTCTCTGGATATAGCGCAGTTTCAATATCTCGTTTCATCGCATTAGCAGATTGATATCGATGAAACGGATCTTTCGCAGTTGCCTTTAATATAATATTCTCGACACTTTGCGGAATATTTTCATTCCATCTTTTTGGTGACGGAATTTCACTTTGTAAATGTTTTAAAGCTATAGCAACAGCAGATTCGCCAGAAAACGGTTGTCTTCCTGTTAACAATTCAAACATAACAATCCCTAGGGAATAAATATCTGATTGTTTATTTGCTATCCCGCCGCGTGCTTGTTCTGGTGATAAGTAATGCACCGAACCGAGTACCGAATTTGTATGTGTAATTGTTGTTGCACTTGTAGCTGTCGCAATTCCAAAATCTGTTACTTTTATTACTCCATCAGCTCGAATTAAAATATTGTGCGGTTTAATATCACGATGCACAATTTCAAAATGATGGGCGTGTGCCATGGCGGATGTTAACTGCTCCATTATATCAAGAGCTTCTCCTATCGGTAACATCCCTCGCTCAATTATGTATTGCTTCAATGTTTGTCCTGGTACATACTCCATTACAAGATAATATATACCATCTTCTTCTCCGACATCATACATATTCACAATATTTGGATGCGACAACGTTGTAACAGACTGCGCTTCTCGATGGAAACGTTTAATAAACTCTTCGTTATTTGAATAGTCGAGTCTTAATATTTTTACCGCTACATCCCGGCCCAGTATATCATCATGAGCTAAATACACATTGGCCATTCCACCGCCACCTATCATTTTCAGCAGCTTATAACGGTCATTTAAGCGTTTTCCAATCAGCACGTTGCACTTCACCTACTTTCGTTTGTCGAACCCGCATAATCAATAAGAACAAGGGTGATATTATCTTCCCCGCCACGATCATTCGCCAATTGAATGAGACGTTGTCCCTTAGTTTCAAGCTGTTCATTTAACTGTAAAACTTGTTGCATATCAGCGATAGAAACTTTATTAGATAATCCATCAGAGCAAAGAAGTAACTGATCATCTTCCTCAAGCACCAATGTTTTAACATCTAATCCGACTTTTTCTTCTGTTCCTAATGCTCTTAACAAAACATTCTTTTTTGGGTGATATTCTGCGTCTTCTTTTGAAATTTCACCATGTCTCACAAGTTCATTCACAAGTGAGTGATCTTCCGTTACAAGCGAGATTTCCCCTTCTGATACCATATAACAACGACTATCTCCTATATGACCTATTGTCACAAAATTCGGCGTACAAATCGCTATTATAAGTGTTGTTCCCATGCCATTACATTCTACATGTTGCTTGGAGTACTCATATATACGCTCATTAATAATCCCAACACTAGTATGTAACCACTCTTCTACTTTTTTTGGCTCATTCATATTATGCGTTTGCTTCCAATAATCATGGAATAATTGAATGGTCATCGAGCTAGCTACATCACCAGCTCGATGACCTCCCATTCCATCTGCTACTACCGCTAAAATATTTCCATCTAAATTGTGAAAAACTCCTGCACTATCTTCATTATGTTGACGAACTTTTCCTTTATCTGATAGAAACACGGCCTTCATCTCGTCACCTCGTCTCTTCTTTACGCTCCTTCGCACGCAACTGACCGCAGGCTGCATCAATATCATGACCTTGTTCACGGCGAATTGTTACATTCACTCCACGATCTTTTAACGTTTTTTCAAACAAGAAAATTTGTTCACGTGGCGTACGTACATAATCACGTTCAGGTACGTAGTTTACCGGAATTAAGTTCACATGACATTTTACACCTTTTAAGAGTACAGCAAGCTCTTCAGCGTGCTCAACTTGGTCATTTTCGCCTCCAAATAGTCCATATTCAAAAGTAATACGACGCCCTGTTCTATTTACATAGTATTTAATAGCTTCCATTAAATCAGGCAGCTTATAAGCACGGTTAATCGGCATTAATTTTGAACGTAATTCTGAGTTTGGAGCATGCAATGAAATCGCAAAATTAATTTGTAAGTCTTCTTCAGCGAACTTATAAATTTTCGGGATAATTCCACTCGTCGAAACTGTCATATGTCTTGCACCAATATGAAGCCCTTTCTCATGGTTAATGATGCGTAAGAATCCCATTAAATTATCGTAGTTATCAAATGGTTCTCCAATTCCCATAACAACAAGAGAACTTACACGTTCTTCTGATTCATCAAGTGCACGCTGCACTTCTACTACTTGTGCTACAATTTCTCCAGCTTCTAGGTTTCGCTTTAAACCGCCAAGCGTCGAAGCACAGAACGTACAACCAATACGACAACCCACTTGCGTTGTTACACAAATGGAATTTCCATATTCATGTCGCATTAATACCGTTTCAATAGAATATCCATCATATAATTGGAATAAGAATTTAATTGTTCCATCCGAAGACGTTTGTTTTACTAACGTGTTTAAAGTAGTAATATCAAAGGAATTCGACAATTTATCACGCAATCCTTTAGAAAGGTTTGACATATCCTCATAATTTTTTACACGTTTTTTATATAACCAATCAAAAATTTGTCCAGCACGGAATTTTGGTTCTCCTTGTTCCTTTAACCAATCTTGCATTTCATGGAGTTGTAAAGAGTAAATTGATGGTTTTTTCGTTTCTAAATTTTTCTTTTGTTTTCTCACAGTCGTTTCCACGATGCTACACCTTCTTCCTTAAACAAGCAATATAAAAGCCATCTGTTGCAAAATAATGCGGTAAAATTTGTACTTGACCTTCATCAATATACTGACTTAACTTTTCTGGCATACGCTCTTTTATCGTAGTATCCCACTCAAATTCAGGATGCTCTTGTAAAAATCGTTCTATTACTTGTTCATTTTCTATTTTCTCAATTGTGCACGTACTATAAACAAGGCGACCACCTTGTTTTAATAACGGTGCTATTTTTTCTAGTATTGCAAGTTGAATCGTCGATAATCTTTCACTATCGCCTTTATCTTTACCTAACTTAATATCAGGCTTACGTCTAATTACACCAAATCCAGAACATGGTGCATCTACTAATATTTTATCAAACGTTTCATTCGCAAAGTGTTCTTGCACTTTTCTAGCATCTAGTGCTTTTGTTTCGACATTTTCTAGACCAAGTCGCTCTGCTTGTTGTTTAATTAAACGTACTTTGTGCGCATGTAAATCAAGAGACATAACTTTACCAGTTCCTTTTAATCGCTCTGCGATGTGCGTTGTTTTTCCGCCCGGAGCAGCACAGCTATCAAGAACTACATCTCCCTCATTCGGTTCTAAAGCGCGTGCTACCAGCATAGAACTTTCATCTTGAATAGAAAGAAAACCTTTTTTGAACGCATCTGTATGCGCTACATTCCCTCTTTCAATTTGAATTGCATCATCTGACAAATCGCCACGCTTCGCTTCTATACCTTCACTAGCCAGCAACTCAATTGCTTCTTCTACTGTTATTTTATCAACATTTACACGTGCTGTTGGTACAGGTGGTAACATGTTCACTTCACACATTTTCTCTGCAATTTCTAAACCAAATTCTGAAGTCCACTCTTGGACAAGCCAAACTGGATGACTTGTTGCAATTGCCAGACGTTCTACTGGATCCTTGATTTCATCTACAGAAGGTACCCCTTCTCTCTGAATCGAACGTAGTACACCATTTACCATACCAGCAATTCCTTTATGCCCGCGACGCTTTGCAATCTCAACCGCTTCATGAATAGCCGCTCTTTCGGGCACTCTGTCTAAATAAATCATTTGATATAAAGATAAGCGAAGCAATACTCTTACCCACGCCTCAACCTTCTTTTTTAAAAAGGGCTGTAAATAATAATCTAATGTGTCACGGCGTTGAATCGTTCCATATACAATTTCAGTTAATAAACCAATATCTTTTCTATCAATTTCATTTTTTTCAATTAGATTATTTAAAAGTAAGTTACTGTATGCACCACTTTTTTCTACTTGAATTAAACCATCAAGAGCTAATTCACGAACATTTTGTCTCATGCATTTTCTCCTAACTTCGTTCCAATTTCAGGTTTTGTGCCACGTAAAAATTGCGAACAACTCATACGCTTTTTACCAGAAGGTTGCAATTCAGTAATTTTAACACCTGTTTCATTACCAGTTGCTACAACAAAGCCATCTTCTTCGATCGCAACAATCGTACCAGCTTCAGCCGCTTTCGTTACAGGTACTTTTTCTCCCCACCATACTTTCACAACTTGTCCTGCTAAAGTTGTATAAGCAACTGGCCATGGATTCAATCCGCGAATGTGATTGTATACTTCTTCACCTGTTTTTGTCCAATCAATTTTCTCTTGCTCACGTTTTATATTATACGCAAACGTTACTTCTTCTTCATTTTGTTTAATTGGTTCTAACTTACCTTGAATTAATAAAGGTACTGTTTTAGATAGAAGGTGTGCTCCCGCTTCACTTAACTTATCGAATAACGAGCCTGTCGTTTCACGCTCTTCAATTTCCACTTCTACTTGCGTTAAGATATCACCAGCATCCAATTTTTCTACCATATACATAATTGTAATACCCGTTTTTTCTTTACCTTCCATAATTGCATAATGGATTGGTGCACCACCACGAAGCTCTGGAAGTAAAGAAGCGTGGACATTTATACATCCGTACTTCGGTGCTTCTAAAATTTCATTTGGTACAATCTGACCGAACGCAGCTGTTACAATTAAATCTGGCTCTAATGCCAATACTTTTTCATATTCATCTTTTTCACGAATTCTTAGCGGTTGTAACACTGGAATACCGTGTTTTTCTGCTTCAACTTTAACAGGTGTTGGTGTTAATACTTTTTTTCTCCCTACTGGACGATCTGGTTGCGTCACAACACCTATTACATCATAGCCATCTTCAATAAGACGACGAAGCACCGGCACTGAAAAGTCCGGTGTTCCCATAAATACTACTTTTATCATTTAAAAACCGCTCCTTTTAACACCTATTCTAATTCGTTTTCCTCATAGTATCTTGTCACTTTCGATGTAAATAACACACCGTGTAAATGATCGATTTCATGTTGAATTGCACGCGCTAAAAACCCTTCTGCTTCTAGTAAAAACACTTTACCTCGGCGATTTTGTGCACGTACTTTAATATAATCCGCACGTTCCACTTCACCATAAAGTCCCGGGAAGCTTAAACAGCCTTCGGGACCTACTTGTTCACCACGTTTTTCTAATATCGACGGATTGATTAACTCAATCTTTCCAGTATCATCACCGATATCAACTACCGCAACTTGCAAGCTTACACCTACTTGAGGCGCAGCTAAACCGACTCCGTCCGCAATTAACATTGTTTCATGCATATCTTTCAACAATTTCACTAACTTTTTATCAAAGTTAATTACTCTTTCACACGGTGCTTCTAACACTTCATTTGGATGCTTTACTATTTCTAAAACTGCCATATTTCCCTCCGCTACATTAACATTGTTGGATTAAAATCAATTGAGATTTGTAGCTCTTTTTGCATTTCTGCTTGATAATGTTCATTTACCATTTTGAGCACGTTCTTTAAGTTTGGTTCCCGTTTGTATTTTATCATGCATTGATAACGATATCTATCTTTTATCCTTGGAATTGCTGAAGCAACCGGTCCTAACACCATTGTTTGCTCTGTGCAGTGTGACCGTAAATGACCGACAATTTTTTCCGTCACTTGTACTGCCTTTAATAATTCCGGGTGAGATACCGTCACAAGTACAACATAGTAATAAGGTGGATATTGTCTCGTTCGTCTCATCTGCATTTCTTGGTCAAAAAACACATCATATTGTTGGTTCTTTGCTAACTCTATACTGTAATGTTCTGGCGTATACGTTTGAATTATAACTTCCCCTGGTAATTCATGTCTGCCTGCTCGTCCACTTACTTGCGTCAACAACTGATAAGTCTTTTCACTCGCCCGAAAATCTGGTAAGTGAAGCATCGTATCTGCAGTTAAAACTCCGACGAGTGTTACTTTAGGAAAATCTAATCCTTTCGCAATCATTTGCGTTCCAAGTAATATATCTGCTTTTTCTTCCCCGAACGCCTTTAATAATTTTTCATGCATTCCTTTGCGACTTGTCGTATCTACATCCATCCGAATGACTCGTGCTTCTGGAAATAGTTTTGTAATTTCTTCTTCTACCTTTTGTGTACCTGTACCAAAGAAACGAATATATGTACTTTGACAAGCAGGACACGCAGTCGGCATATTCTCTTCGTAACTGCAATAATGACATTTTAAACGATGGTTCATTTTATGATATGTGAGCGAGATATCACAATGCGGACATTGTACAACATACCCGCAATCCCGGCACATAACAAATGTAGAATGACCTCTTCTATTTAAAAAGAGCACCATTTGTTCTTTCTTTTCTAATCGATCTGCTATTTTTTCATGCAGTGCCTTCGAAAACATGGAACGATTCCCGTCACGAAGTTCTTCACGCATATCAACAATTTCTACTGTCGGTAAGGCTTGTTCGTTCATACGCTTTTCCATCGTTAGTAATTCGTACACACCTTTTTTCGCTCTTGCAAACGATTCAAGTGTCGGTGTCGCACTACCAAGAACGATAGGACATTTATGATACTGTCCCCTCCACACAGCTACATCCCTTGCATGATACCTCGGATTATCTTCCTGCTTATAGCTCGATTCATGCTCCTCATCAATAATAATAATCCCTAAATTTTCAAAAGGAGCAAATACAGCTGAACGTGCACCAACTACGACTTTCACTTCTTTTCTTAAAATCTTACGCCATTCATCATATTTTTCTCCAACAGACAGCGCACTATGAAGAACCGCAACTTGCGAGCCAAATCTACCTTTGAAACGATCTACCATCTGAGGTGTTAGTGCAATTTCAGGAACAAGCACAATCGCTTCTTTTCCTTTCTCGAGCACCTCTGCTATAGATTGTAAATATACTTCTGTCTTTCCGCTTCCTGTAACACCATATAGTAAAAATGGATTGTAAGTTTCATTTGCAATTGATGATAAAATTGGTGCAATAACTCGCTCTTGTTCCTCCGTAAGTGGGAATGGTTTCGTTTGTTCAAAATCATCATCGTCATATGGATTCCGATATACTTCCACATACTTTTCTGAGATTAGCCCCTTTTTAACAAGTGCTTTAATCGGAGCATCTGTTATTTGCAACTCTTCTGTTATCACTTTCAACGGCACACTTTTATAATTTTCCACAAAATAATAGAGTACATCTTGTTGTTTTTTACTTTTCAGTTCAAATGCTGCTAATTCTAATTTATCTTCTGGCAACTCCGGTTGAACAACTCTTTGTTTCTTCTTTTGCACTTTATCTTTTACCTGATAAACAACTTCAATCGTACCATTTTTAATTTCTTGTTGAATTGTGCGGTATAAATGCGGCTGCGTCTCAATCGCTTCCCATTCTATCGCCTCTTTATTCTGAAATAAAAACAGTAGTTCAGGCGCTACTTCTTCTTGTTTACGAAGTTGTAGACGCTTTTTATATGTTGCTTTTATCGCTGTTGGAAGCATGACTTGAAAAGCTGAAATCATATAACATAACGTTTCACTTGTAAGCCAATATCCAAGTTTTAATAATTCCTCGTTCAAAACCGGCGTTACATCTAATATTTCATGGATTGTCTTTAACTTCTTGCTTTCTACTTCAGCCGAATCTTTGATCCCAATAATAAAACCTTGCAATTTCCTTGGGCCAAATGGAACTACTACACGCATGCCTGTCTGGACAATATCTTCCCATTTTTTAGGGATAATATAATCAAATGGTCGATCTGTCTGACGTGCAGGTACATCAACAATTACACTTGCAAATTTCATAGACGACCATCTTCTAACATCATTTCAATTTGCTTTAATATTTCACGCGCAACTTCTTTCTTCGTTAAAAGTGGTAACTCGATAATCTCTCCATCTTTTCTATACATTGTTACAATATTCGTATCTGTACCAAATCCAGCTCCTTGCGCTTTTACATCATTCGCAACAATCATATTTGCATTTTTTTCACGCAATTTTCTCGTTGCGTATTCTTCTACATTTGTCGTTTCAGCCGCAAAACCAATAAGTAACTGTTGGTCTTTCTTTTCACCTAACGTTTTTAAAATATCTACTGTTCTCTCTAGTTCAATTACAGCATCACCATTTTTCTTTTTCATTTTATTATCATGAACATATTTCGGGCGATAATCTGCAACTGCTGCTGTTTTAATGACAACATCTACGTTCTGATAATGTTGAAGTACTGCCTCTAACATATCTTGTGCAGATTCCACTTGCACTGTCGTTACATGTACTGGTGGATTTATTGCTGTCGGTCCCGAAACGAGTATGACATCAGCACCTAAGTTCGCTGCCACTTCTGCAAGCGCATATCCCATTTTTCCAGAAGAAAAATTGGTCATAAAACGAACTGGATCAATCTTTTCACGAGTTGGACCAGCAGTTATTAATATCTTTTTTCCTTGCAATGTTTTTTTTTCTGAAAAGGCCTCTTCTAACCGTGCAATAATCGCTTCTGGTTCTTCTAATCTTCCCTTCGCTACATAACCACAAGCTAAAAAACCTTCTCCAGGCTCAATAAATATATATCCTAACGTTTTTAACGTCATCATATTTTTTTGAACAATTTTATTTTCATACATATGCACATTCATAGCAGGTGCAATCCACACTGGGGCTGTAGTAGCTAACAAAGTAGTTGTAATCATATCATCTGCAATACCGTTAGCTAACTTTCCAATACAATTAGCTGTAGCTGGTGCAACAAGTACAACATCTGCCCAATCTGCTAAATCGATATGAGCAATAACAGCTGAGTCTTTCTCATCGAATGTATCCGTATATACATCATGGCGAGAAAGCGCTTGGAATGTAAGAGGTGTAACAAACTTCATTGCCGACTCACTCATCATTACTTTTACAATAGCACCAGCTTGTGTCAATTTACTCGTTAATGCAGCCCCTTTAAAGACTGCAATGCCTCCTGTTACACATAAAAGTATCTTTTTCCCTTTTAGCATATGGCTCGTCCTCTTTCTTTTTCAAACTTATAATACTGAAACAAAATTCTCAGCTCGTCAGTACCAATATTTCTTTCCTACCGTAAAAAAATAACAACCTACTTGTAAATAGGTTGTTACCGTTACATAGAAAATTATAAAGTCTATGTTTTAATTTGTCGAAAAGAAGGTCTTAATCAATTATTTTGCCTTCACTTGGTACATATTTTAATACTTCTGCATCGATTTCTTCTAATGATTTACCCACACATTTATGAGAAACAGGCTTTTCAATAACACAATTGTCCGCAAGTTGCATTTCACGTGCACGCTTTGCAGCTACTGTTACAAGTGTATATTTAGAATCGATTTTTGTTAATAATGAATCAATTGATGGATTTAACATAATTATAGACCCTCCGTCATTTCTTTATAATATTTTGCTACTCTTTCGCGGCGGCAATGTTCACCAACCACAATTGCTTTAATTCTTTCACAAGCTAATTCAACTTGATCGTTTTCTACAACATAGTCGTAAGCGTCCATCATTTCGATTTCTTCTTTCGCTACCGTTAAACGATTTTCAATAACATCTTCAGTTTCTGTACCACGGCCGACAATACGGTTCTTTAGTTCAGATAAACTTGGGGGTGCTAAGAAAATAAATACACCTTCTGGGAAAGCTTTCTTAACTTGAATTGCTCCTTGCACTTCAATTTCTAAGAATACATCTTTTCCTTCTTGTAATGTTTTTTCAACATAGTCAATCGGTGTTCCGTAATAATTACCTACGAACTCAGCCCACTCAAGTAATTTTTCATTACGAATCATTTCCTCAAATTCTTCTCTCTCTTTAAAGAAATAATCCACACCATCCACTTCACCTTCACGTGGCTTACGTGTCGTTACTGAAATGGAGTACTGAAAACGTGTATCCTCATGACTAAACAGCTCTTTTCGAACCGTTCCTTTACCAACCCCAGAAGGTCCTGAAAGAACGATGAGCAATCCTCTTCTACTTCTCATAAATATGTAAAACCTACCCTTCCTCACTTAAATCTTCTTTATTATTCAAACGATGTGCAATCGTCTCTGGCTGAATTGGACTTAATACAACATGCCCATCATCCATAACAATAACCGCCCTTGTTTTTCTCCCATACGTAGCATCAAGTAAAGCATTATGTTCGCGTGCTTCCTGTACTGTTCGTTTAATAGGAGCTGACTCCGGACTTACAATAGCAATAATTCGATGAGCAGATACAATATTTCCGTATCCAATATTTAAAAACCGCATGGCCATAGTTTGCGCCTCCTAGTAAGTCTATCCGATTTCTCCACCACGTATAACTTTATATATTTTTTGAAAGCTACTCAATATTTTGTACTTGTTCACGAATTTTTTCAAGGTTATTTTTCATTTCTACAACATATTTTGAAATTGTTAAGTCATTTGCCTTAGAACCAATCGTATTAATTTCTCTATGCATCTCTTGCACGATGAAATCCATTTTTCTTCCAACAGGTTCTTCAATCTGCAGTGTTTCACGAAATTGCTCTAAATGACTTTGCAAACGAACTAACTCTTCGTGAATATCACAACGTTCTGCAAAGATTGCGACTTCTGTTAACAATCTTTGTTCATCTAGATCTTGATTATGTAATTCTTTTAAGCGATTTTCTAATCGTTCACGATATTTTTGTGTAACAATCGGTGCATGCGGAATAACTGCATTTACACAATTGTGAATCTCTTGTAAACGATACGCTATATCTTTATGTAATCGTTCTCCTTCGCCATCTCTCATCGTTTTTAACATATGAGCAGCTTGGCGAACAGCCTCATATAAACTGTTCTCAAATTGTTCATTTACATTTTCAGCTTCTTCAATCGCTGTTACTTCTGGCATTGCCATTAATTGCCCGAGTGTAATAGAATCTTGTAATTGAAATTTTCCTTTTATATCTTCCATAATCGATTGGTACTGCTCAAGAAGCGACCAATTCACACTTAATTTTCTTTCAACAAGCCCTTCACCCGTTATACTAATAGACACTTCAATGCGTCCACGTCGAACTTGCTGTGCAATTATTTTACGAATTTTGTCTTCAAATACCATCATTTGCTTCGGAAGTCGAATACTCATCTCTAGAAAACGGTGGTTCACTGATTTCATTTCTACTGTAATTTGAAAAGTACCATTTTCCACTTTCGACCTTCCAAATCCTGTCATACTACAAATCATTTTTATCACATCCAAGCCATGAAATAACTCAATGAAAAAGGTAATAGAGACAAGGCTCTACTACCTTCTGTAAATTATATCACATTTTCATATCATTGACTATTTCAAGTTTAATCCCTTCTTATATAATACTGGCTTTTCTTTCTTCCCCTTTTTCCCTGTTAATAAAGAACCTACTAATAAGAAGGTCGGAATTGATGACAAACCTCCAATTAACAACCAATCTCTTGCTTGTATTGGCATCGTGCTAAAAATCGGTTGTAACGGTGGGTAATATATAACGACGAGCATGAGTAGTAATGAAATGATAACCGCCCCTACTAAATACACATTTCCAAATGGATTGCGGTGAAAAACAGAATGCTCACTTCGGCAATCAAATACATGAATAAGCTGAGCAAGTACCAACGTTGCGAATGCTACAGTTTGTGCATATTTCAGTTCATTTGGATGTTGATTATATGCAATAATAAACGCCACTAACGTCACTGCTCCAATTAGAAAGCCACGGCTTAAAATTTTCCATGCAAGCCCTCTAGCAAATACCCCTTCTTTCGGATGACGCGGCGTTCTCTTCATCACGTCTCCTTCAGCCTTATCCAAACCTAGTGCCATCGCCGGTAAACCGTCAGTAACTAAGTTCACCCATAAAATTTGGATTGGAACCATCGGCAGCGGCAATGCAAGTAACATCGCAAATAACATGACTAAAATTTCTCCTACGTTCGATGCTAATAAATAACGAATAAACTTACGTATATTCTCGTATATATTTCTACCTTCTTTAATTGCTGATTTAATCGTAGCAAAATTATCGTCCAGCAAGACAAGAGATGATGCTTCTTTCGCAACGTCTGTCCCTGTAATTCCCATCGCAATCCCAATATCCGCTGTTTTTATAGCTGGAGCATCGTTCACCCCATCACCTGTCATCGCTACTATATGTCCTTTATTTTGCAAAGCCTTAACAATTTTCAATTTATGTTCTGGTGATACACGAGCAAATACATACGTATCTTCTACAACATTTTCTAGTTCTTCTACATCCATATTTGCGAGTTCTACTCCTTCAACAACGTGTCCACCTTGTGGTAAAACCCCTAATTGTTCCGCAATCGCCATTGCTGTCACTTTATGATCACCTGTAATCATCACTGTTCGAATACCAGCTTCTCTGCACTCTTTTACAGCCTGCTCTACTTCTGGTCTTGGTGGATCAATCATACCTTGTATCCCAACTAACATAAAATCCTTTTCAACGTCTCTTTCATGTTCGGTAGAATCTGTTACTTTTAATGGTTTAAATGCAACTGCAATTGTTCGCAGCGCTTGACTACCTAAACTATGAATAGCCGCCTGTACTTCTTTTCTATACAATTCACTTATTGGTTGCTGCTTATCTCCCCATAAAATCGTTTGACTCATTTGCAGAAGGACATCTGGTGCTCCCTTCGTAACGACAAACTTTTTCCCTTCTCTATCTCGTACAATAACACTCATCATTTTTCGAGTTGAATCAAACGGAAATTCACGAATGATTTCAAATTTCCCTTTCAGTGCCTCACGCGTTATCCCCGCTTTCATTGCTGCAGCTACAAGCGCCCCCTCTGTTGGATCTCCATCTAATACATACGCCTTTTTCTTTTGAATAATATTTGCATTGTTACATAGTGAACCAAATGTGAGTAGTTGATATAGTGCTTTCGTCTTAGCTGGATCAACTTCTTTTTCACCTTTCAGAAAGGATCCATTAGGTTCATACCCTTGACCTGTCACTTTCCACAACTCTCCACCTGACCACATATGTGTTACCATCATTTTGTTTTGCGTCATCGTCCCTGTTTTATCAGAGCATATAACAGAAGCACAACCTAACGTTTCTACCGCTGGTAATTTCCTTACAATCGCTCTCTTTTTTATCATACGCTGTACACCAAGCGATAAAGCTACTGTAACAATTGCTGGCAATCCTTCTGGAATAGCAGCAACAGCTAGCGACACGCCAGCTAAAAACATATGATATACTTCATTCCCTTGATACACACCGGCTAATACAACAAGCGCTGTCAAAACAAGTGCCACAATAATTAATATTTTTCCGAGTTGTTCTAATCTTCGTTGCAGTGGTGTTTCCATTTGCTCTGCGTTTTGTAACATATTTGCAATTTGGCCCATCGCTGTATTCATACCAGTTGCTACAACGACCCCTGTTCCAGCTCCTCGTGTAATCATCGTACCCATAAAAGCCATATTTTTTTGATCACCAATTGAAACATCTTGCCCTTGCAATGCTTCTACCTTTTTCTGCACCGGTACTGACTCCCCTGTCAAAGCTGATTCTTCGATATATAAACTCGATGCCTCAACAAGACGTACATCAGCTCCAATACGATCGCCACTAGAAAATTTAATAACATCACCCAAAACGAGTGCTTTAGACGGTGCCTTTACCCACTTTCCATTCCGCAGTACAGTAACTTGCGGGGCGGCTAGCTCTTTTAAAGCTTCCAATGACTTTTCAGCCTTTCTTTCTTGGAAAAATCCGAGAATACCGTTGATAATAACAATTGCAACAATCGCAATCGAATCAATGTATTCCCCTAAAAAAGCCGAAACGATTGTTGCACCAAACAAAACAAGTACCATGAAATCTTTAAATTGCGCTAAAAAGACCATTAGTGCAGAAGGCCTTTTTGCTTCATCTAATTCATTTGTACCAAATTTCTTTATTCGCCCTTCTGCTTCTTTCTCTGTAAGTCCAACCTTCACATTCGTATTCGTTCTTTCTTCCACTTCATGTGCGCGCATTCCATACCAGTTCATCCTGCTATCGACCTCCTGATTCCAGACATACTCTATTGAAAGCTTATTCAGCCTCGTCCAAAAAAATGCTATAATTAACTTTTAGTTAGAAAGGAGTGTTTTTATGGCATTCGATGGATTATTTACAAGAGCAATTACACATGAAATTGCAAATTCTCTTTACACGGGGAGAATTTCCAAAATATATCAACCTTCAAAATATGAGATTTTATTACATATTCGAGCAAACGGAAAAAATCAAAAACTGATTCTTTCCGCTCATCCGACATATGCACGTTTACACTTAACAAATCAAAATTACGATTCACCTGCACTTCCGCCAATGTTTTGTATGCTTCTCCGTAAACATCTAGAAGGTGGATTCATTGAAAAAATTGAACAAATTGATTTAGAGCGTATTATTCAAATCACAGTTCGCAGCAGAAATGAAATTGGTGATGAATCGCTAAAAACATTAGTAATTGAAATAATGGGACGACATAGTAACATCATTTTAGTAGACACAAAAACAAACAATATTTTAGATAGCTTAAAACACGTTTCTTTAGCAGTAAACCGACATCGAACTGTATACGCTGGAGCTGAATATGTTGCGCCACCAGCACAACATAAAATTAACCCACTTCAGATTGAAACAAATGAGGAATTTATTAGACCGCTAGACTTTTTATCTGGGAACATGGATAAACAGCTTGTCGGCACCTTTACGGGAATATCGCCGTTATTCGCAAAAGAAGTCGTGAAAAAAGCTGGCATGGTAAATGAAAAAGCATTGGCGGACGCATTTTTCTCCATACAAAAACCATTATTAACTCATACATATTCACCAACGATGACTACTTCAAATGGGAAAGAATTCTTTTATCTTTTCCCTCTTGCACACTTGCAAGGTGAAAACAAGACGTTCTCATCTGTTAGTGAATTGCTAGACCGTTTCTTTTTCGGAAAAGCAGAGCGCGACCGTGTAAAACAACAAGCTCATGATTTAGAACGCTTTATGCAAAACGAAAAAAATAAAAATGAGAAAAAACTCATTAAACTAGAAAAAACATTACAAGATGCCGGAAAAGCAGATAAATATCAACTATTTGGAGAACTACTTACAGCCAATATGTACGCTTTGAAAAAAGGTGATAAAGATATTGAAGTCGTTAACTATTACGATGAAAATGGCGGAACTGTAAAAATCACATTAGATCCTTTAAAAACGCCATCTGACAATGCGCAACGCTATTTCCAAAAGTACCAAAAAGCGAAAAATTCAGTTGTTGTTGTAGAAAAGCAAATCGAAAAAACAAATGAAGAAATTCTTTACTTTGATAGCCTACTTCAACAAATGGAAGCTGCTTCTTCAAAAGATATTGAAGAAATTCGTGAGGAATTAGCTGAAGAAGGTTATATGCGCAATCGTAAAACGAAAAACGCAAAGAAAAAGCCTACTAAACCAGTATTAGATAAATATGTAGCAAGTGATGGCACAGAGATTTTCGTTGGTAAAAATAATAAACAAAATGATTATTTAACAACGAAATTTGCCCGCCGCGATGAAATTTGGCTACATACGAAAGACATACCTGGTTCTCATGTTGTCATTCGTTCTTTAGAGCCTGCTGAAGAAACTTTACTAGAAGCTGCAAAAATTGCTGCCTATTATAGTAAAGCAAAAGAGTCTAGCTCTGTACCTGTTGATTTCACCAAAATACGCCATGTCAAAAAACCGAGTGGTGCAAAACTTGGTTTTGTTACGTACGACAATCAGCAAACCGTATATGTAACACCGGATGTTGATACTGTAATGAAATTAAAAGCGTAAATACAAAAATGCGTTGCTCATAAGCAACGCATTTTTGTATTCGTTCAGACTAGTTCATATACCCATTCACTAATTCATAACATCTTTCTTTTGTCATTTTATATTTTTCATCTGCAGCTTCAATATATTTCATCGTACCATTATTTTTATCCGTAGCAATTGCTTTAACCTTACTTTCCTTTTCTTTCACCCACGCAATTTGTTTCGTTTTTAACGACTGGAATGCATCAGGAGACATCGTAGTTTTTAATGTACTGTAAATTTCATTTAGTTTATTATCCCACAGTTGATAATTTCCTTCTATTTCATTTACTATATCATTTGTTGACATGACATTTGTATGCTTTTCTTGGTTTTCTAGAGCGGATAATTCATTTAGAACTTTAGTTTTACCTACCGCTGACGAATTTTCTTTTTTTGAATTCGTATACGTACTAGAATCATTTCCCTTAACTGTTTCTTGCTCTTGAATATAATCTTTTTTCGTTATCTTTTCTTGCTCTTCATCATCTACATTTGGAGTAATAACTGAGGTTTGGGCGTCGATAGCAACTACTCCGTTACTTTCTTTAAAAATATATTTCTTATTTCCACTATTCTCTTCTCTAACGAAAGAAACATTCTTGAACCCTTGTACTCTAAGAAGTTCTTTAGCTTCTTCTTTAGTTAACTTTAAATCTACTGGCGTATTTGATGACCATCTATCCATTAACCATTTTCCATCGGTATACACTAAAACAAATTCCCACATCTCCGCTTCATTCCCCATATCATTTGCAAGAGTAAGCGTCTCAATCTTTAAAACATCATTTTTCTGTGAATAAGTTGTCCTCACGTCCGGCTCAATATGAATCGGAAATGGTAACATATCAGTTTCCCTTGATTTATTAAATGTATCAAGCAATCCTGGAAGCTCCTTGTCCACAAACTTATCTGAAACTAATCCCTTAACGCCTTTTTTAGCGGTACCTAAATCTCCAGGATTATTTCGGCTCCATCCATTTTCTTTTTCCATCTCACTAAATGCATCTGCTATTGCATCTACACTCTTTCTTACAATCTTTTTCACTTCTTTTTCTGTCACTTCTGGCGCTTCATCAAGCTGTTCAATTGTTTCATTTACTTGAACTTTGTTTTCATCTTTTTCACACCCTGTTACAACTAGCATACTAGCAGCCAAGCAAAATGACATTACTTTACTTAGTTTCTTCATGTACTCACAATCCTTATTCCTTCATATTCGTTACGTTTCCCTATCTTCGAGAGAAATCCAACAATTACCTATTATATCAATAACAATTATTTATTTGTATATTAAATTTTATATTAGAACAAAACAAAGGACATACTTTCAAAATATATATACTAAAAAATCTCTTATCCTGTTCTTCCATATTGTCAAAAAAACTGACAGTGCTATTTCGAATTTGTATAAATTTTTTGACAACTTGCAAAGAAAGTGAAATTTAGATCGATATTTTTCTCATTCTCCCACTGATAATTGAAATAATCTGTATTTCACGAGCACCCCTCCACCCACAAATAGCAAGTTAAATTTCCTAGCTAAAATACATGCAATTTCTGCTATCTTTTCTCTAAAAACATTTTTTTGGCACACTATTTGCTTTATTCAATACTGTGAATAGGGGGAATTAACATGACTTTAAAAATTAATAAAATCCAAAATCAACTACATAATTACGGAATTGACGGATTACTCATTACCAAAAAAGAAAATCGCCAATATGCAACAGGCTTTACTGGTAGTGCTGGCGTCGTCTTAATCTCTGCGGATACAGCTGTTTTTATAACTGATTTTCGCTATGTAGATCAAGCGAAGTCACAAATAAAAGATGTGGAAATCATTATGCATAAAGGAAATTTAGAAAAAGAAATTGCAAATCAAGTATCGAAATTAAACATTCAAAAACTAGGAATTGAAGAAAACAACATGACATTGCAACAATATAAAAACTTACAAAAATACGTACAGGCGGAAATGGTTCAAGTGTGCGAAATTATCGAAAATATTCGTATTATTAAAGACACTCCTGAAATAGAAACAATGAAAATCGCTGCTAATATCGCTGACGAAGCATTTCACCACGTCCTTACGTTTCTAAAACCAGGACTAAGTGAAAATGATGTACGAGATGAGTTAGAATTTTTCATGCGAAAAAAAGGGGCTACATCCTCATCATTTCAAATTATTGTAGCTTCTGGCGTTCGTTCTTCTCTTCCTCATGGAGTTGCATCAAATAAAATAATTGAACGAGGAGACATCGTTACATTAGATTTCGGTGCACTTTACGACGGATACTGTTCCGATATAACTCGTACTGTAGCGATTGGGGAACCATCGGAAAAATTCAAAAAGATATACAGTGTTGTACTTGAAGCATTAAAACGTGGAACGGAAGCAATTAAACCTGGAGAGACTGCGAAAAGTATCGATGATATAACAAGAGATTACATTACAGAGCGTGGATATGGTCAATATTTTGGCCACTCTACTGGGCATGGTCTTGGTTTAGAAATACACGAACCTCTTCGCCTATCCCAAGAAAGTAAGGCTACTCTAAAAGAAGGTATGGTTGTTACAGTTGAACCAGGTATTTACATACCAAACTGGGGCGGTTGTAGAATTGAAGATGATATCGTCATTACAAAAGATGGCTATGAGGTTATTACAAAATCAAATCGGGAACTAATTGTTATTCCTTGTTAAAATCATGCCCCTTTTTAAAAGGAGTTTTTCTCTACACATAGAATTCTTTCTCTGGAGTCATCGTTTAAAGAGGGGGGGGAATTTTAATTGAATTTTGTAATCGACAAGATAGATGGTTTACAAGTTGAATTTTCCAAACTTGTTTCCATGATGAATTACGCACGCTATACAACAATGCAAGCGGTGGAAGGTTTAACAATGGAAGAACTTGATTATTTATATGATGAGGAAGCAAATTCAATTGGCATGTTATTATACCATATGGCCGCTATTGAATTTTACTACCAGATTCATACTTTTGAAGACCGTGAACCAACGGAAGTTGAATTGGAACGTTGGTTACCTGCTATTAAGTTAGGAGATCTTGGCCGCGAGAAAATAAAAGGAAACTCGATAGAATTTTACATAAACACATTACAAGAAGTACGTTCCAAAACGATCGAGACTTTTCAATCGTTACCTGATGAATGGTTATTTAAAACGACAGACTTTTGGTATGATAAACCAGCCAACAACTACTTTAAATGGTTTCATGTTTTTGAAGATGAAATCAATCATCGTGGACAAATTCGTTTAATTAAAAAGATGCAAAAAGCTCATTCAGTAAAGTAAGAAAATGCCACCGAATAAGGTGGCATTTTCTTTTATTCATTAACGAATAACTTCTCGTTTACTTTTTTAGCGACTACCGCTATCGAAATTAAAATGCATATTAAATATAGCAATCTTACAATAAATACCCCCCCTTGAAACATTACAATGCCATCTATTATTTCATTTCCTTTCAATAACAAAAACGGAATCGTGCTAATTATAATGACGAACTCGATGCTGAAAACAATTTTCTTTTTTCGACTACATGCTTTCCACTCATCCCAGCGATACATAGAAGCAAAAATCAATACTCCTATACATAATATAACTGGTACCCATTCACTTTTAAGAAATTGCCCTGAAATAACTGATAATAGTAAACAAACGAGCACACCATAATACCCTATTTTCTCTCTCATACGTACTCCTCCCCCATTCTACTTCGCCTTTAATATTTAACTTGCTATGCTTATAACAATTCTTAGAAAAATAACAACTACAATTACAATATAAAGACCTTTTGCAGAAGACATCCATTCTTGAAAAATAGACATTTTCTCCATCTGTTTCTGCCCTTCTATTAAAATAAACCCTATGAAAAATGAGCAAACAACAATGATACCTATCATAATCCCAATACTTTTCTTGCTATATTGTTTTATATCATCCCAGTTATATAACAGAACAAAAACAAATCCGAAAACTGGTAAGATACTTATCCATTCATTGTTTGTAAACAGATTTAAAATGATTAATAGACTACAAGATATGATGAATCCCCAAAATCCAATTTTTTTGCGCATAAACCCTCCTTAAATTCCATTTTTAGGATTAATTGTATTGTAACATCCATTTTCTCTCCTTACCATTACAGTACATGAAATTTCATTTTTTTCTTTTTCCTAAACTCACATACTTTCACTGCTTTCATACAATAAACTACACGAATGCCTAAAGGATGTGAATGTTATGGGAGTTGAATTAACGCTGTTGCACGCTCTCTATATTCTTTGTTTACTCACTATTATTACCTTTTTTATTCTCCGAAAAGATACGACTATTATTTGTATCGTTTTTATCTTTTTATTAGCATTAACCGCTACAAGCTCTATCCCTCTTGCTATTAGCGGTATTTTTCAAAGTTTCATTTACGCCATCACTGAGCTATTACCAACTATATTAATCATCTCCATTATCGTATCCATGAGCAATCTACTCGTTCATACCGGCATAAATGATACGATGATTTCACCATTTACAAAGATGATTCGTACACCTACCCTCGCCTACTGGATTATCGGCCTTTTGATGATGACAATTTCTTTCTTCTTTTGGCCTTCTCCAGCTGTCGCCTTAATGGGAGCTATTTTATTACCCGTCGCTGTACGCGTCGGTCTTCCGCCAATTGGAGTGGCAATTGCTATGAACTTATTCGGTCATGGGATTGCTTTATCCGGCGACTTCGTTATACAAGGCGCACCAAAATTAACCGCAGACGCTGCTGGTCTTCCTGTTTCTAGCGTTGTTTCTGCCAGTATTCCGCTCGTAATTGTTATGGGCATTGTGACAACTTCCGTCGCATTTTTCTTCTTACGAAAAGAATTTCATACAGGACTATCCTTGCAAGATTCCTCTTCATCAACTGAACCATCTAAAACTACTATTTTATTATCTCCTCACATAAAGAAATGGCTCGCCATATGTATCCCTATCATATATACCCTTGATATTCTTTGTATGATTCAATTTAAACTACAAGGAAGCGATGCAACTGCACTTATCGGTGGAACGACTGTTATTATGATTATCATTATTTCTCTCATCGCCTACAAAGGAAATGGATTAAATAAAACGACCGATTATTTCATAGAAGGGCTTCAATTTGGATTTAAAATTTTCGGACCTGTTATTCCAATTGCTGCACTTTTTTATTTAGGAGATAGCGGCTTTGTGAAAATTATCGGGGACTATTTACCGAAAGGTTCCCACGGAATCATTAACGACTTAGGAATCGCCTTATCTCAAACTGTTCCTTTAAATCAATATGTATCGGCAGGGACATTAACTATTGTTGGTGTCATTACCGGCTTAGATGGATCTGGTTTTTCAGGTATATCACTTGCTGGTTCAATTGCAAATCTTTTCGGCACAGCACTTGGTCATGGAACAGCTACATTAACAGCACTCGGACAAATTGCAGCAATATGGACCGGGGGCGGGACGTTAATCCCTTGGGCGCTTATTCCTGCTGCTGCCATTTGCAAGGTAGATCCATTTGAACTTGCACGCCGAAACTTTTTACCAGTTGTGATTGGCTTAATTGTCACCACGATCGTTGCGATGTTTATTCTATAACGTAGGCAAGTATTCTCTTTCTTACGTTTTTTCTTGTAAAATTCATCATGAATTACTCGTTTTCAAGAGGGATTCGTTATTACTTAGCGAAATTATATTAGGAGAGTAATTATTTCAAAACGTTTACGAGAAACAGATTACTGCAATTAGAAAAGGGGACATAACTATGAATGAATTGATTTTCGTCTTATTAATTTGTCCATTACTTATCTTTATCGTTTCTGTTATTGGAACACGTAGAACGAAAACGTATTACGTAATGCCGGTTGTAACGTTTGCTAGTTTTTTAATAATAGGTGTTATCGCCTTTACTCCAAAATTTTTCTTTTGGGTTGGCATGTACAGCATCTTCTCATTTATCGTTTCTTACATGACGCTCTTGTTTGTGAGAGGATATGAGGTTGCGGAAAACGCTAAATAGCTATTAACGAGGAGATTGTCATATGATTTTCTTTGATGTCGATGGAACTTCACTTGATTATGAGGCCGCTGAAAGAAATGGTATTATAGATTTCTTTCAAGTATATAGTACTATTTTTTCAGGTAATGAATTAGAGGCCACGAAAGTCTGGCATGAATTATCCGAAGAATATTTCAACAAATTTTTATCCAAGGAATTATCTTTTCAAGAACAACAAGGGATGCGAATATACCATTTATTTAAAACATATGGAATAAACTTATCACCCGAGGAGTCTCAGCACAGATTCAATCAATATATAGAACTATATAAGAACAACTGGGCCGCGTTTGAAGATGTACACTATACATTACAGACCTTAAAGCAAGAAGGGCACTCATTAGGTATCATTAGTAATGGTGACTATGAACAACAAGTCGAAAAATTAACTGCTCTAAACATTCTACAATATTTCAATTACATATCTACTTCTAGTGAAATTGGTGTATCGAAACCAGACCCTGAAATTTTTCAAAGAACTGTATTACAATTGAATCTTGAAATGAAAGATTGCTATTATATTGGTGATCGATTAGAAACAGATGCAATTAGTAGTACAGTAGCTGGAATGCAAGGGATATGGTTAAATCGGGATAACTTGCAACTCAAATGTGATGTTCCTACTATCTGTTCGTTACATGAAATTATAACAATGATATAAAAAGACGACCACGTTCCCCCGCGGTCGTCTTTTTTCGTGTTACGCTGTGATCCAAGCTTCATTAGCTGGATTTTTACGCCACTCTTGTAATTTTTTCGTTTCAGCTTGTCCGATCATACCTTTTTCTGCTGCAACTTCAGTTAATGCACTATAATCACTTAAAGAATATGATGCTACGTTCGCTGCTTCTAGTTTTTCTTTTCCTGCTTCAAGCTCGTATGTGAAGATTGATACGATTCCTAATACTTCACAGCCAGCTTCGCGAAGTGCTTCTACACATGTAATTGCACTACCGCCAGTTGAAATTAAGTCTTCTACTACTACTACTTTTTGACCTTTTTCAGCTTTTCCTTCGATTTGGTTCCCTTTACCGTGACCTTTTGCTTTACTACGTACGTAGCACATTGGTAAATCCATACGATCGCTTACCCATGCAGCGTGCGCAATACCAGCTGTTGCTGTTCCTGCAATAACTTCTACAGTTGGAAAGTGCTCTTTAATTAACTCTTCTAATCCAGCTGCAATCGCTTGACGTACTTTTGGATAGGATAAAGTTAAACGGTTATCACAATAAATTGGTGATTTCATACCTGAGGACCATGTGAATGGATCATTCGGTTGTAAAAATACTGCTCCAATTTCTAATAAATGCGATGCGATTTCTTTTTTCATACTGTTACACCTTCCCACTGTTGTTTTACTGTTTTATACGCTTCAAGCGGATTTTCTGCTTTTGTAATACTACGTCCAACTACGATGTAGCTTGAGCCAAGTTCCCTCGCACGTTTCGGTGTTGCTACGCGCACCTGGTCATTTACATCATCGCTTGCAAGACGAATCCCCGGTGTTACTGTTACAAATTCATTTCCGCATACTTCACGTAATTTTGGAACTTCAAGCGTTGAGCAAACAACGCCATCCAGTCCACTTTCTTTCGTTAATTTTGCATAATGAGCAACCGCTTCTTCTAACGTTTTCTCAATGCCGATCTCTTTTTTCATCATAGCTTCCGAAGTGCTTGTTAGTTGTGTAACTGCAATACAAATCGGTCTCTCTTTTCCTTCTTGCTTACCTTCCTCTAATCCCTCAATCGCAGCTTTCATCATACTGCTTCCCCCAGCAGCATGAACATTTACCATATCAACATCTAGACTAGCTAGGCTACGCATAGCGCTTTTTACCGTATTTGGAATATCATGAAGTTTTAAATCTAGAAAGATCTTATGCCCTTTTTCTTTTAAGTACGTAATAATCGCAGGGCCTTCTTTGTAAAATAACTCCATACCAACTTTGACAAATAACTCTTCCCCTTCAAAGTGGCGCAAGAATTGTTCTACATCTTGTTTCCCCGGAAAATCTAGTGCAACGATTAACGACTGTGACATGTTTGCTTCCAGCTCCTTCCTTGACATTCCGAAATGTGATCAAATCCTAATTCATCTAGTAATGCTGGTAACTCTTCAATAATTGTCGGACATACGAACGGATCGATAAAGTTCGCTGTACCAACTGCAACTGCGCTTGCGCCAGCGTAGAAGAATTCAATTACATCTTCCGCTGTTTCAATACCACCCATTCCGATAATTGGAATGTTAACCGCTTGGCTTACTTCATGTACCATACGAATTGCTACTGGCTTAATCGCAGGACCTGATAATCCGCCTGTACGGTTTGCTAAAATTGGTTTAGCTGTTTTTAAATCTAGACGCATACCAAGCAATGTATTAATCATCGTTAAACCATCTGCACCTGCATTTTCAATCGCTTTTGCAATTTCCACAATGTTTGCCACGTTCGGTGACAACTTCACATATACAGGTACTTCAGAAACCTCTTTTACTCGCTTCGTTAAATCAGCAGCAATTTCAGGATTTGTACCAAAGGCGATACCACCTGTTTTTACGTTCGGACAAGAAATGTTTAATTCTAGCGCATGGACATTAGGCGCTTTAGAAATTTCCTTTGCAACCGCCACGTAATCCTCAGCTTGTGAGCCTGCAACGTTCGCAATGATTGGAAGATCAAATTGTTCGAGAAAAGGTAATTCAGAATTCATTACTTTTTCTAATCCTGGGTTTTGAAGTCCGATTGCATTTAACATGCCGCCCGGTGTTTCAGCAACACGAGGCGTCGGATTTCCATAGCGTGGTTGTTCTGTCGTCGCTTTGATCATGATTGATCCTAGTACACTTAAATCGTAAAACTGTGCATATTCACGACCAAATCCAAAGCATCCAGATGCCGGTATAATTGGATTTTTCAATGATAATCCTGGTAATTCAACTTGCAATCTGTTCATAGTACAACCTCCCCGATTGGAAATACTGGTCCGTCGCTACACACCTTCTTGTAAGAATGTCCACTTGGATCTTCTTGTAAGTGGCATACACATGCGAAACAAGCTCCAATACCACAGCCCATACGTTCTTCTAATGAAATATAGGCTTTTTTCTCTTTGTAACGTCCTTCTAATGCACGAAGCATCGCTAACGGACCACATGAATAAAGAATATCAAAGTCAATTCCGTAATTATCAATTACATCTGTGACAAATCCTTTTGTACCGTGTGTACCGTCTACTGTCGCAACGTACGTATCACCAAGTTCTGCAAATTTTTCTTCATAGAAAACAACATCTTTCGTTTGAAAACCTAAGATGTGAATTACGCGTACACCTTTTGCAACGAGGCGCTGTGATAATTCATAAAGTGGTGGTACACCAATTCCCCCGCCTACTAGTAAAGCTGTTTGACCAGCTTCTGCTTCTTCTACAGGAAAACCGTGTCCTAATGGTCCTAGTACGTCTACCATTTCACCTTGTTTTCTAGTTGCTAATGTTTTTGTCCCTTGTCCTTCTGCACGATATAGCATTGTAAATTCGTTCTTCTCTTGATCTACATTACAAATACTAATCGGGCGGCGCAGAAGGGGCGCAATGCCCTCTGCTACCTTAATGTGCACAAACTGCCCTGGTTCGTTCATTTGCTGTACTAAAGTTCCTTGAAGCACTAATTCGTAAATGTTTTTTGCGATTTCTTTTTGATTAACGACGATCATATTTTGCTTTTGCATCATGCATGTACCACCTCGTGACGCTTTGTTTGCGTAATTTCTTTCATTGAATGAGCTGAGAATGTCATAGATTCTAATACTCGTAAGATTGCTCTCGTTGTATCAAGTGATGTTAAGCAAGCCACACCATTTTCTACTGATTCACGGCGAATGCGGAAACCATCACGCGCTGGTTGTTTGCCTTTTGTTAATGTATTGATTACAAACTGTGCTTTTCCTTGACGGATAATATCAAGTAAGTTGTATTCTTCAGAATCAATTTTATTAACAACTTGCACTGGAATGTTTTGCTCTGCTAACGATTGTGCTGTTCCAGCTGTTGCTAATAAGTTATAGCCGATTTCGTGGAAACGTTTTGCAATTTCCATTGCTTCTTCTTTATCTTTATCCGCTACAGTGATGATTACTGATCCGTGCGTTGGGATGTTAATTCCTGAAGCAACTAACCCTTTGTATAATGCTTTTTCAAGTGTTAAGTCTTTCCCCATTACTTCCCCTGTTGATTTCATTTCAGGTCCTAATGTTGTATCAACTGAACGTAGCTTCGCAAATGAGAATACCGGTGCTTTTACATACACTTCTTTCTCTTCTGGGTGATAACCAGTTCCATATCCTTGTTCTACAAGATCTTGACCTAAAATAACTTTCGTTGCAACATTCGCCATCGGTACGCCTGTAATTTTACTTAAGAATGGTACTGTACGGCTCGCACGTGGATTTACTTCAATTACATACACTTCATCTTTGAATACTACAAACTGAATGTTTAGTAATCCAACAATGTTTAAACCTTTTCCAAGTGCAATTGTATGCTCAATAATTTGTTCTTTCAGTTTTGCAGATAAGCTTTGTGGTGGATATACTCCGATTGAGTCACCAGAGTGAACTCCAGCGCGTTCAATATGTTCCATAATACCTGGAATGAATACATTCTCACCGTCTGAAATTGCATCTACTTCAATTTCTTTACCAACCATGTATCGGTCGATTAATACTGGGTGATCAGCGTGAACTTTAACCGCATTTTTCATGTAGTGCAACAGTTCTTCTTGACGATATACGATTTCCATCGCACGTCCACCTAGTACGTAAGATGGTCTTACTAATACTGGATAACCAATTTTGTCAGCGATTGCTACCGCTTGCTCTACAGTCGTTGCCGTTTTACCAACTGGTTGCGGGATACCAAGCTGTGTTAGAGCTGCCTCAAACTTATCACGATCTTCTGCACGGTCTAAATCTTCAAGTGATGTTCCTAAGATTTTCACACCATGAGCCTCTAATTTAGCAGCTAAGTTAATTGCCGTTTGTCCACCGAATTGGACGATAACACCTTCTGGCTTTTCTAAATCGATAATGTGCATTACATCTTCGATTGTTAATGGTTCAAAGTATAATTTATCAGAAATACTGAAGTCTGTTGAAACTGTTTCTGGATTGTTATTAACAATGATTGCCTCATAGCCAGCTTCTTTAATTGCCCATACAGAGTGAACTGTTGCGTAGTCAAACTCAACCCCTTGACCGATACGGATTGGACCAGACCCTAGTACAACAACACTCTTACGATCTGTTCTAACCGATTCATTCTCGTCACCATATGTGCTGTAGTAGTATGGTGTTGCAGATTCAAACTCTGCCGCACAAGTATCTACCATTTTATAAACAGGAGTGATATTGCTTTCTTTACGCATATCGTAAATTTCACGCTCTGTTTTGTTCCAAGCTGCTGCAATGTAGTGATCGCTGAAACCCATTTCTTTCGCAGTTTGTAGTACTTCCATATTTCCTACATTCGCTTTTACTTCACGTTCCATATTTACGATGTTTTCAACTTTTTGTAAGAAGAAGAAGTCCATTTCACACCAATCGTTAATTTCTTCTTTCGTTACACCTTGACGAATTGCTTCTGCTACAATAAACAGTCGCTCATCATCAGCTTTTATAATGCGTTTTTTCATTGTTTCTTTATCAAGTTCTTTTAAATGCTCTAATTCTAAGTGATAAACACCAAGTTCTAAAGAACGAACCGCTTTTAATAATGATTGTTCTAAGTTACGTCCGATTGACATAACTTCACCAGTTGCCTTCATTTGCGTACCAAGTGTTCTGTTTGCTGATTCAAACTTATCAAATGGCCAGCGTGGTATTTTTGAAACAACATAGTCTAATGCTGGCTCGAAGCAAGCGTATGTTTTTTGTGTTACTGGGTTTATAATTTCATCTAACGTTAAGCCTACTGCAATTTTCGCTGCTAATTTCGCAATTGGATAACCAGTTGCTTTAGATGCTAGTGCAGATGAACGACTTACACGTGGGTTTACTTCGATTACATAGTACTGGAAGCTATGTGGATCAAGTGCAAGCTGAACGTTACATCCACCTTCAATTCCTAATGCACGAATAATTCGTAATGAAGTGTTCCGTAACATTTGATACTCACGGTCACTTAACGTTTGGCTCGGCGCTACAACGATAGAATCACCTGTATGAACCCCAACTGGATCGATATTTTCCATATTACATACTACAATCGCATTATCATTCGAGTCACGCATTACTTCATATTCAATTTCCTTACAGCCAGCAATACTTTTCTCTAATAAACATTGTGTCACTGGACTATGTTTTAAACCACCTGATACAATTTCAATTAATTCTTCTTCATTACTACAGATTCCGCCACCTGTTCCACCCATTGTAAATGCTGGGCGAACAATAACTGGATAACCAATTTCTTTTACAAATTCATGTGCTTCTTCTAGCGTATGAATAATGGTACTAGATGGAATTGGTTCATTTAATTCCTGCATTAATGTACGGAATAAATCACGATCTTCTGCTTGCTCAATTGCTGATAATTTTGTTCCTAAAATTTCAACTCCACATTCTTCAAGTATGCCTGATTTCGCAAGTTCGACAGCCATATTTAAACCTGTTTGGCCACCTAATGTTGGCAGGATTGCATCTGGACGTTCTTTACGAATGATACGGCTTACGAATTCTAGTGTTAATGGTTCTATATATACTTTATCTGCTGTTGCAGTATCTGTCATAATTGTTGCTGGGTTAGAGTTAACAAGGATTACTTTGTAACCTTCTTCTCTAAGAGATTGACAAGCTTGTGTACCAGAGTAATCAAACTCTGCTGCTTGCCCAATTACAATTGGTCCTGATCCGATTACTAAAATTGTGTTAATGTCTAGGCGTTTTGGCATAACTCTTCCCCTTCTTTCTTGAAGTTTTCAATCATTTCTAAGAAATCTTCGAATAAATCATTTGCATCTTCTGGTCCTGCTGAAGCTTCTGGATGATACTGTACTGTAAATGCTGGGAACTTCGTATGACGAAGACCTTCTACTGTTCCATCATTTAAAGCGACATGTGTAATTTCAAGTTCTGTATTTTTAACTGATTCTTCTTCTACTGCATAACCATGGTTTTGAGATGTAATTGCTACTTTTCCAGTTGCAAGATGTTTTACTGGATGGTTTAAACCACGGTGACCAAATTTTAACTTACTTGTATTCGCACCAGATGCTAGAGCGAATAGTTGATGTCCTAAGCAAATTCCGAATAAAGGAACTTTACCGATAATGTCTTTTAACATTTCAATCGCTTCTGGTACATCTTTTGGATCTCCAGGTCCGTTACTTAACATAATTCCATCTGGGCTAAGGCGTAAAATCTCTTCTGCTGTTGTATTGTAAGGTACTACAATTACATCGCAGTCACGTTTATTTAATTCTCGTAAAATACCATGTTTCATTCCAAAGTCCACAAGTACAACGCGATGTCCACGGCCTGGGCTTGGGTATGGATCTTTCGTTGATACGCGTTTCACGTGATCTGTAAATACTGTCGCTTTTAATTGGCTCACGATGTATTCTACATCTGCATCCATGTTACATAGACGTCCACGTAATGTACCGTATTGACGAATTTTTCTCGTTAATTTTCTTGTATCAATTCCTGCTAAGCCTGGGATGTTTCTTTCTTTTAAGTAATCATTTAACGAAATTTCATTACGGAAGTTTGATGGGTGATCACAAATTTCGTTTACGATTAAACCATTTACAGATGGGTGAATCGATTCAAAATCGTCACGGTTAATGCCGTAGTTTCCGATTAATGGGTACGTGAATGTTACGATTTGACCGCAATATGATGGATCAGATAATGTTTCTTGATATCCAGTCATTCCTGTTGTGAATACAACCTCACCTGACTTTTCAATTTCTCCTCCGAAACCTTTTCCAATTAATACTGTTCCATCTTCTAAGATAAGTTGTCTTTTCATACTAATGCACTCTCCTTTTGCCATGCGATCTTACCACCAACGATTGTCATTACCGGCCATCCTTGGCATTTCCAACCTGCGAATGGTGTATTTTTTCCTTTTGATAAGAATGTTGTTGGGTCAATCTCTTCTTCTTGTTCTAAATCAATGATTGTAATATCAGCTGTTCTACCTTCTTTCAGGCGACCTGCTTCTAAGCCAAATGTATCAGCTGGCTTTTCTGTTAAGAATTGAATTAACTGCTCTAGTGTAATGATTCCTTTTTTCACAAGGTTTGTGTAAAGAAGTGGGAATGCTGTTTCAAAACCAGTAATTCCGAATGGTGCTCTTTCAATTCCTTGTGCTTTCTCTTCCGCTGTATGCGGTGCATGATCAGTTGCGATCATATCGATCGTTCCATCTAATAAACCTTCAATTAGTGCTGCGTGATCTTCTTTTCCACGAAGCGGTGGGTTCATTTTAAAGTTAGGATCAGCTGATGGGATATCATCTTCACATAACACTAGGTGATGAGGTGTTACCTCTGCTGTTACTTTAATTCCAGCGCGTTTCGCATCACGAATTACACGTACTGATCCTTTTGTACTTACGTGACATACGTGATAGTGACAATCTGCCGCTTCAGCAAGCAGTATATCCCTTGCAATATGTACAGATTCACATACTGATGGGATACCGTTTAATCCGTGTTTCTCAGAAAACTTCCCTTCATGTACACAACCTTTATTAATAAGAGTATTCTCTTCACAGTGCGCAACTACTGCCATATTTAATTTCGCTGCACGCTTCATAGCAGCTAACATCATGCTAGCATCTTGTACGCCTACACCGTCATCTGTGAAAGCAAATGCTCCAAGTTCTTTTAACGTTTCGAAATCTGTCATTTCAGAACCCGCTTGACGTACTGTAATTGCTCCATATGGTAGTACGTTGACATGCGCTTTTTCTTTAATACGATTTTGCAAGTCTTCCATATGTTCTCTGCAATCTGGTACTGGGCGTGTATTTGGCATTGCACAAATTGTAGTGAATCCACCTTTTGCCGCTGCTAGTGTACCTGTTTCAATTGTTTCTTTATGTTCACCACCTGGTTCGCGAAGGTGTACGTGTACATCTACTAATCCAGGTGCGATTAACTTTCCGTTCACATCGATTACTTCAGCATTATCTGCCGTAATATTTTCTGCTACCTTAGCGATTTTACCGTCTTGTACGAGAAGATCCGTTGCTACGATTTTTCCTTCTTCATTCATATAACGACCATTTTTAAACAAATAATTCATGTTTCATTCCTCCTAATACATTTGGTAAGGCGCGTTTTAGTACAGCCATTCTTACGTAAACTCCATTTTCCATTTGTTTAAATATGCGTGAACGCTCACACTCAACAAGTTCACTTGCAATTTCAACACCACGGTTTACAGGAGCTGGATGCATAATAATGCTTCCTTCTTTCATACGCTTTTCTCTTTCCACTGTTAATCCGTGGTTCTCACGATACTCTTTCATAATGTCTGTTTCATAATGATCATGACGCTCATGTTGTACACGAAGTAACATCATTACATCCACTTCTGGAACAAGTTCATCTAATGGTTTGTATGTTCCAAATGTGTTGTCTTCATCTTTCCACTCTTCTGGACTTGCAAAGTAAATTGTTGCACCCAGCTTCGTTAATGCTTCTGCATTAGAACGTGCTACTCGGCTATGACGAACATCTCCTACTATTGCAATCTTCAAACCTTCAAATCTTCCAAACTCTTGTTTAATTGTAAGAAGGTCGAGTAGGCACTGTGTTGGGTGGTTTCCACATCCATCTCCAGCGTTTAAGATTGGAATATTCACCTGTTCTTTTAGTTCATCGAAGTAGCGATCTTGCTCGTGACGGATGACCACTGCTTTTGTTCCGATTGATTCTAGTGTTCTTATCGTATCGTATAAAGTTTCTCCTTTTTGTACGCTAGATGCATCAGCTGAAAAGTTTAAAACATCAAGTCCTAATCTCTTCTCAGCAACTTCAAAGCTAAATCTCGTTCTCGTACTATTCTCAAAGAACAAGTTCGCAACAAAAGTTTGCTCTGTCGTTTTGCTCTCTTTCCCATTCGCGAAATCTTCTGCGTCTTTTAGGATTTCTGAAATTTCTACTTCCGATAATTCACTCATCGTTAACAAATGGCTCATCGTCATCCCTCATCTTTCTGGTTTTTATGTTACCACTTTTGTATTTTTATAACAACCTTTGCATAAAAATACCCTAGTCATGTGAGACTAGGGTGCAAGAAAGAAGCCACCCTTTCCAGTCTCACAGGACTGAATTAAAAGGTTATTATTATGAAGCAATCTGCTTAGATTGTTTTATTTGTTTTGTTTCCGGTAGTAGTAGATTTAACAGCACACCTACAATTGCTGCTAGTGCCATTCCTTCTACTTGGAATGATTCCCCTACGTGAAGTACCGCTCCACCAATACCGATTACTAGTATTACTGATGCAATCATTAAGTTTCGTTTGTCACTTAAATCTGTTTTATCGTCTACCATCATGCGTAATCCGCTTGATGCGATTACACCGAATAGTAAGATTGATACACCACCCATAACTGGTGTTGGGATCGAATGAATCAGTGCAGAAATCTTACCGATAAATCCGAACATGATTGCGAATACTGCTGAACCGATGAATAAGTATACACTGTACGCTCTCGTAATTGCTAGCACACCGATGTTTTCACCATACGTTGTATTCGGTGGCCCACCGATTAGTGATGCGATTAATGTTGCTATCCCATCACCGAAGATTGAACGGTGTAAACCTGGTTTTTCAATTAAATCTCTTTTAATAACATTTCCTAGTACAATTTGATGTCCGATATGTTCTGAAATTGTTACTAGTGCAACTGGTACCATCAAGAGTACAATCTTCCATGAAAACTCTGGTGTGTATGTTACAAATGGTACTGTGAAATCTGGTACAACAAACCATTTCGCCTCAGCTACCGGCTTTAAGTCTACTAGCCCTTGGAAGTAAGCGAAGATATATCCGCCGATAATGCCAAGTAACACTGGTATGATACTGAAAAATCCTCTTCCGAATATCGAGCATATAATTGTAATTGCTAATGTTACTAATGCTACTGAAAAGTGTGTAAAGCTATATTTGCCATCCGCACCGTTCATCGCCATGTTCACTGCTGTATGTGCTAAAGCTAGACCGATTACCATTACTACTGGACCAACTACGATTGGCGGAAGTAATTTCATAATCCACTCTGATCCTGATTTCTTAATTCCGAGTGAGATTAAGATGTACACAAGTCCTGCTAGCAAACCACCGAGCATTGCTGCTCCAGGTCCCCCTGCTGTTTTCGCTGTAATAATCGGTGCGATAAAGGCGAATGATGATCCTAGGTAGGCCGGTACTTGACCTTTCGTTATAAGAAGAAACGCTAACGTTCCTAATCCACTTGATATTAATGCTACTGACGGATTCAATCCTGTTAAAAACGGAACAAGCACTGTTGATCCAAACATCGCGAACAAATGTTGTATACTTAAAAATAACCATTTTCCCGGTTTCGGTACTTCATTAACATCTAACACTGGCTTTTGTTCCATTGTTACATCCTCCTTCAGTTTAATTCTTTGCAATAAAAAAACTCTTTGTGCCTGTGCACAAAGAGTCCTACACTTTCGTATGCCAAATTTGACATATGAAAGCCAAGACCCTTTGGCAGCCTCACAGGACTACATTTAAAAGGGCTTTACTTATCGTATATGCTTACTCGATCTTGTTGATCTGTCTCTTGCAAATCAACTTCGATACGCTCTTCACTTGATGTTGGAATGTTCTTTCCTACATAATCAGCGCGAATTGGTAGTTCACGATGACCTCTATCAACAAGAACTGCTAGTTGGATTTGTGATGGTCTACCTAAATCCATAAGAGCATCCATTGCTGCTCGAACTGTTCTGCCTGTATATAATACATCATCCACAAGGATAACTTTTTTCTTCGTAATATCTACAGGGATATCAGAACCTTTTACAAGTGGTTCTTCATTTTTCGATTGTAGCGTTAGATCATCACGGTATAACGTAATATCTAACTCTCCAACTTCCATTTCTTTTCCTTCAATTTGACCAATTCGTTCTGCCAAACGTTGTGCAATAAAAATTCCACGAGTTTTAATTCCGACAAGAACACAATTATCGACACCTTTATTTCGTTCCACGATTTCATGACTAATTCGTGTTAAAGCGCGGCGAATCATTTGGTCATCTAAAACGACAGCTTTCTCTTGCATGCTCTACACCTCCAAGCTTTTTTTCTTGCGTGAGAGTAATGGTATAAAAAAAGTCCTCTCAGCGTGTGCGAGAGGACTTTTGAAAAAAGGGTACAGCATACCCTAAGTATTTCAAACCGTTACCTTCTCAACCTCACGGGGCTGTGTTAAAGGATCATTATTTAACTGTTGTCAGTATCTCAGTTTTCTTATGATTTGTCAATACTATTTCCGTAAAATATTTAATGCATCTTCAAACACTTCTGGAATCGGTGCCTCAAACTGAATATATTCACCAGTACGAGGGTGGTCAAATCCTAAAATACCTGCATGAAGTGCTTGTCCATTCATGTCTAATGTTTTCTTTGGTCCATACTTTGGATCTCCTGCAAGTGGATAGCCAATATATTTCATATGAACACGAATTTGGTGCGTGCGTCCTGTTTCTAAGCGACATTCTACAAGTGTAAAATCTTTGAAACGCTCTAACACTTGGAAGTGAGTAACAGCGTTCTTACCGTTTTCATCAACTGTCATACTTTGACGCTCTTTCTTATCGCGACCAATCGGAGCATCAATCGTTCCCTTATCATGCGGGATAACACCGTGTACAATCGCTTTGTAACGTCTTGTTACTGTTTTTGCTACAAGTTGATTTACAAGTGATTCGTGTGCCATATCATTTTTAGCAACCATTAATAGGCCAGATGTATCCTTATCAATACGATGCACGATACCAGGACGCATTACACCGTTAATGCCTGATAAATCTGTACAATGATGCATAAGACCATTTACAAGTGTACCACTTGTATGACCTGGTGCTGGATGTACAACCATACCACGTGGCTTATTTACAACAAGCACATCTGCATCTTCATAATAAATTTCTAAGTTCATATCTTCTGCTTGAATATCTAACGCTTCTGGCTCAGGAATCGTTACTGTAATTTCATCATTTTCTTTAACTTTATAATTTACTTTTACCGATTTCCCATTAACTGTTACAACATCATCTTTAATCCATTGCTGTACTTGTGAACGTGACCATTCACTGTTTATTTCTGCAACGAATTTATCAATTCGCTCATTTTTTTGCTCTTCTGCAACTGTTACTTGTACTACTTCACTCATTCAATTACTCCTTCGCTTTCTTGCCTTCTAATAATGTTTGAATAATAATTAATACAACACCAATACATAATGCTGAATCAGCTATATTAAATACTGGATAGTTGTACGAGAAAATATACACGTGAATGAAATCCACTACTTCTTGTCTAAATACACGATCAATAAAGTTACCAATTGCTCCGCCTAATATTAGACCTAATGAAATTCCTAGAAGCTTGTCTGTTTTCGCATATTTTTTCATATAAAATACGATAAATACTACAAAAATGACTGTAATAATGTAGAAGAACCACATTTTATTTTCTAAAATCCCCCAGGCAGCTCCTCTATTTCGATGTGATGTTATGTATAATACATTATCGATAATCGGAATGCTCGTACCCAATTCCATGTTTTTTACAATTAGCCATTTCGATATTTGATCGATGGCAATGACGAATAACGCTATTACATAATATATCATTTTCATTTCCCCCACAAAGACAGTGTACCTCAAAATTTTAGCATAGCTGCAACCTTTTCACAATGAACCTTTATAGAAGAATAAAATAAATTAAAAAAAGGTAATATAATATCGTTGTGCACATTCATACATTTACTTTTTCATAGAAAAATTCATGGATAGTACGGGCAGTCGGCATCGTTTTCATTTGTTTTACCGAAATTACTCTCCCTGTTTCTTCACAAATACCATACATATCTATTTCCATTTTAAATAATGCACGTTCTACATCTTTTAAATCCTCTTTTATATCATGTAATAGCAGTTTTTTCTTTATCTCTTCCTTAATTTCATATCCAAGCTCTTCGCTAAACTCTGTATCATATTTGTGCATGACCTCTTTAGCTAGTCTCTCTTGCAATTCTTTTCTCATCAATTGCAATTCTTCTTTTATTTCCATATACATTTCATTCACGTGTACATTCCTCCCAGCTGCAATGTACGATTAGTGTGTCCGAAATTTATATGCTTACCTCTCACACATTTTTCCTTCATAGGAAAGAGAGTGAAAGTTATTTCGATATACCATCAACATAAAAATGACTGCACTTTACGTGCAGTCATTTTTATTATTTTACATAATTTTCTTTAACAACTGTTGCACAACGCTCACATAATGTTTCATGTTCAGCATCTTTACCAATTGTTTCTGAAACTACCCAACAACGTTCACATGTTTCACCAGTTGCTTGAGCAACAACAACCGCTGTATGTTCATACTTAGGCGCATCTGCTGGCGCTTCTTCCATCAGACCACCAAGCTTATACTCAGAAACGATGAATAATTGCTTTAAGTCTTCGCTAATAGACTCTAGCATAGCTTTCATTTCTGCAGTTGGATATAACGTAATGCTTGCATTTAATGACTTACCGATTACTTTTTCATTACGTGCTACTTCTAACGCTTTTAATACGTCATCACGTAATGTCATGAATGCATCCCATTTTGTTTTCAATGCTTCCGCACCATCTAATTGTACAGCTTCTGGCATATCAGTTAATTGTACGCTTTCTTCTGTTACACCTGGAACATATGGCCATACTTCGTCAGCTGTATGCGGTAAGATTGGTGTTACAAGTTTTGTCAATGCAACAAGAACATCATATAATACCGTTTGAATTGCACGACGATCTTCATGGTTTGCACCTTCAATGTATAAAATGTCTTTTGCAAAGTCTAAGTAGAATGAACTTAAATCAATTGTACAGAAGTTATGAATTGCATGATATACAGCAGCGAAGTCGTATGTTTCATATGCTTCTTTTACTTTTGTAATTAAGTCATTTAATTTCACTAACATGTAACGATCTACTTCACGAAGTTCAGCTACCGCTACTGTATTTTCACTTGGCTTAAAGTCATCTAAGTTTCCTAATAAGAAACGGAATGTGTTACGGATCTTACGATACACTTCTGCTACTTGTTTTAAAATATCATCTGAAATACGTACATCAGATTGATAGTCAACAGAAGATACCCATAAGCGTAAAATGTCCCCGCCTAATTGATCCATAATTTTCTTCGGTACGACAATGTTTCCAATCGACTTACTCATTTTACGTCCTTCACCATCTAATACGAAACCATGGCTTAGTACGCCTTTATATGGAGCTTTACCTGTTACAGCAACTGCTGTTGATAATGAAGAGTTAAACCAACCACGATATTGGTCAGATCCTTCTAAATATAAATCAGCTGGACGTTGTAAGTCTTCGCGCTCTTCTAATACCGCTTGGTGAGAAGAACCTGAGTCGAACCATACATCCATGATGTCTGTTTCTTTACGGAATTCACCATTTGGGCTACCTGGATGTGTAAATCCTTCTGGTAATAGATCTTTCGCTTCACGCTCGAACCATACGTTAGAACCGTGTTCACGGAATAAATCTGCTACATGGTTAATTGTTTCATCTGTAATAATTGGATCACCATTCTCAGCATAGAATACAGGAATTGGCACACCCCATGCACGCTGACGAGAAATACACCAGTCACCACGGTCACGAACCATGTTATGAAGACGAGTTTCGCCCCATGCTGGTACCCATTTTGTTTCCGCAACAGCTTCTAATAACTCTTTACGGAATGCTTCAATAGATGCAAACCACTGAGCTGTCGCACGGAAAATAATTGGTTTTTTCGTTCTCCAATCATGTGGGTATGAATGCGTAATGAATGTTAGTTTCAGTAACGCGCCTACTTCTTCTAATTTTTCTGTAATTGGCTTGTTAGCTTTATCATAGAATAGGCCTTCAAATCCAGGTGCTTCCTCTGTTAATACACCTTTATCATCAACTGGGCAAAGTACTTCTAATCCATATTTTTTACCAACAACGAAGTCATCTTCCCCGTGTCCTGGTGCTGTATGAACACACCCTGTACCTGCATCTGTTGTTACGTGATCTCCTAGCATAACTAATGAATCACGATCGTAGAATGGATGTTTTGCAACTGTATACTCAAGTTCGCTACCTTTTACAGTTTTCACAACTTCAGCATTTTCCCACTCTAATGTTTTTGCAACTGGCTCAAATAGTTCAGAAGCAATAATATACTTTTCATCATTTACTTTTACAATGCTGTATTCAAGTTCTGGGTGAACAGAAATACCTAAGTTTGCAGGTAACGTCCAAGGTGTTGTTGTCCAGATAATGAATTTCTCATCACCTTCTAATACGTTCTTTCCATCTTTAACAGGGAATGCTACGTAAATAGATGCTGATTTTTTATCTTGGTATTCAATTTCAGCTTCTGCTAAAGCTGATTCACTCGTTGGAGACCAGTAAACTGGTTTTTGCCCTTTATAGATATAACCTTTTTTCGCCATATCACCAAACACTTTAATTTGTTGTGCTTCATAAGCTGGCTCTAAAGTAATATATGGGTTATCCCAATCAGCATGTACACCTAAACGCTTAAATTGTTCACGTTGACGTTCTACTTGTTCATATGCATACTCTGCACATAACTTACGGAACTCAGCAACTGTCATTTCTTTACGCTTTACACCTTTATTTGTTAAAGCTTGCTCAATTGGTAAACCGTGCGTATCCCAACCTGGAACATATGGTGCACAGTAACCAGTCATTGATTTATAACGAACAATAAAGTCTTTTAATACTTTATTTAATGCATGTCCCATATGAATGTCACCATTTGCATATGGAGGTCCATCATGCAGTACGAATAAAGGACGACCTTTTGTATGTTCTTGTACCTTTTCATAAATATTCATTTCAGCCCACTGTTCTTGCATTGCAGGCTCACGTTTTGGTAAATTCCCACGCATTGGGAACTCTGTTTTTGGCATTAGTAATGTATTTTTGTACTCCATGCTCAATTCCTCCTTACATGTATAAAAGAAAGACTTAAAAAACGGAATAAAAAAGAGACTTTCTCATCCCAAAAAGGGACGAGAAAGTCTCCCGCGGTACCACCCTAGTAGATCCTATACGTATGTATACAATCCTCTTTATATTCTTAACGCGAATATACGCCTACGCTTACTCTATTTGTTCAGCGCGGAACTCCAGGGTGATATTCCCATTATCTCCTTATCCTGAGCTTACACCATCCTCAGTTCGCTATATAAGGTATGAAAAAGGTACTTATCCCTATCTTCGTTTTTCTTAATCAATATGTTGTTTAAAATTATATGTAATAATGAGAAAAACGTCAAGCTTACACTGTTTCTTCTTTTTTCAACAGCTCATCTACTTCGTCTTCTAACTCAATTAATTTATCCCAATCATCGTTGTTTAACATTTCAAGCTGTGTTTCTAATAACATACGGAAACGAGTGCGGAATACTTTCGCTTGTTTCTTCAGCTCTTCAATATCAAAAGCAACCTTTCTTGATTTTACTAATGCTTCGTTAATAATACGGTCTGCATTCTTTTCCGCTTCACGTACGATTAATTTTGCTTCTTTTTGCGCATTACGTTTTACTTCTTCCGCCGCTTCTTGTGCAACAACGATAGATTTGTTTAACGTATCTTCAATATTAGAAAAATGATCTAACTTTCCTTCTAATTGCGCAACTTTTTCTTCTAAAGCTTTCTTCTCACGAATGACTAATTCATAATCTTTGATAATTTGATCAAGAAACTCATTTACTTGATCCTCATCATAGCCACGGAATCCGCGACCAAATTCTTTGTTATGAATATCTAATGGTGTTAACGGCACAACGCCACCTCCAAGTAGTTATCTAAATTTCCTCTTTCAATTATATCTTTTCTTCGACAAAATAGGAGAATTTCCTTCTAAAAAACCAATCATTTTAGTATACCATACAAAATTCTCCATTTGTCGCGCTTTGTTCTACCTTCTACAGAAAACAATTTACTTCGTCCATATCCTCTCACTGAAAAAACATCTCCTGGATAACATTCATAAGAGGTTTGCTCCACTGTTTTCCAATTCACTTTTACTAGTCCATTTTTTATGAAAGGTTGTACTTTCTGTCTGGATATATGTAACATTTCAGCTAACATAACATCTAAACGAAGTGAAGAAACCGTTCCAGATTTCTCTCCCCACGTTTCTTGCATCTGTAGAATTTTTTCTCCTTGCACTGATGATAAGGAGACTTTCACTTTCCCTATCGATTGTAAGTTCATCTCAATATAAGATACAACTTCTTTCGCGACTACAATTTGGGCACGATTTTCTTGAAGCAAAATATCTCCACATTTTTCTCTCGTTAAACCAAGAGACATAAATGTACCTAATATTTGCCTATGTTCTAGCGTATAAAACTTGGAAGGATAGTCAATTTCTAATACCTCTACTTGAAATTCCTCTTCATTTACTACTAGATAGTCCGGATAAATGAGTGCTCTTTTACGCTCTGCATGAGGCGTTGCACCATCAAACTGTACAGCAACATCCCCTTGTCCTATTACCATATTGACAATTTGTTGTTGTCTTGGATCAAGGAAATCTGTTAGTTTCACTTGATGGTACTCCGCTGCTCGCTTCCACTCTAACACCTTATCCACAAAGACCTCTTCATTGGGTCTGAAATGTTCATAGATGCTCATGTATTTAACCTCTTACTATAAGAAATAGCGGAATATACTTACTAAACCATTCGTAGCAAGCTTTAACGCAAAAATCGCAACGAGTGGAGAGATATCAATCATACCAAGCGGCGGAATAAATCTGCGAAATGGTTCTAAATACGGTTCACAAATACGCGCAAGAAAATCTCCGAAAGTTGATTCCTTTGCACCCGGGAACCATGATAGGAGAATGTAAATAATAAGTGCCCACGAGTAAATCTCGATAGCAGTAATTAAAACGTTTAAAACTGTTACCATGGCGTATTACCACCTCTTTATATTTGTGTCTTCTTCTTCACCGAATAACTCTGAAATTGCACCAACAATATCTACATTTTCAGGCGTACACATAAATGTTTTCGGTCCTATTTTTTGAATGTCCCCGCCTATAGCGTATACAGTACCACTTAAAAAGTCAACGATACGTACAGCTTGATCAGTAGACATTCGTTGTAAATTAATCACAACAGCTCGTCTACCTTTTAAATGGTCCGCAATCCCTTGCGCTTCCGAATATGTGCGTGGTTCTAATAAAACAACTTTTGAAGATTGCTTTGCTGTTTCAATGCTCACAACATTTTGTTTCGGTTGCGCTTTTGGAAACGTAACATCTTGTTGTTCTGGCGGATCTTGCTGCTTCTTCATGTCTGTTTGCTCCTTTTCATAACTATATTGAGCTGCTTCTTTTTCTTCCGGTGTATCAAAAAAGAAGTACTTTACTTTTGACCAACTCATAATAAGATTCTCCTTCCTTTTACGCTTTTCCTACTAAAATCGTCCCCAAACGAATATATGTAGCACCTTCTTCAATCGCAATCGTGTAATCATTAGACATTCCCATTGATAATTCTTTACATGGCGCATGTAATAATTCTAGCTCCTGCACCTCTGTTTGTAGCATACGTAACTCCTTAAAACAGCGTCTGATTTCTTCCTCTTCTTCTGTAAACGGAGCCATTGTCATTAGTCCCACCACTTCAATCTTATCCAATTCTTGCAAACTTTGAATAAAAGAAATGGTTTCTTCTATTGCCAACCCTTGCTTTGATTCTTCAGATGATGTTTTCACTTGAATAAAACATTTCACTTTCTTATCCGCACGTTTTTGAATTTCTTTTGCAAGTGAAAGACGATCTAACGAATGTAAATAATCGATTTCATTAATGATTTCTTTTACTTTTCTCGTTTGTAATGATCCAATAAAATGCCAATTCACTTTTGAACCGAAATGCTCGTACTTCTGTAAGAAACCTTCATTTCTATTTTCACCTAAATCGATAATTCCAGCTTCAATTACTTCGTTTGTTTTTTCAATTCCTACCGTTTTTGTAACCGCAACGAGTTTAATATCTTGCAACGAACGTCCCGCTCGTGCGCAAGATTGTTTAATTGCTTCGTTTACAGTTGTTAAATTTTTTTGTACTGTCACTTGCTTTCTTCCTCCTTAAAACCTATGAAACTCAACATTCTCCCCGTCTTACCCTGATCACGACGATGAGAGAAAAATAGTTGTTCTTCACAGCTTGTACAAAGAGATGACATTACAATATTCTCTTCTTTTATGCCTGCTTGTACACATAATATACGATTAATTTCTTTTAAATTAATTGCATACTGCCCATCAGAAATTTTTTTATAAGGGACAGAACCGTTTACTACTTGTTCTGCCGCTGTTAACACTCGATCATCAACAACGTAACAACAAGATCCAATTGCTGGTCCAATTGCAACATGAATTTCATCACTTGAAATCCCTTCTGCATTCCATTTTTGAATCATTTCTTTTGCAATCTCTTTTACAGTCCCTTTCCATCCAGCATGTGCAAGTCCTATCATACCATGTGATGGTGCATAAAAATAGAGTGGAACACAATCCGCGTAACAAGATGTTAGAAGAACATCATTATTAGTCGTATAAATGCCATCTGTTTTTGAAATGCCGTCTTCATATGAATAGACGCCGCTTCCTTTTTCCTGTTGTCCTACTTTTTCAACATGATGATCATGAACTTGTTCAGAGCAAATCCAGTTTTCTAATGGTTTTTGTAACTTATTAGCTAAAATGCGTCTGTTTTCATGAACGTTCTCCACGATATCATTCACATGTAATCCTAAATTCATCGCATGAAAGGAGCCGGTACTTATCCCACCATCTTTTGTCGTAAATCCAGCAGTAATGTTTCCAAGTTCTTTCCACGCTTGTAAATACAGTATACCGTCCACATATTTAAATGGTTCTCTCATAAAGATGCTCCTTTTAATTAAAATAACAGAAAAAAGCATGGTACTTCCTGTCTATTTTACCATACTTTTATTTTTTCATAATCCTAACAGAAAAAAAAGAGGAATTTGTAATATTCTTTATGAAATTGTCGGTGTTTGTATTGATTCTGTTACAGAATTAACAGGATTTACTCTAACAAGTATGACATCTTCCCCAATTATCATAATTTCCTCCCAAGGAATTACAATTTCTACACCTTTCCCAAAAATCCCTAACATACGTGCCTGTTTGGAAATGATAATAGATTTAATCTTCCCTGTGTTCATATCGATTTCGATATCTCCAATATTTCCAAGCCTTTTTCCATCTGACACATTTATTATGTCTTTCATCTGCAACTCCGAAATTCGTATCACTTTCATCCCCTCCCTTATATATGACGAATAAAAAAATACTGTTTCTCAAATTAACAGGAAGCACCCTCTACTAATTCCATACTATTTTCATTATATGAACACAGCTACCCTACTATGAGCGTAAACAAACTATATGACATATAAAAAGGTCTCACCATAAATGGTGAAACCTTATCCTTGAATCGTCTTATTCATTTGTTTAATAGCTGATTTCTCTAAACGTGACACTTGTGCTTGAGAAATCCCAATTTCTTCTGCAACTTCCATTTGCGTTTTTCCTTGGAAGAAACGTTTTCGAATAATCATTTTCTCACGATCATTTAAACGCTTCATTCCTTCTTTTAGTGCTAATTCTTCAACCCACTGCTCGTCCTTTTGTTTTTCATCACTTAACTGATCCATAACAAAGATAGGATCTCCTCCATCGTTATAAATCGGCTCAAATAATGAAACTGGATCTTGAATCGCATCTAAAGCAAAAACAATTTCTTCATGAGTCACTTCAAGCACTTTTGCAATATCCATTGCTGTTGGTTCTTTTGAATTTTCTGCAATCAACTTTTCTCTTACTTGTAACGCTTTATACGCAATATCTCGTAATGAGCGAGATACGCGAATTGGATTGTTATCACGCAAATATCTGCGTATTTCCCCAATAATCATCGGCACAGCATACGTTGAAAATTTTACATTTTGGCCTAAATCAAAGTTATCAATGGATTTCATAAGTCCAATGCAACCAACTTGAAATAAATCGTCAACATATTCTCCTCTGTTATTAAATCTTTGGATGACGCTCAGTACAAGACGTAAGTTTCCATTCACTAATTTCTCTCTTGCGCTTATCTCTCCACTTTGCATTTCACGAAATAATTTACGCATTTCATCATTTTTTAGTACGGGAAGTTTAGCTGTATCAACACCGCAAATTTCTACTTTGTTTCTCGTCAAAGTGTTCCCTCCTATCGGGAGTTGCTGTACAGTGTAAAGTATTTCCTTTGAAGGGGATTTTATGCATGCGGTTTTCTCTTCATTTTTCATTTTAGTTTTCTCTCCTCATACAACTAAAGAGAATAAGACCAGCCTAGATAACGGCTGGTCTTATTCTTTACACCATTTTATTAAATTCTTTTCGTAATCTTTTTATGATTCTTTTTTCTAAACGCGAAATGTATGACTGTGAAATCCCAAGCATATCCGCCACATCTTTTTGCGTCTTTTCCTCTCCTCCAGCAAGCCCAAATCGAAGTTCCATAATTTGTTTTTCACGATCATTTAATTGATGTAATGCTTTCATTAGAAGATGACGATCAACAGTAGCTTCTAAATCTTTTGTAATAATATCATCGTCTGTACCTAATACATCAGATAACAAAAGTTCATTCCCATCCCAATCAATGTTAAGCGGTTCATCAAAAGAAACTTCTGAACGATTTTTGTTATTTCGGCGCAAATGCATTAAAATTTCATTTTCTATACAACGTGAGGCATATGTTGCTAATTTTATTTTCTTTTCTGGATTAAATGTATTGACTGCTTTAATAAGACCAATTGTTCCTATACTAATTAAATCTTCAATATTTATCCCTGTATTTTCAAACTTTCTTGCTATATATACAACTAGCCGTAAGTTGCGTTCAATTAGTAATGATCTTGCTGCCTGATCGCCTTTTGGCAATTTATTCAAAAGAACTTCCTCTTCTTCTTTCGTTAACGGCGGTGGCAACGCTTCACTTCCACCAATATAATAAATTTCATCGGTCTTAATTCCTAATTTCAACAATACTTTATACCAAAGATATACTAAATAAAATTTTAATTTCATCATATTATCCCGCCTCCCATTATTAAGCAATTACCATTTTTTGCGAAATTAACATTTTCGGATGCACAATACATTGATACTCTCCATTGGTTGACAACTGTTGTGTATTTAATCCAATCAATACTTTGTTCACGGCAATAGAACTACCTTCATGATAAATTTGCACACTGTCTGGCTTAATTGCCCATAAAAATTGATTCTCTACTCCTACTGCTCGGAAAGGAATTAAGCGTAATTTTGTCGCCCACCCAGAATCATTTTCTGGTATTTGAGGAATCTCTGTTTTGGAATAAATTTGTTCTGTTAACCAAGCTGGTAAGCAATGTTCTAATGATGAAATATGCATAATCATAACGGGTGTTTTCGTTAACGGGTCGTAAAGTTGGTTCCCACTATCAATTAAACCTGCGAGTTCTAGTTCCTCTTCAGCTAATTGAATTTTCAATTTCACAATTTGATCATAGTGTATTTTTGTAACCTCTACGCTTTCAATACGCTTTTTAGAAAAATAATAAATTACCGGAAAACCAAAAACAACAAACAACCAGCTAATTGGATCACCGTAAGAAATTGATTGAGATTGGACCAATCCACTTACCATTTCATTCGTTTGCAAAAAGAAATGAGTGCCAATTAACCCTCCGCCAACCATAAAGGTGACAAAGTAAAAAGTAAAAACAGTTTGTGTATAATTTCTAAACGTTGTAAACCCAAATGCTGTATACACAATAAGTAACGAGTACAGTAGTTTCATAATTGGATGTGTCATCATAGAAGCAAAAGGAGTAAAGGCAAAAATAACAATGGTTGAACCTATAAATGCCCCTAACACAAGCCTCCATCTTTTGATCTTCTTTTTTAACACGGTGGCTGTTAATAAAAGTAAAAGAAAATCAATGCAGGCGTTTAACAACCAAACAACGTCGGCGTAAACAACCAAACAATTCACCTCTTTATTTAAGTTGAGACTAGTATAATGCATATCCAATAGGAAAGTGTGTCAATTTGCGGAGGTGTTTTTTTGTTATTTTGTGATTTCTAGACATAATCTGTCGTTAAAAAATAAAAGTATATTTTTCATAGAATCATATACTGTTCTACTTACATATAAATGATTTCCTGCAACTTAAAAATTAAGATATATAAAATAAAAAAAGACCTGCTTAGCAGATCTTTTCCCTATATAAAACAAAAAAGGAGCATAAAAGCTCCTTTTCTTTTATCGTCTACGACGATTACGTAAGAATGCTGGAATATCGATATCATCTGAATCTGAATGACGTTCATGTACAACCGGCTCTTCACGCTTCATTTCACGTTTTACTTCACGTTGTTTTGAAGGTTGAGCTACTGGCTGTTGCTGTTGTTGCGTGTGATTCGCATTTGGACGGATAATTGGTTTTGGTGGTTGAGTTGCAATGCTATCATCAAAACCAGTTGCAATTACAGTTACAACGATATCATCTTTTAATCCTTCATTAATAACCGAACCGAAGATCATATTTACTTCTGGATCTGAAGCTGAAGCTACAATGTCTGCCGCTTCTTGTACTTCATATAAGCTTAAGTTAGCTCCACCCGTAATATTCATGATAACACCTTGAGCTCCATCAATAGATGTTTCTAATAATGGACTAGAAATCGCTTTTTTCGCAGCTTCAGCAGCACGATTTTCTCCATTACCAGAACCAATACCCATTAAAGCAGAACCTCTATTAGACATAATTGTCTTTACGTCTGCGAAGTCTAAGTTAATTAAACCTGGTGTTGCAATTAAATCAGAAATACCTTGAACACCTTGACGTAATACGTTATCTGCTTCACGGAACGCTTCTAACATCGGCGTATTTTTATCAACAATCTCTAATAAGCGATCGTTTGGAATTACAATAAGTGTATCTACATTTTCTTTAAATGCCGCAATACCAGATGCTGCTTGTGTTGCACGCTTACGTCCTTCAAATGTAAATGGACGTGTTACAACACCAACTGTTAATGCACCTAATTCTTTTGCAACTTGAGCAACAACTGGAGCTGCACCAGTTCCAGTTCCGCCGCCCATACCAGCAGTTACGAAGACCATATCTGCACCACGAAGTGCTTCTTGGATCTGTTCTTTACTTTCTTCTGCAGCTTTTTTCCCTACTTCAGGGTTTGCACCTGCACCAAGTCCACGTGTTAATTTTCCACCAATTTGCATTTTTGTTTCAGCTTTTGATAGATTTAATGCTTGTGCATCAGTATTCACAGCGATAAAGTCTACACCTTGTACACCGTGTTCAATCATACGGTTTACAGCATTGTTTCCGCCACCGCCGACACCGATAACTTTTATATTCGCTAATTGATCTTGAGTAGTATCAAACTCTAACATGTCGAAATCCCCCTAGAACCTCATTTTTCGTGTCCAATTTTAATCCCATAAATAACGGAATACACGTTTTACTTTTGACATCATACGGTCATCATTTTGATTATTATTGTTTTGATTACGAGTTTTTTGTTTCGCAGGTTGCTGTTGTACCGGCGTTGGTGCTGGAGCTGGTACTGGTTCAAAATGCTCTTGCTTTTCCTGCACATTTTTCCCACGTAATTTAGCTTTTTGATAAGAATGTTTAATTAATCCCACTCCACTTGTATATTGGGGCTCACGCACACCAATATAATCAGGAGTTGCTATACGAACATTTTCATGTAAAATATCATATGCAAGATCAAGGACACCTGGCATAGAAGCAATTCCACCAGTTAGCACATAACCAGAAGCTACTTGCTTTACTCCTAGCTTACGCACTTCATCTTGAACAAACATTAAAATTTCCTCTACACGAGCCTCTATTATATCCGATAATTCCAACTGAGAATATTGTTCTGTTTGATCGCTTCCCATAATAGGAACCGTAAACATCTCTTCTTCAGATGCTGTATCATAAAAAGCATGTCCATATTTCAACTTAATTTGATCTGCATTTTCTGTTGAAGTTTTCAACCCAATCGCAATATCCTTCGTTATATGGTCTCCACCTAATGGTAATACGCTCGTCGCTTGTAACTCTCCATCTTTAAAAATAGATAAAGTTGTAGATCCTCCCCCCATATCAACAAGGGCTACTCCTCTATTTTTTTCATCTGAAGATATAGCAACTGTTGCAGCCGCTAAAGGTTGAAGACAAATATCAACAATTTCAAGACCTGCTTTTTCTACACAACGAAGTAGGTTATGTAGTAAAGTTCTCGAGCCTGTAATAAGTGTACCTTCCATTTCTAATCTTACACCGATCATCCCGCGTGGATCGTTAATCTCGTCAAGACCGTCTACGATGAACTGTCGAGGTACCACATCAATAAACTCACGTTCTGGAGCAATTGACACAACTTGTGCTGCATCTAGAACGCGTAAGACATCTTCATTCCCGATTTCACGATCTTCATTTGAAACAGCGACTACTCCGTGACAAGGAAGTAGCTGTACCTGGTTTGCATTGACACCTACTACAACTTGCTCAATGTGGATCCCCACCATGCGCTCAGCTTGTTCAATTGCTTTTTTAATTGATCGAACAGTCTCGTCTATATCAACTATCGATCCCTTCTTTAAACCATTTGATTTTACATTTCCAACACCAATAATGTTTAAGCTGTCATTAACCATTTCACCAATGATGACTTTAACATTGGATGTACCGATGTCAAGACTAACATATATTTCATTGCTGTTCATTCTTTGGCACCTCCTTCTTTATTTATACCATACAACTCAATATATGGAACAACAATCGCAACTTTACTATTTATAAGAAAAATATTCAACGTCTTTATACGTTTCCCTTTTTTAACCCTATATTTTTCTTATTTTTATTTAACATTCATTTAAGAATATCGCAGTAAACTGTGAATAACTGCTTATCTTGAAATAATTCTATTTCAAGTGTAAAGATTACCGCCAAGTATAAGTCTACACTAAGATGTACTCATAGAAAAGTGAAACTTGTACCAATCCTAGTATGAATCTAAGAATTTTTACATCTTTTTCATCAAATGAACCATTCTAGTAAATTTAGACGCATCAAGCAGAACGTTCGTTTTGTTTTTTCTACGATAACGCAGTGAAAACTATCGTTCTATTCTTTTTTTTCTTCCGCTTCTAATTCTTTCGTATATGCCCCTACTTCTAAGTCAATTAATACCTTTTTGCCTGGCTCAATTGTTTTTAAAATAAGCGGATAGGTTTCCATACGTTTTGCGAAATTTTGAATCGTAGTGCTCACTTCATACCCTTCATTCATATATAAAGTAAGATGGTCTTCATTCGCATTCGTCGGTGAATAACGAATTTCAGAAATAGACCTTAAAATAGTTGGTGTTAATTTTTCAAGCTCAGCAATTAACTCCTTCATTTTCTCCTCTTTAAAAGGTTCAAAAATTGGCGCTGCAACAGGAAGTTTTCCGTTCGGGAGGACATCAAGTGTTTTCCCGTTCTCTAATAGCGGTTGTAATTTCCCATCTTTGTTTATATAACCAATCGTTAAATATTCTTCAATATGAACATCAATTTTATTTGGAAAACGTTTTTTTACATTTACTGCTTTAATTTCTTTTCGTTTCGTTAGGTTTTCTTCTGCTTTATGTGCTGTCACTCGGAAATAACTTGTATCATACGTCACACCTGATTCCTTCATCACTTGCTCATCTGTCATATAATGATTTCCAAACACACTTATCTTTTTAATATTGCTAAGCGGAGACCGAAAATAAATTAAAAAGAGCACTAATAAAAATAAAATTGATATGTATAAAATCAACCGATGATTAACATTTTTTTTGTTTTTTTTCTGCTGATTTTTTAACTTTGGTACACGATCCTGTAGTTTAATCACTTTACTATTTTTCATGTACGATCCCCCTACGTAACATAAAGAACGGCATGTTCCTCATGCCGTTCTTATCTTCTTATTATAACATAAATGATAATGAGCGGAACGAATAACCGTTATCTTCCAATGATTTCTACTTCTGTATGCATTTCTACGCTAAATTTATCCTTGATTGTTTGTTTTATTAATGCAATTAAAGATAAGACATCTTGCGCGCTGGCTCCCCCAGTATTAATAATAAAATTCCCATGCATTTCAGAAATTTGAGCTCCACCTATTTGATAACCACGAAGCCCGGCCTTTTCTATTAAATCTCCTGCAAAGTATGGAATTGGATTCCGAAATACACTTCCTGCACAAGGATGATTCCATGGCTGTGTTTCACGGCGGTAATCTTTATTCTTTTGCATGAGACTTACGATTCCCTCACGCTCTCCTATCTGTAATTGAAACTCAGCTTCCAAAACAATACCAGGACGTTTCGTTTGTAATATAGATGTACGATAGGAAAACTCCATTTCTCCATGCGTTAACCAGTCAATTGTTCCGTTTTCAAACAAAATAAGAGCTTTTGATAATATGTGTGCTATATCCGATTTATGTGCTCCTGCATTCATATACACTGCACCACCAACACTTCCTGGAATACCACTTGCAAATTCCAGACCGGCTAACCCTTGACGACTCAGTAAAGTTGACAATTTAATAAGGGGATACCCACCACCAACTCTTACTCTATGTTTTTCGACTTCTAAATGGTCTAATCCTTCTCCTAAACGAATAACGACACCTTCTATACCTAGATCAGATACAAGAAGGTTCGAACCGCGACCAATTACAATCCACTTTGTTTTATATTTTTTTACTAACTGCAAAGTTTTTTCAATACCGGCAATATGCTTTGGCACAATTAAAATATCAGCTGGTCCACCTATTTTCATAGTGGTATAACGCGCTAACGGTTCATTCACTAACACGCGACCAACATTTGCTTCTATAAGCTCATTTACTAATTGCTCCATAAACAATCTCCCCCATACTAAGTATCCTTATTACAGTAGTATGCAGGGCGTTCACCTAACGTTATTTTTTTACAAGCTTATTCATTACTTCATACAGCTTATTTGCTGCATCTGGAATACCTAATTGTGTAGCAGCTAGCTTCATATTTTGTAATGTTTGTGCATCTAATAAAATCTCATCAATATCACGAATAAGCGTTTCAGCTGTTAAATCTTTTTCAAGCAACATTTTTGCTGCCCCTTTATCGACAACAGAACGTGCATTTTTTTCCTGATGGTTATTTGTTACGTAAGGACTCGGAATTAACACACTTGGCTTTCCTAATGCGGTTAATTCTGCAAGTGTTGTTGCCCCAGCTCTTGAAACAACAAGATCTACCCCTGTAAGTACCTCTGGCATATTATGAATGAAAGGTTTAATAATCACATTATTCGGATTCCCTTTTTGCTTCACTGCTTCCATTACTTTGTCATAATGAACTTCACCTGTTACATACAATATTTCGTAACTTTTATTTCCAAACTGTTCAATTGCTTCTACGAAAGCATCGTTAATCGGTCTAGCCCCACGGCTTCCCCCAAAAATAAGTACGGATTTTTTAGGAAGAGATAAACCTACTGAACGTTTTCCTTTCATTCCATTCTGATCCATTACTTCTGATGCTCGTGGATTTCCTGTCATGACAACTTTTGACTGTGGAAAATGTTCTGCAGCCGCTTCAAAACACACCGCAACTTTATCAACATAGCGACTTAAAAATTTATTCGTTACACCAGGTACACTATTTTGTTCATGTACAATAGTTGGAATACCTAATTTTGCCGCAGCATATACAACTGGTCCACATACATATCCACCCGTTCCAATCACAATATCCGGATTAAAACGACGAATATATCGTTTACTATCTTGTACACCCTTTAGGAAACGCATCACCGTTTTCACGTTATCTAACGATATTTTACGCTTAAATCCACTTATAACAATCGATTGAAACGGTATACCTGCTTTTGGAACGATTGTGCTCTCTAATCCATTCTCCGTACCAATATATAAAAACCTTGCTTCCGGATTTAACTTTTTTATTTCTCTTATTAAAGCAAGAGCCGGATAAATATGACCTCCAGTGCCCCCACCACTTACTAATACTCGCACTACTAACTCCTCCGCTTCTCTTTTCTTATTTCAGTCGTATTTATTTCTATATACATCATGTTTCTTCGCGCACATACGAAAAACCCTGTCTTATAAAACAGGGTTTAGTAGCGAGAATGGCGACTTATATTTAATAATACACCTACTGCCATTAACATTAATGTCAAACTCGATCCACCATAACTTAAAAACGGCAAAGTAATACCCGTAACAGGCATCAATCCTGTTACAACACCCACATTAATCATTACTTGAATCGCAATCATCGCCACAATACCTACTGCTAAAAACGTACCATATAAATCTGGCGCTCCTAAAGCTATACGAATCCCACGCCATAATAATAGACTAAATAATAATAACACAAATGAACCACCAATAAAACCTAATTCCTCGGATAAGATTGCAAATATAAAGTCTGTTTGTGGTTCAGGTAAATAAAGAAACTTTTGTCTACTTTGTCCAAGTCCGAGCCCAAATAATCCACCAGGCCCAATTGCGAGTAACGATTGAATAATTTGAAATCCACTTCCAAGCGGATCTGACCACGGATCTAAATATGATGTAATACGTTTCATTCGATACGGTGCTGATGCAATTAGCCCTACAAATCCTGCTATACCTAGCAAACCAAACATTGCAAAGTGAAAGACCCTTGCTCCCGAGATAAATATCATAATGATACATGTCCCAACCATTACCGTTCCTGTACCAAGATCTGGCTGTAACATAATCATCCCAAAAGCAAGAAATACAAAACCAAGAGCTGGTAGTAAACCACGTTTAAAAGAGGTAATTAATTTTTGTCGTTCCGCTAAAAATTTTGCTAAGAAAATAATCATCGCAAACTTCATAAATTCTGACGGTTGAATGGAAAATGCTCCGATTCCAATCCAACTTCGCGCTCCTCCTCGGACAAGTCCTACCCCTGGAATAAGAACAAGAATAAGAAGAATGAAGCAAACTAGCAAAATTACTTTTGAATACGTGCGCCACACCCAATAATCAATTTTCATGATAAAAAACATAGCCATTACACCAAGACTTGCAAATAACAATTGCCTTTTTGCAAAAAAGAATGAGTCCCCCATTTTATAAGAGGCCCAAACCGCACTCGCACTATACACCATAATCATTCCGATTGTTAACAACGCAAGTGTAACGATGATGAGAATAAAATCAGGCGTTTTCTTCATTACCCATAAACACCACCTCTTTAGGCAGAAACTTTTGCCCTATGTAACAAAACATCAGTAGGTGTTAGCCTACTGATGTTTTGATTTACTTTATATAAGTTTATGCACAGCTTGTATAAAAATGTCTCCTCTTTCTTCAAATGTTTTAAATTGATCCCAGCTTGCACATGCTGGAGAAAGAAGAATTACATCGCCATCTGTAGAATGAGCATAAGCTTTTACTACCGCTTCATCTAAAGTATCGACACTTTCAATTGTACCTAATCCCGCTTTTTCTGCAGCTCTTACTAATTTTGGAGCTGTTTGTCCAAATGTTACAATTGCTTTTACATTTTTGAAATACGGAATTAAATCATCGAATTCATTTCCACGATCAAGCCCACCTGCTAATAACACAATCGGTTGTGTAAACGCAGATAAAGCTTTCTCAGTCGCTAACATATTCGTTGCTTTTGAGTCATTATAAAACTTACGGTTGTTAAGAGTTGTTACATATTCTAAACGATGTTTTACACCTGTAAAACGTTTTAACACCGCCGTAATCGCTTCATTAGAAACACCCAGTAATTTTGCGATACTCATCGCCGCTAAAATATTTTCTAAATTATGCTGACCAGGTAAAACGATATCGCCTACTTCAACAACTTTTTCACCTTTAAAATAAAGAGCATTATCTTTTATACACGCACCATCTTCAATTTCTTTCGTTGTCGAGAATAGTACTTTTTGACCTTTACTATAAGCAGATAGAGCCATCACATCTGCATCATCTGCATTTATTACACTATAATCATTTTCTGTTTGGTTTTTAAAAATATTTGCTTTCGCTAAACCATATTCCTTCTTCGTCCCATGATAATCTAAGTGGGCCTCAAATAAATTTAAAAACGCAGCAATTTTAGGTTGGAACAATTCTACTCCCATCAATTGGAACGATGAAAGTTCTGTAACTACAACTTCATTTTCTTTTGCATCCTGTGCTACTTCACACGCTACAGTTCCAATGTTCCCTGCAATTACAGGATGCTTTTGTCCTTCTTTTAGCATTTCAAATGTAAGCATTGTCGTCGTCGTTTTACCGTTAGATCCCGTAATCCCAACAAATGGCGCTTCTGCGATACGATATGCTAATTCAACTTCCGTAACAATTGGAATTTGCTTTTCTTTCGCAGCAACTAATATTGGATTAGAATACGGGATTCCTGGATTTTTTACTACAAGAGAAATATTTCTCTCTAATAACTCTAAAGGATGACCACCGCATACAACGTCCATTCCTTTTGCTTGTAATTCTGCAGCAAGTACATTTTCTGCTAAAGGCTTTCCGTCATTTACAATAACATTTGCCCCTAATTTTTGTAACAACGTAGCTGCTGCATAACCACTTTTTGCAATGCCTAATACAAGAATATTTTTATTTTGAAATTCAGTTACAGTTTTCAATTACATCCACACCCCGATATAAATTCCTAACACAGCTAATAAAAATCCTACAGACCAAAACGTCACAACAACACGCCACTCTGACCAACCACATAATTCATAATGATGGTGTAATGGACTCATTTTAAAGACACGTTTTCCTGTTGTTTTAAACGAAATAACCTGAATAATAACAGATAAAGTTTCCATTACGAATACGCCACCAATAATTACAAGTAGCAATTCTTGTTTTAATAAAATTGCTACAGCTGCAATGGCTCCCCCTAAAGCTAAGGAACCTGTATCTCCCATAAACACTTTCGCTGGATTTGCATTAAATACTAAAAATCCAAGTACAGCTCCTACAACTGCCATACAGAATATCGCTACTCCAAACTGCTCTTGTGCTACAGCAATAATACTAAACGCTCCAAATGCAATAGCCGCTGTTCCTGATAATAAACCATCTAAACCGTCAGTTAAGTTAACTGCATTTGATCCACCAATAAGCATAAATAGTACAAGTACAAAATAAGCCCAACCTAATTCAAACTTAACATCCGTTCCCGGAATCATGATGTATGTGTGGAACGCTTGCCCTTTTCCAATTAAAAAGAATGCAATAGCAATAACAAGCTGACCTACTAATTTTTGTTTTGATGTTAAACCAAGGTTTCTCTTCTTAACTACCTTTATGTAGTCATCTAAAAATCCAATTAATCCGTAACCAAATGTCACTAATAATAATAACGAAACCTCTGCACCTAAATGATTAAACTTAATCGCCATAATAAGTGAAGTTACCATCATAGATACATATATGACAATACCACCCATTGTTGGAGTCCCTGATTTTTTTTGATGTGACTTTGGTCCCTCATCACGAATGCTCTGTCCGAACTTTAATTTCCTTAAAAATGGAATAAACAATGGCGAAAGGGCAACAGAAATTAAGAATGCTACCCCAGCCGTTACTAATAAACCTTGCTCAAGCACATGTAGTCCTCCTCTCATGTTGTTACTCTTCGTTGTTTAAACGCTCTGTAATTGCTTCTTTAGCGACTTCACGATCGTCAAAATGATGAACGTCTTTTCCAATAATTTGATACGTTTCATGACCTTTACCAGCAATAATAATGATGTCTTCAGCTTTCGCGTTAGCAATTGCATGGTATATCGCTTCTTTTCTATCAATAATCACTTCATAATTATTCCCATTTGCACCCTGTACCATATCATCTAAAATAGCCCCCGGCTCTTCACTTCTTGGATTATCTGAAGTGTAAATTGCATGAGTTGCATATTTTGTTGCGACACTTGCCATGATTGGTCTCTTTGTACGATCTCTATCACCGCCACAACCGACGATACAATATACGTCACCTTTTGCAAACTGTTTTGCTGTTTTCAATACATTCTCTAAGCTATCTGGCGTATGTGCATAATCAACAATAACTGTATAATTTTGTCCACCATCAACCACTTCAAAACGTCCTGGAACTCCAGCTAGATTCTTTATCACATCAATGACCGTTTCTAAACTTACACCGGAAACAAGTCCTGCCGCTGTTGCCGCTAGTACGTTATATACATTAAATTTCCCAATCAATTTCATCGTAACATTTACACTTTCATACGGTGTTACAAGCGTAAACGTAGTTCCACCACTCGTCATAACGATATCTTTGGCCATAATATCACTTGTTGTATCAATTCCATACGTTACAACAGTTGCTGCAGTACTTCTCATGTACTCCTCTGTTACAGCATCATCGTTATTCAGTACCGCGTACTTTTCACGATTATGGTTATAACTATTGCCAAGTTGTGCAAATAACAACCCTTTTGCATGTTTATATTCTTCCATCGTTTTATGATAGTCTAAATGATCTTGTGTTAAATTTGTAAACACTGCTACATCGTAATCACATCCGTGTACACGACCAAGATCTAAAGCATGCGACGAAACTTCCATTACTGTGCTATCCACACTGTGTTCAACCATTTTTGAAAACGTCTGTTGAAGTGTTAGTGCATCTGGCGTTGTATTTTTCACCTCAAATGTTTCATCACCGATTTTCATATTAATCGTTCCAATTAGCCCTGTTTTATGACCATGTGCGCGCATAATCTCATCCATAATATGCGATGTTGTTGTCTTTCCATTTGTACCTGTAATTCCGATTAAATGTAACTTGTGCGTTGGTTGACCATAAAAATAATCAGCTAAAACCGCTAACGAACGAAAAGTATTTTTCACAAGTACAACTGGAACGTCAACATCAATTGGTCTTTCCGCAACAATAGCAGCCGCTCCTTGTGCCGCTGCTTGCTTAGCAAAATCATGGCTATCAACCGTATACCCTTTCATACATACAAATAAGCTTCCTTCTTTCACTTTACGTGAATCAGCTTCTATAGATGTAATTTCTGGATTTTCTTTTGGAACAACTGGAAAATCATGCAAACATGATACAAGTGTATGCAACTTCATTTCACTAAACCCTCTCTACATTGTGTATTTATCTCTTTTTTTAATAAGCAACACGCTACCTCCTAATTATGTGAAATAGGAGGTAGGTGCTACTGTGTCTAATAAATAGACCTATTTATAACTGAAACCCTTACGGCCTCAAATTAAGTAACTCTTCTATAAAGAACTCACTTCCACCAATTGTACCATAAAACGTACTAGGTTACCTTTAATTCCCGAAGTAAATTCTAATTTTTGAGCCTTCTTTCACTTTAGCTCCTGCTTCTGGGGATTGTTTAATGACTTTCTCTCCATCTCCACTTATATCAAGCTTCAAATCGACGAGTTGCGTCTGTAAGTCTTTCTTTTTCATACCAATTAAATTCGGAACTTCCACAGTTGGTATATCGCCCCATTTATATTCTCTCTCAACTTGTTCTTTTCTCGGTTTCACTCCCATAACAGGAAGTGCATCCCGAAGAATATTCCCAACAATTGGAGCTGCTACTACTCCACCAAATTGCGTTACACCTTTCGGATTATCAACAGCAACATAGACAACAATTTCCGGATCATCTGCTGGAGCAAAGCCGATAAAAGATACTATATAATTATTCTCTAAATATTTACCATCTTTCACCTTTTGAGCCGTACCTGTTTTTCCACCTACACGATACCCATCAATGAAAGCACCTTTACCAGATCCCTTTGCTACAACATTCTCTAATGCATACCGAACTTTTTCTGAAGTTTCCTTGGAAATAACTTTTCTTTTTTCCACAGGTGTCTTTTTACTTACAACTTGATTATTTTTCGGATCAATAAATTCTTTAGCTATATACGGTTGATACAATGTTCCACCATTTACAGCCGCTGCTACTGCTGCTACTTGTTGAATTGGTGTTACAGAAACGCCTTGACCGAATGAAGTGGTTGCTTGTTCGACCGGACCGACTTTATCTAAATTAAATAAAATCCCACTACCTTCACCTTGCAAATCGATTCCGGTTTTCTGCCCAAAACCGAAATTACGAATGTATTTAAACAATCGGTCTTTACCAAGACGATCACCCAGTTCAATAAATCCCGGGTTACAAGAGTTTTGAACTACTTCTAAAAACGTTTGGCTACCATGGCCTCCCGCTTTCCAGCATTTCAATCTAGCTCCACCAACTTCAGCTGCTCCATCATCATAAAACGTATCTTTCTCTAAGTCTACTAAATTTTCATTCAAGGCTGCGGCTAACGTAATGATCTTAAATGTTGAACCAGGCTCATACGTACTCCATACCGGTAAATTTCTATTATACACTTCTGGAGAAACACTTTGAAAATCCGCTGGATCAAAGCTCGGCCGACTCGACATACCTAAAATTTCACCATTTTTCGGATTCATTGCGATCGCAATCATACCATCTGGATTATATGTCGACTCTGCAATATTCATTTCTCTTTCCATAATTCTATTAATACGTGCATCAATTGTTAAACCTAAATTCAAACCAGCTTCTGGTTTTTTGAAATCATCGCCAACATTAGGCATCCTTTGTCCTTTTGCATCCGCAAAAAAACGCACATGACCATCATCACCATTTAGCTCTTTATCATAATATTTTTCTAGTCCCATAAGACCTTGGTTATCACTACCTGCAAACCCTAATACGTGTGATAGAAAGTTTCCAAATGGATAGTACCGGATAGAGTCCTCTGCGATATAAACACCTTTCAAACTTAATCCTCGTACCTCTTTCGCTTTATCATGTGATATTTTCCTTCCGCCTTTATCTAACCTTACAATCGATTCTTTTTTTGTAATTCGCTTATAAACCTCATCTTTTTCCACACCTAATACTGCAGCTAACTTCTCTGCAGTCTCTGCTGGTTTTTCAATTTGCCTCGGTACAACAAAGACAGTTGGGGCACTTTTATTTGTGGCAAGTTCCACACCATTTCGGTCTAAAATTTTCCCACGTTCAGGTTCAAAAGTAATATTACGACTCCATGAATCCTTCGCACGATCCGTTAACATATTGCCAAGAAAAAATTGCACATATCCAAGACGAATATCGATGATAGTGAAAATAAGTATACCTGATATGAGTATAAAAATAAGTCGTTTTCTAACTGTTACATTTGATACACGCATATTGGAACAAGCCTCCCTTACGCCTAGCTTGTTCCAAATATATGCTTGTACTTATTTAATTAGAACTTCTTCTCTTTTACCATTACGGTTTTTCTGCTTCTTGTTGTGGTTCAAGTGGCGGTACAAGTGTTACCCCTAACTCTGTACCAGGTTGTAACAATGTTCCTTCTGCCACACTTTGTTCGGTTACATATCCGGTACCAGTAGGTTTTAGGTTAAGCTTTAATGTTTTTGCTAAATTCATAACATCACGCAGTGCCCAGCCTTGTATATTTGGCATTGTAGGTTTATCTCCTACTAAGAAAACTCGGTCACCCTTCAATGTTTGCTCAGTCGCTTTCGGTACTTGTTGCTGTACTTTCCCTTCACCTAATACGATTGGACGAAGTTTTGCCTTTTCAATGGCTTTTTTCGCTTCTTCCATCGTTTTTTCTGTTACATCCGGAACAGCAGTTTGCTGCTCTTTCACATATTTCTTCGGATCTTTCACTTCATTAGGCTTAATCTTTAAATACTCTAAACTATTTTTTGTTACATATTTAAAAATATCAGCTAAAGGCTGTGCGCCATTCTCATCATCTTTCAATTTTGGCTGTTTAACAGCTACATACACAACAAGTTGTGGATCGTCCATAGGTGCCATCCCTAAGAATGAGAATATATAATTCTCTCTTCCTGTCATATAGCCACCTTTTCCATCCGGAATTTGTGCTGTCCCCGTTTTACCACCAACTGAATATCCATCGACTTTATAAGCGGTTCCTGTTCCTTTCGGCGATGTAACAACGCGTTCTAATAACTGTCTTACTTGCGCTGCTGTTTCTTTTGTAACAGGTTTTCCCACTTCTTCTGGCTTATGTTCTAATTTTACTTCTCCTGTTATTGGATCTACAATTTTATCAATTGTATAAGGCTTCATCATTTTCCCATCATTTGCAATAGCAGTTGCAGCTTGTACAAGCTGAATTGGTGTTACAGTAGAACCTTGTCCAAAAGCTGTTGTTACCTGCTGTATTTGCTGCTCGAATACAATGGTATTTGAACCTTCACCAGGTAAATCAATATTCGTTTTTTCATCTAATCCAAAGCTATGAATATATTTCCGGAAACGTTCTGGACCAAGTTTTTGATCCCCTAAAATTGCAAACGCTACGTTGGAAGAACGCTCTACCCCTTCATCAAACGTGATAGATCCCCATCCAGCACCGCCGTTATGATCTTTTATTTTTCGGTTCCCGACAGGATATGTACCAGACTGATAATAATCTTGTCCCTTATACACACCTTCATTAATAGCTGCTGCTAGCGTGAAAATTTTCATTGTTGATCCAGGTTCAAATGCATTTGCAATTGCGTCATTGAAGAAATATTCAATTTGACGATCATTTGGATCATAACTAGGTTTACTAGACATCCCTAATATTTTTCCTGTTTTTGGATCCGCAACAATCCCTATTAAATTTTCTGGTTCATAATGTTTACTCGCTTCTTTCATCGCATCTTCTAAATAACTTTGAATACGTTGATCTATCGTTAAATACGCGTTATCTCCGTTTTTAGGTGCCTCTACGTTCACTTTTCCACCATCTAGCGATACACCCTTACGATCCCCTGTATAAGCTACTTTCCCGTTAGAAGCACTTAAATATTTATCCAAACTTTGTTCTAAGCCAAATTGACCTACCGAGGTTCCCTTTTCATTCGGCTTCGCATGACCTATAACGTAAGATGCAAAATCACCGTTTGGATACACTCTTGCATTTTCAGTAATAAAAGATATTCCCGGTAATTTCAATGCTTCTATTTGTTCTTTCTGTTCTTTCGTCAAATCTTTACCTAGCGTTCCAAATTCGACTTGACTTTTATCTTTTTTATTTAATGTAGCTAAAATCTTCTCTTCATCTTTTCCGAGTACTCCCGCAATTTTCTTTGCAGTGTCCTCTTTATTCTCAACCGGCTTCGCACCTTTTAGTTCCGCTACAAGTTTATAAGAGTTTGCATCTTGCGCTAACACATGACCGTTTTGATCATAAATCGTCCCGCGGTTTGCTTCCAGTACTCCTGTTTTACTATGTTTTTGCTTAGCAAGTTCATTCAAATCCTGATTATGCACTGTTCCTGTCGCTTGTATGTAAAAAAATCGGGCTAATAACAGCAAAAAGAGCAGGAGGAATAAAATCATAAAATACCCTGCTCCCTTATTGGTATGAAATTTAGTCATATTTCTATTCATTTTCCCTTCACACCTATTGCCTTATTTGAGGCCTTTCACATTATTCGCATTAATTTCTAGCCCATGTTTTTTTGCAACTTCAGCGATTCGTTCATAACGACTTAACTTCTCTACTTCAGCCTGTAATTCTTGATTTTCTTTTTGTTGCTGCACAATTTTTTGTTCTATCGTCGCTGCTTCTACATTAACTTGATAAAGGCCTGCTTTATTTCCAATAAACGCTACACAGGCATACAATAAAAAGCCAATAAACGCTACATACAACAGTTTTTCGATTCTTGTAATCTTCGCTTTAGCTTTTGGCTGGGCCATCTGCTGTGGGGGCGTTTGAATCTGTACCTCTTCTTGCGCTTGTTGTTTGTACTTTACAGCTAAGTTACTCATACCTCTCTCCCCTTTTTATCGTTTTTCAGCGATTCTCAATTTCGCAGAACGCGCTCGATTATTTTCTTCTAACTCTATATCAGAAGGTAAAATCGGTTTTCTTGTAATAAGCTTTAATTTCGGTTTAAATTCATCAGGAATAATTGGTAATCCTGGCGGCAATTGTGGCGTTGTACTATTTCTCTTAAACGTTGTTTTACAAATACGATCTTCTAAAGAATGGAATGTTATAACACTAACCCTTCCACCTGGCTTAACCATCTCAATTGCAGATTCCAACGCTTCCTCAAATACTTTCAATTCATCATTTACAGCAATACGGATTGCTTGGAACACTCGCTTCGCAGGATGTCCGCCCGTTCTACGAGCAGGAGCTGGAATCCCCTCTTTAATTAGTTCTACTAATTCTCCTGTCGTTTCAATAGCTTTATTCTCACGATATGCTTCAATTTTTCTTGCTATTTGTTTTGAAAATTTCTCTTCACCATACTGGAAGAAAATTCTTACAAGTTGTTCATATGACCAGCTATTTACAACATCATATGCTGTTAATGGGGCATCTTGATCCATTCGCATATCTAACGGTGCATCATGATGATAGCTAAAGCCACGCTCTGGTGTATCTAATTGTGGAGATGAAACTCCTAAATCAAATAAAATACCGTCTACTTCTGTTATACCTAATTCGTGTAGTTTTTCAGATAAATAACGAAAATTACTCTTTACTGTTATGAATTGCTCACCGTATGAAGAAAATTTTTCTTTCGCATTTTGAATTGCTATCTCATCTTGATCAAACGCGATTAATTTTCCACCTTCAGTTAATTGGGATAATAAATAAGAACTATGTCCTCCTCCCCCCAGTGTACAATCTACATATGTACCATCTGGCTTTATATCTAAGCCGTCTACTGTTTCCTTCAAAAGCACTGTTACGTGTTTAAACATTGTTGCACCTACTCTTTTTCCAATTAATTATGTTGAATGCATCTCCTCCTCTAAACGCATATTTCACGATTAGAGAACGACATACTATGAAAGAACGACTCATTTAACTTGCCTACAAAGGCAGCATACTATACAAATCGCTATTTTCTTTTATTATATACTAAATTTTATCATCTTTTGCGGGAATTTAAACAAAAAACTGTCGAAAAAGATAATAATACGTTTACATTTTGTGCTATTTTGTCATATATTTAAGTATCCTGCATAATTACGATATTCACCATTTTCAGATTGATAATTCAGAAAAATTTCACTTCACAGTAAATTCAACGAGATAAAAATAAAATCCTGCTCCGAAGAGCAAGATTCTATAGTTTTATCACATGATGTTTTCCATCCCAAGAAAACGTTTTTTCCATTACACGATCAATGAAATCCAAGCCGAACTGATTTAAATAGTAACATACATTCCACACTCGCTCTTGCGGCGCTTCTAATGGACGAAGTGCAAATTGTATGCGGCGGAATTTATTTAGCTGTACTTCATGTTTTTTCTCAACATTTCTTTTCAACATTCTTTCCAACAGCTCAATTTGTTCATTAATTTTGAATTCATTTTTCCCTGCAAACCCACTTAACCCCGGATCTATTTTCTTCACAAACTGTTGTAATGACGCATGAATATCCATTATTTCTTTTTTCGCCTCTACAAATCGTTCATCTATCGGTTCCTCTATTTGATTAGATAGCCAGTTTTCACGCAAATTATCTATGTTATTTACAAACGGATCACTCTCTTGCAATTGTAAATCGTGTAAATCTGTCGCTATATCCCTCTCTATATAAGTGATTGTAATACGCGGAACGACAGGTGGCATTCGGAAACCGATAGTATGGAAGACTTGTTGCAATTCACTCCAATAAGCTAATTCCCCCGGACCTCCAATAAACGCCAGCGTAGGGAATACATACTCTTGCATAAGAGGGCGCGTTACAACATTATTACTAAAACGTTCCGGGCTTCTTTCCATCTCTTCAATCAATTCTTCATACGAAAAGGAATACGCTCCATCTTTCCCAACAAACTTCCCTTGATCGTCTTCAAGTAACACTCGCTCGTCATCAATTTCCATGAATATATGCACTGCATTAGACTTCGTTTCAATAATCGGTTTATATCCTAATTCTTTAATTACTTCCTGTTGGTTATGAAGCCCCTCTTGCACTTCTTTATACTTACCTACAATTTGTTTGAAAAACGGCAATTCTAATTTTCTTAATTCTGGATGATGCGAATCGACAAGAATTAAACCAGAATTCACGAACATTTGCATAATAAGATGAGCAAAGAAATCTACATACGTATTCGATTTCCCCAAAGAATCATCAATAAATTGCAGTACATCCTTTGTAAAATTCGTTTCAGGGTATGTTTTGAAAATTTCTTCAATCCACTTTCTACAGTCTTCCAGAGAAAGCTCGGACTCTGAAGCACTCGCTTTTTTCGGATTACGATCATGAAAAATAGTCTTTTTTATTTTTTTATTCTTCGTTACAAAAGTATGATTAATTTCATCCATATCATGGTCTTCACCAGCAATCCAGAAAACAGGAACAACTTTAACACCTAAACTTTCTTCCTTTTCCCTCGCAAGCTGTAAAACTGAAATAATTTTATGAATTGTATAAAGTGGTCCAGTTAATAACCCGGCTTGTTGTCCAGCTATAACAACATATGTATTTTCATCTCCAAGCGCTTTTACATTTTGAATTGTAGCTTCTCCCGCTTGTAATTTTGTATTATATTCTAATAAATGCGCTACTAAATCTTGGCGGAAAAACTCCCTCTCACGCAAATCTTGTACACGCTGTTTAAAAGCATCTTCTGTTAACATATAATCAAAACACGACTGTATCTCTTTTTTACCGTTCATATAGTCCGCTACAACACCTTGTTGCGGAACAGAGATTTCTTTTATCTCCATATAATTCTTCCTTTCGTATCCTGTTCTCTCACCAATCCACATTGTAGTCAATGTTTCACGTAAAAGCAAAGAATTACACTTATACTTTTACTTCTAATCCTTTTATTGCATCGAATAAAAATTGAAGTGTCGGAACGGATTGTTGTTGTTTCTTAGCTTCTTCTAATACATATCCAACAATCGCACCAATTTCCGTTTGTCTATTCGCTCTTACATCCGCTAGCATAGACGATGTATTATGAGACGTTCTTTCACATACGTGACGTACCATTTCCCATACCATTTCTTTTTCTTCTTTAACAAGAAAAACGACTTCCTGAAACACTTGCTCCATCATCCGATGAAAAAATGGGTTCGTAATCAGCTCTCCGTTCTGGACTTGTAATAATGCTGTCAACGGATTGATACATACATTAACTACTAATTTTTTATGCATAACATCCTTCCAATCATCTTCTATTCGAATCGGAAAATGAGGAAAAGGAAAGCAATTAAATATTTTTTCAAAATGTATAGACCGGCCGTGCACGATTCCAAACTTCGTTACACCTATCCCTGTATGATAAACGGTATGTCTTTCTTCTTTTTTTGCACCATGCTCTACAATTCCAACTGCAATATTTTCATTCCCTATTTTCTGCATAGCATGAAGGTGCGACATTCCGTTTTGTAAAAAGATTAATGAGGATTCCCCTCGTACAAAAGGTAGTATGTCAGTTATATGATATTGCTTAACAGCAATAAATATATAATCTAGCTGCTGGTCTAGCATGCTTTCTATTGATAAAACAGGCGGGAATACCGTTTCACGTTTCCCCTCCCTAATACAAGTTATACCCGTTGCATTCAATTCCTCAGCCTGTTTAGCTGTCCTTGTAAACAACGTAACATCTTGATTACTTTTTTGTAAATAAAATGCATACAATAGACCGATAGCTCCTGGTCCCACAACTCCGATTTTCATTTTCACACAAGGAACTCATATGAACACGATATATAAGTCCCTTTCCCTCCCCCTTTTTATCACGCAAACGTCCACTTGGTGCGGAATAATAATTTAACTAAGGACAAACAAATTCCACCTATGAAAGTTTTACTTTATCTTCCTAAATTACATTAACACAGTTTACAACTTCATTGCTCTTTACTAAACAAATGCAATCTCATCTTTCAATATGTATATACTACTTATTAATATGCTTCTACTCTTAGTTTAACAAATCCTCAAAAAAATAATAAAAGAAATATACTATCATCTTCATAAAAATAAAAAAATGAGTTATAATATAATTATAAATATTTTTACTTTTCTGCATTCAACGAGACAAGAAAAGGATGTGATGTTATGGGATTCCCAAAAGTTGAGCGCTTGCTCATCAATTATAAAACATTAGACGAATTTAAAAAATTTAAAGGTTGCGGAGCTCAAGAACTATCCATGTTAGAAGAATTACAAGCAAACATTATCGAAAACGATAGTGAATCTCCATTTTACGGTATTTATTATGGTGGATCACTAATTGCACGTATGAGTTTATATATGAAAAGGAACGGCGGGGAACCATTCGAAATTACAGGTACTTACCTAGAACTCTATAAACTTGAAGTGTTACCAACTTTCCAAAAACAAGGATTCGGAGAAATGCTTGTAAATTATGCGAAGGGGCTACAATTCCCGATTAAAACGATCGCACGTATCCATTCAGCTGGTTTTTGGGATAAATTAAATTTCCAACCTATATCAGTACCTGATGGTGATTTTTATGTTTGGCAACCAGAAACAAATTTGAATGCGGTTACAAATGAAGAATCTGCATAAGAAATAAAAAAAACAGCTACATAGCAGCTGTTTTTTTATTTCTTTAACTTCTCTAATTTCCCATTTGACCGAACACTATTTCTTTCTGCTACTATTACACTTCTTTTTTGATCGATATAATCGAGCAATGTTCTATATTCTTCCTCATATACTGATAATCGCTCCAAAAGACGCTCTTTCTCTGTTTGTAACGATTCAATTTGCTGTTGCAACACCAGTAAAGAGTTTTCATCTTTATAATTTTGCAAGAAATCAATAACATCATTTAATGTAATTGACGTAGGCTCCAATACCTTCGTCTCTTTCACTTCATAATTTTCTACTTTACGCAGTTGCTTCGCTTCTTCAATACGTTCTTTGTATTGCTTTCTAACATAAGAATTCCACCTAAAGCCACATGCTGCTGGTGTACGAGATAAATGTCTTCCCACTTCTTTAAAGGCAGATAATTGCGTTCCGCCTTCTTGAATATGCCGGAGTACTACTTCTGCCAGAAGCAAATCTTCATCATCAGTCCAAGCATCTTGTCTTGTTGTCGCCATCTCTCTAGTCCTCCCTATGCATTTTTTATTAAGCATATGCAGTTACTAGAAAAGATAGAATACAACAAATAAAGAATAAGACAAAAAAAAAATAAACGTAGAAGATATCTTCTACGTTTATTTTCCCGCAATTACTTGCTGATTACTTCTTTACCTTTGTAAGTACCGCATGCTTTACATACACGGTGAGCTAATTTCGCTTCACCACAGCTTGGGCACTCTACCATACCAGGTACTGATAATTTGAAATGCGTACGACGCTTTCTTTTTACTGTTTTAGAAGTTCTTCTAAAAGGTACAGCCATTCTTCCCACCTCCTTAAAAGAAATAGTTATTTTCATATGAAGGCCTGAACCAGTCTTCCGATTATTTGTCAAAAAACTTCGCAAGTCCTGCCAATCTTGGATCAACAGTCTTTTCTTTGTTTTCTTCCGAAATCACTTGCCAGTCTTGACCTTGCATCGGTGCTCCACCAGAAACATCATCACTGAAAATTTGCATTGGAATCTCCAAAAGTATATTTTCCTTGATTACGGGCAGTAAGTCAAGTACTTCTCCTTCTAAACAATGAATTTCAGCTTCAGTTTCAAATTCTTCTTGTGAAGTTTGGAACACCTCAGTTGTTTTAATGTCAAATGGTAATGTCACATCTACTAAAGAGCGAGAACATGGTAAAACCATGCTTCCAGTTATATGTAGATGGAACGTAAACTTGCCGGAGCCAAAATCAACTCTTCCTGTTACATGAACAGGATTAATTTCACGAATATCTTTCTCGACCTCTTTTAGCTCACTTACATCTACCATCTCATCCAGTGTCAATCCTTTATTTCTCAATTTATTCAATTGATGGATGGACCATTTCATATCATATCACCTCAAGGCAACAAACAAAATTATAGCTAGCCATTTTATATTTGTCAATGTTTTTTCTTTACACTATAATGAAGTCATCATAGTAAATAATATATAGAGTATCACGTTTTCCAAAAAGATGCTACATCGAAAGGAGAGATTCCCATAAAAGCCAGTGGTATTGTTGTTGAATATAACCCTTTTCATAACGGTCATGATTATCATGTGCAACAAACAAAAAAGTTAACACAATCTGATATTACAATCGCTGTTATGAGTGGCCCTTTTTTGCAGCGTGGTGAGCCGGCACTCATATCCAAATGGTATCGCACCAAAATGGCCTTAGCATGCGGTGTAGACCTTGTTGTAGAGCTTCCATATGCCTTTTCAACACAAAAGGCTGAAACCTTTGCAAATGGTGCTATTTCTATTTTAAACGCCCTGCACGTTTCTGAAATTTGTTTCGGTAGTGAAGATGGACAAATCGAAAATTTTTATAACACCATCTCTGTGCAACAAACTGAAGAAGAGACTTTTAATCGTCTTGTAAAGCAATTTATGAACGCAGGTAATAGTTACGCAAAGGCTACTTCTGAAGCTTTTCTACACATTTTACCTTCTGAAAAAAACATAGATATGTCACAACCGAATAATATTTTAGGCTTCCAATACATGAAAGCAATTCTGATGCAAAATAGTTCTATGCAGGCACAAACGATAAAAAGATTCGCATCTCATTATCATGATGAAACATTTAACGACCAACATATTGCAAGTGCAACAAGTATTCGCAAACAACTTTTTAGCGAAAATAGTTCCTTTACAGAAATTGAGCCTTTTATCCCAAAAGCGACTGCTTCTCTTTTAGCAAGTTACAAACAAAACTACGGTATATTACATAATTGGGAACAATACTTTTCATTTTTTAAATACAAACTCATGACGATGTCTCCAGGGGATTTACGACATATATATGAAATAGAGGAAGGTTTAGAGCATCGTATTTTATCAAAAATACAAACCAGCTCCTCCTTCCATTCATTCATGGAAGCATTAAAAACGAAACGTTATACGTGGACTAGATTACAAAGAGCTTGTACACACATTTTAACAAATACAACAAAAGAAGAAATACATAGCGCAAATACAGAACAGCATGCACCGTACATTCGTCTACTAGGCATGTCACAAAAAGGACAAACTTACCTTTCAAAAAACAAGAAAAAAATAGGGCTCCCAATCCTTACCCATACAAAAACATTTGATCATCCTACTTTACACATAGAGCGAAAAGCCAATTCTGTATATTTCTCCATCATGCAAGAACCATTACGAACACAACTACTAAAACAAGATGCAACACATCATCCAATTCGTTATGATGAAACAACTGCAAAATTCCTATAAAAAAACCTCTCTTTTTCAGAGAGGTTTATTTTTTCTCACCCATTTTTTCCAAATACTTCAATGCATCATCCAGTGTATCAACTGGCACAACTTTCATTTTTGTTTTAATATCTTTCGCAGCCTCAAGCGCATCTTTATAATTCGATTTCTCCGCACCTTTTTCATTTGGTGCAAAGAACACTTCAGCACCAGCGTCACTTGCGGCAACTACTTTTTGCTGAATACCACCAATCGGGCCAATTTCTCCTTTTTCATTAATCGTACCTGTTCCAGCTATTTCATGCCCTCTTGTTAAATCTTCTTCCACAAGTTGATTATATATTTCTAATGTAAACATTAGGCCTGCCGATGGTCCGCCTATTTCATGAGAATCAATTTTCACTTTCGGATCTACCACTAATTCTCTTTCCGTAACGATAGAAACACCTATACCAACACGTCCATTTCCATTTGGAATGGTCTTTACATTTAAATTTTCTTTTAATTGTTTTCCATTCCTCTTGTACTCAATATTTACTGTGTCTCCTTCTTTTTTCCCTTTCATATATTCAATAAATTGCTCTGTTTTTTCAAATGCTTTTCCGTCAACAGCTATGATAACATCTCCAAGTTTAAGCTTTCCTTCTGACGGCATCCCTTTCGCTACACCAGCAACCAATACACCTTGATTTTCAAAAGAAACAGTACGATTTGCACGTTTATAGGCATTATAGATCGCTGCATTTTGCGAATCTTTCATCGCATAATTTTGGCGGAATTGATATTCTTCATCACTCTCACCTTTTTGCAATATTTCTTCCGCTTTCGAAATATGTGTATATTTATTAAACTGTGCCGCTATTAAATTCACTACATTTGCCGGTCCCATTGAAACCGTAACAAGCATAAAATCACCAGATTCTTTTGTTCCCCCCTCAACTTGAACGTAAGGCTCTAGTTTGGCAGCCATTCCTGGTTTTGTTACATAATACGGCAGGCGTACGTAAACAAGTAACATCGCCAATATAACCCCTATTAAAATTGCATATATAAACCGAAAACGCTTAAACATTATGTTTCTCCTTCCACTGCTCAATTAATAAATAAATATTTGCAACATGTTTTTCTGCTTCTACCTCTCCAACTCGAATAATGTCTTCAATGTTTGTAAAAGCACGTGAACTAAACTGTTCTACAGCTGGTCGCATCATTAAATCAGATGCAATTTGCCGATTCATCACAAGCTCATGTTGCATAATTTCAATACTCTGCATAATCACATCATAAATAGACGTAACCTCTCCATTTACTTCAATTGGGGATACATCAACAGCAATTACAATATCGGCACCTAACTCTTTCACAACCGATACTGGAATACGATCAATCACTCCGCCATCCACCAATAACCGTCCATCTATTTTCTCTGGTACAAACACTCCAGGTACAGATATGCTAGCTCTCACCGCCTCTGCAACAGGACCACTTGTAAAAACTACTTTTTCCCCCTTCAAGATGTCAGTAGCCACAACAGCCGTCGGGATATCTAACTCTTCTAAATTTTTATTATATGTAAACATTTTAATCATATCTTTGACACGTTTTCCAGCAATAAATCCCATTTTCGGAACCGTAAAGTCTAAATAATATTTCCTCTTAAAAACATTTGCCAGTTTATACAGTCTTTCAACGTTTGAGCTCGCTGCATAAAATGTACCTACTAAAGCCCCCATACTACTTCCTGCAATCATGTGAATCGGTATACCATTTTCTCTTAAAACTTTTATAACACCAATATGAGCAAACCCTTTTGCGCCCCCAGATCCAAGAGCTAAGCCAATTTTCGGTTCTTTCATTTTTCTCACCCTTTAATTTTTTTCATTCCTTTTTCATACTTATGGTCTAAATTCACTACGTATCCACGTATACTGAAATGAACGTTTTTTGGGACAAAGGGGGATTTACTTACATGTATGAAAAATGGAAAACGGCTTTCCTTACCATATCAACATTGTTTTTAACCTTTTCTCTTGTACTCCACCCCCAAGCTGCTTTGCAAGCTTCCATTCGAGGGTTAAATATATGGTGGGAAGTTGTATTCCCTTCACTTTTACCTTTTTTCATCATTGCGGAACTTCTAATTAGTATTGGTGTTGTAAAATTTATAGGCGTTATATTAGAACCACTCATGCGACCACTTTTTCGCGTTCCAGGGATAGGTGGATTTGTTTGGGCAATGGGAATGGCTTCAGGATTCCCTGCTGGCGCCAAATTAAGCGCTAGACTGCGTAAAAGCAATCAACTAACACAAATCGAAGCAGAGCGCCTTGTGTCTTTTACAAACTCATCTAATCCACTTTTTATTTTTGGAGCTGTTTCTATCGGTTTTTTCAATAATCCGAAATTAGGAATCGTATTAGCTGCTGCACATTATTTAAGTAACTTTGCCGTTGGGTTACTGATGCGTTTTTACGGCAATAACAACATTTCCAAGAATGATCAACATACTACTAAAAAACGCCCTTTTCAAAACCCTTTTTCAATCCTACACGAGACACGCATGCAAGAAAAAAGGCCAATAGGAAAATTACTTGGGGACGCTATCGTTTCTTCTATTCAAACGCTACTTATGATTGGTGGATTTATTATTTTATTCTCTGTTTTAAATAAAATGATTACTGTATTTCATATTACAGCAGCCCTCTCTTTTATTATGCAACATATTTTATCATTCTTCCAACTAACTACCGAATTTAGTATTCCGATATTATCCGGCATTTTTGAAATGACTCTCGGAAGCCAAATGATTAGTCAAATAAATGAAACACCCCTCCTGCAGCAAGCTATGGTAACAAGCTTTATTTTAGCATTTAGTGGCCTTTCTATTCAGGCACAAGTTGCTAGCATATTAGCTGAAACAGATATCCGATTTAAGCCCTATTTTTTCGCACGAATTATCCAAAGTATTCTTGCCCCTATTTTTACTTTTATATTTTGGAAACCATTTTATGAAAAAGTAAGCTCTTTTTCACCTATGCAAAAAGATATCCCCGTCTTTTTATCGAATCATTCTTCTATACTGCATGAAATTTGGACATCTTTTATACACTATGGACCGATATTTACATTATTTTGTTTATATGTATATGTTATCTTATTATTTTTTCGTAGCCACAAAGAAAAACCCCGTTCACTTTAACGGGGTTTGAAACTTTTCTTTTAAAGCACGTTCTACAACAGGAGGCACAAGATCTACTACGCTTCCTCCATATCTCGCAACTTCTTTCACAATGCTCGAGCTTAAAAATGAATATTGGTTGTTTGTCATAATGAAAAATGTTTCAATGTTTTCATCTAATTTTCGATTCATAGAAGTAATTTGCATCTCATATTCAAAATCAGAAACCGCTCGCAACCCACGTAAAATCGCGTTTGCATTACGCATTTTTGCATACTCCACTAGTAGTCCACTATGTGAATCTACTTTTACATTCGGGATATCCTTTGTTGCTTCACGAATTAAATCTAGGCGTTCTTCAACCGAAAAGAACGGTTTTTTTGATGAATTGTTTAAAACGACTACGTACACTTCATCAAACACTTTCGCTCCCCTTTTAATAATATCCAGATGTCCAAGGGTAATTGGATCAAAACTCCCTGAAGAAATAGCTATACTTGTCATTCTGTCTCCTCACCTTCATACTTATAAATCGATATTGCTGTAATCCCATAATTTTCAGCTCTTACTTTTACAAGATTACCTATAGAATCAGGTAAAACCACATCATTACCGTGCTCTGACATAATTAATCCATCTCTATGTAGCAATCCATGTTGATCCATCACACTAATTAAAGATACAATTTTTTGATCTTTATATGGAGGATCTATTAGTATAAGGTCGAATGACATTTCACGCTTTATGAGCGCTTTGACCGCACGCTCTGCATCATTTCGATATACTTCAGCTTGTTCCTGTATTCTGCAACTTTCTAAATTTTGATGAATGACCTTTATCGCTTTATTATCTCGATCAACAAAGATCGCTTTATCAATCCCTCTACTTATCGCTTCGATTCCAAGACCACCACTACCGCCAAATAAATCAAGAGCGGTACCACCATCAAAATAAGGACCTATCATATTAAAAATTGATTCTTTTACTTTATCTGTCGTTGGACGTGTTGTATTACCTGGCACCGCTTTAAGTGGGTGCCCTTTACATTTTCCTGAAACTACTCTCATCTGTTGTCACTACCTTTATTTCAATCTAACGAGCAATTATAGAAAACCCTTCTCCATTCAGTAACCGCTACCAAACCATACTAGTCTGTTCATCTTTCAACGAACACTAAGAGAACTTAGCTTAAAATAACCGCTCTGCATTTTTATGTATTCATCTCACCATTCGCTAACACGAATCCATTATGTATATTCGTTTCACTTTATCCCGCGTTAACGCCCAATTGGTGAAGGCTAATAATCAGCAAGGAATACCCCGTCGATTAAAGTTTCACTTTACCTTTTTTATCCTATCATAAAATAAAAAAAAGAAAAATAAAAAGCCCAACATAAAATTTAATTTGATGATGTATATCTTCATTTAGATTGGACATAAATAATTATAACAACATCACCTTCGATGTTGTTGCCAACCGCGGAGAAGACTTACGTTTCCCCATAAGTTCTTCCTCCGGTTTCTCCTCTCCCTTTGCCTTCTTACTAGTACATGCTAGTATAAGAAGGGCCCTGCTTTGCAGGGTTTTTTTTATTTGTCTACTTTTCATTTAAAAAGCGAGATGATACAGTAAAAGAAAGAGGAGGAAAAAATATGATTCAACGCTTTATAGAACTCGGAGAAGGCTACTCTGATTTATATGAATTACTTGAAATTGCCAAAGCAAATCAAGAACGTATAGCACATATGTTACAATTTGAAACGATTAAAAATGAAAAAAAAGTGTGCTCACTTGTTGTAATATTAAAACCAACTACTACTGGTGATTTCCAACCATTATACATATGTCGTGAAGGCATTCCTGTACTTGAAAATAAAAAAAGTAAACGCGTCATTTTATTTGAAGAAACGGCAGAACAACTAGGGAAAAAAGTAACTACCTTTACGGTAAAACCATCCACAACTTTCCCAGAAAAAGAACTGTTTTTCAACCATTTAATTGGTATTTTACGAATGAATAATTTCATTCCTCCAATGAAATAAAGTGTTATTTCAAGTGAAAAATCCCCCACTAAAATTAGCAGGGGATTTTTTCTATTAGCTATAATCGTATTCCTTTGCCCGATCAGGACGTGAATTTTCAAATTCCGTTTTTAAATACGGGCGGTACGACTGTTCTATCTTTTTCACAAAAGGAAGTTTATTCAACTTTTGCATCATATGCTCAATTTGTTCCATATCACAATATACTACTGCGTATTTTAAGCGTTTTGATATGTAATGTATGTTACCATATTTCCTTAAAATCTTGGCATGTTTCAATGAATGTAAATAAACAATCATACTTTGTCGTTGCCCGAACATAATCTTCTCCATCTTCTCCTTTTAAAAACATATATTTTATATTTTATGAAAACCAATCAGAGATTTATGACATTACAGGACAAACTCTGTATACGTTTTCTTCTATCTTCTAAAAAACGGGGTAAATTACCCCGTTTTTTTACAGCCGCAACCTCCGCCGGTACCACAACCGCCACCACAGCCACCAGCATCAAAAAATGGATTTCCTGTTGGAACTTTGATGGAAGAAGACACCTCAGAACCGATTGCTACACTAACTTCATCTAACAACTTTTGCAAAGCCGTTTCTACTCGTTTAAAAGCTGCAATCTTATCATGTAAGTCTACAGAACGCTTTAACTCCCTCATTTTCGTCGAAACAAAAGTATAGTCAGGATGGTATTTACCGAAACGTTGCACTTCTTCATATCGTTCTTTCATCGCTGTAAATTGCTGAATTAACGTCTGAACTTCCATATCTTCATGCAATTCTTTATAACACTTACGATAATCTTCTGCTATATCTGAACAGATGATCGCTTTTGCAAGCTGCTCTGCCTTATCTAATATTAATACGCTTTCTAGCGTCGCTACAATCATGAGAGACACCTCCGAGTATTCATCATACCACATTTAGAATAGAACTACTAATTGAAGTGTCTCACTAAATAGAAAGATATCATTCTAACTATTTTTTATATAATGTCAGCACACACTTATACGTTAATATGTTCCGCAATATTATATTTAAGAACATCCCATTTCCCACTATTTTCGTTCACATAACTAATACATGCGTTTTTTAACGGTGTTTTAAACGTAATATCTTCTGGTGCAATTGCATGTAAAATTGCTTTTATCGCATGTGAATGGGCTACAATGATAATACGTTTGCCAGAATGAGTTTCTGCAACATCTTTTACCGCAGCAAAACAACGAGCTACAATCTCTTCATCTTGCTCCATACCTTCTACTTTACCTTCTGCAATTAATTCCCTAACAGTCGCAACCGGCTTCCCAGAAGCTTCACCAAAATTACGTTCAACAAATCGCTCATCTAATAAAATCGATTGTAACCCAGTAGCCCCTGCAATTTCCTTAGCTGTTTCTTGCGCTCTAATTAATGGGCTACTTATAATTATATCCCATGCCTCTGCTTGCAAAGCAGCCGCACTTTGGCTCGCTTGCTTCTTCCCTACTTCATTAAGTGGAATATCTTCACGTCCCTGAATAATCTCTTGAAAATTCCAATCAGTTTGCCCATGTCGTACTAAACAAATTTCCGTCATGCTCATGCTGCAACTCCTTTTTAAATAATCCGCTTCTATTGTATCAAAAGTTCTGCATGACGGACATAGTTTTCCCTTCCAATTATGTTGTATTTTGCTGCTTCATATACTGAAACATATCGATCATAATGGAAGCAACTGCCAATTGATTTTGAAATTTCTCAACTTTATCTGGTATCGTTTTTTTGAAATGTTGCATGGCCGCTAACTCAAATGCCTCTTTTTCTTCAGGGTTTCGCGTTAGTTTTCTATACCAGTACGGTTGCTCCCTAATATAGCGAGATAAATCCTCATCAGCCTTTATAAACTCCATAATTTCTGCTCTCATCCGCTTTCCCCCTAATCCTTCTGAAAGAAAAATGGATTATTTTCGGAAGTACTTTTTTCTTGCTGTGTGCGCTTTCCTTGAAATTGTTGAAAAACTTGTTGCACACTACCAATAGCACTCGTTACATTGGCTAAATGGTGTTGCATTTGTTCTACATCTAGCTTTTTAAAGAAAGAAAGCATTTGTCCCATCACATCAGCAGTTTTTTCCTCTTCAGTTCGATTATCTTTTTCTTTTTCTTTTTCTTTTTCTTTTTTATTTTCTTTTACCGAAGAAAAAGCAGGGGCTCCATCAGGTCTAAAAGTTGCCCATATCGGATCTTCTTCACCAAGTAAGTACCATTCCTCATAAAACTGTTGCCAAGTTTTGTGACCACTTCTAACTTCATGAACCATTTTAGGGTGATGGTTTACAAACTCTTTAAACTGTTGAACCGATGGATGTAACGGTCCTTTTGTTGTTGGCATAATCCTCACCTCTTCATGTATATCTACTATATAGTAAGAAAAAAAAGGCGCATGGTTCGCCTATTTTTAGACGATTCATGCACCTTTTTATTCTTCTATTTGCATAGGATAAGTTTCGCACCTACAATTCATTGAATACAAAGTAATTATCCGGGAGGTGTCCCAGCCACAACTTACAATTTCACTTTACTTCCGAATAAAGTTTTGTGTATAAAACTTATCGTATACACCAACACCTAATCCTGTAAATTGTTCATTCAATAAATTCTTTCTATGTCCCTCACTATTTAACCAACCTTGCAACGCCGCAATTCCATCACTATGTTGCGCCGCTATGTTCTCACCAGCAAGTTGAAATCCTACTTTCCCGCGCTGCAAACGATCTCCTAACGTACCTAATGTAGGTGAATCATGTGAAAAGTAATTATTATCCTTCATATCTTTACTATGACCAATTGCCACATCTGCTGTTTGTTGATCCCAAGCTAACAACGGTAACTTATGACGGCTTCGAATAATATTTGTTAAATCAAAAATTTGTTGCATATTCCCATTCTCTATTTGTTTCAGTTTATCTGGAGTCAATGGTTGCTCTGCTAGTAATTCACCTGAATAAACAAGCTGATACGGTCTTTGACGTAATAATGTTTCGTCATCCATATAACGAACACCAACAAGCTCATGTGTAAAATGATCAAAATATAATTGTGCCCAGCCATCTTCTACAGGTATTAATGGTTGTTCCATCACTTCGGTATCAGATAACTCAAATTGATAACTATTTTTCCCTCTTTTTAACGAAATCTCATGAGAGAGTGGATTCTTTTTATACACGTCTTCATACTTTTCATTTATATAATAAGGCGGCACCTTAACTTGCTCACCAGCAACATACGCCGTTACAACTTTACGTTCAGCAACCCCAAATTGAACATACTGAGCTAAATCTTGACTGTATACCCACCATTCATATCCGTAAGCAGATGGCTCTATTCGAGAAGGTTCGCCCCATTTTGCTAATAAATTTTCAGAGTCCCCACCAATCATATTTAAAACAGTATCGGAAGAGTCTTCATTTACTTGTTTTTTCTTTTTCACAATTTTATTTTCTTGCTTTAATTGAGATGGGGTTAATATATATTGTGAAACGAGTAATTTCCCGTATAAATCAACAGCTAAAATTAAAAATGTAATCATTACGATACGCAATAATTTCTTCAATCGATATACCTCCTGCACAAAACATAAAATTGAGATATACACAAATCCTTTTCTTTCCTTTTTTGTGTGTACCGTACTCTTTTCACTATATCATATTTTCGCAAAAAAAGTCTGGATTATCCCTTTTCTCTCAATATGAATTGCACTTTCTTATTATTCATACTATTATAAAAATAATGATGTAACATTAAAAGAGGAGGTATTATATGCAATTTACAAATACGAAATTTAATGGGGCAGTCGTTGATTTAACACTATTAACAGAGATTATGGAAAAGAACCATTTTGTACTTGCTGGACAGTGGGATTATGAACGAGTTACATACGATTATAAATTTGAAATATTAAATGATGTTTATTATTTGCGTGTACAAGGTTTAGCTGTTGAAGGTGACATTGGTAGTAGACACGCTGAAATAAAGCTACTTCCTCCCTTATTAGGTAAACATTATTATCCTCACGGCGTTGAATATGGTGATGGCGAAACTTTCCCAACGAATGTACTTCAAAAAAGTGAACAGCTCCTACAAAATATCGAAAAAGAGTTAAAAGAATTCCAAATCATTGAATAAAATAAAAGTGAGTGCATCATATTGATGCACTCACTTTTATTTCGTTTGTAAATACGGCGGTAATTGCTGCAACTGCTCTTTATCCTTTTCACGCTCTCGACGCGCCCATCGAAAGAATACATAGCCGATAATTGTACCATACACTATTTCCTGGACAATTTTCATGATGATGCCGCCTGTTTGTTGATCTTGTACAACTGGCATCCAGTGTAAAAATTCTGGTCCAGTTATATTTAAATCTGATAAAGTTCCTGCTGGTACACATAATTCCATCGCCTTCATCCAAGCAGCCGGATCCGTATATGTTGCAAACAACGGTGCAGTCGCAAAAATGATTAACGCGCAAGCTGGCGTTAATAATATACCATTAGCAAACATATAACCAAGTTTCTTTATATCACTTAACGTTTGATATTCTGGTAATGGATTTAGCATCGGCCACCACATCATGATCGCCGTAAAGAACAATATAGCTAGACAAATAGGATGAGCAATTTGACTTTGTTTTACTGTATCAAAAACAACTGGTAAATGATAAAAAGAAAACAGGCCATTAAATACAAACAATGCAATAAGTGGCTTAGCAAATACCTTTAATATAATTTGAACGAACTTAAAGGAAGTAATATAACGATATAACCAAACTGGTATACCAAGCAACAATAACGGCGGAACTGCAATATACATAACTGCCATTTCAAACATATGTGCACTAAATATAATATGACCAATTAAATCAATAGGCCCTCCCTTTACAAAATACAAAAGAACAATACCGGTCGTAAAATAGAAAACTTGCTTCTTACTTACCTTCGTCGCTTGTTCAAATCGCATTCTATATGGCCCAATAATTAAAAAGTACCCAATAAGGATCGAAAGCATAAATAATAAAAAGATTGGACTCCATAGAGCTTGAAAACCAAATATCCACAAGTTACTCATTGTCACACCTACCTTCTTAAGGTTATCCTTTCACATAATATGAAGAGGGAGCTGTGACAACACAAGCTCCCTTATTCTTCACTTTTCAAATCCACACAATTGTCATAAAAGCTAAAATTGTAATTAACCCGATTAACAGACCAGAATAAAGAAAGAAACTTGCCGCTTCATGTCCTTTATGACTCATATGCATAAAATAATACAATTGAAAAATTACTTGTACCACTGCTAATAGTAAAATAAATGGTACTGAGAAAGTCGGACTAAACGTTTTCGGATATGCTACTGCTACAAACGCAACTAATGTTAAAAAAATCATTAATGCAAATGTAATAACTTGATGCTTCATTTCCTCTGCACTTTTCCTCTTCCGATAAACAAGATCAACTTTAGGATTATTCGTTTGCTTTATCGCCATTTGTTTATCCCACCATTCCCATTAAATATACTACAGTGAAAATAAACACCCAAACTACGTCAATAAAGTGCCAATAAATCGATGCAACATAAAACTTCGGTGCATTGTATAAATTTAGACCCCTCTTCGCATTTCTAAAGATTAATGTTAAAATCCAACACAACCCAAACAATACGTGGAGTCCATGTGTACCAACAAGAGCATAAAACGCGGAACCAAACGCACTACTTCTCATAGTATGCTTAAATTCATGCGTATAATGATAAAACTCATATATCTCAAACCCTAAAAACCCTAAACCTAGCAACACTGTTACTAACAGCCAAAGTTGCATTTTCTTAAAGTTAAAGTTTTTCATATGATACATCGCATATACGCTCGTTAAGCTACTCGTTAATAAAAGCATCGTCATAATGAAAACAAGTGGCATTTGGAACATCTCTTGAGATGTTGGTCCACCATTTGTAGAATTCTTTAACGCTAAATATGTGCCAAATAAGGAAGCGAACAATACTGTTTCGCCTCCAAGAAATAACCAAAAACCGACAAACTTATTTTTTCCCTCAAGGGTTGCTTTTTCAGGCTCTGCTGGAAATGTTTCATTCGTTAATTTTTCATCTACATGCATTATGCCTTGCCCCCCTTATCTTCTAAATCTTCCTTATGAATATGATATCCATGATCATCGATTACTGAACGTAGGAACATTGCGCCAAATGTGATAATTAAACCAATAATTGCTACTAATAACCAAAACTTATCTTTTCCACCCTGCATATACATTGCACCGAATGCCGCTATAAACAATCCTAAAGAAATGATAAATGGTGAAAATGATGGATTTGGCATATGAATATCACCAACTGGTTCCGCCGCTGTCATCTCTTTATTTCCTTCACGTTTTTCAATCCAAAACGGATCTAACCCGCGAACAAATGGTAATTGTTTAAAGTTATATTCTGGTGTAGGTGCTGGCATCGTCCATTCTAACGTTCGTGCATCCCATGGATCACGACCAGCCTTTTCTTTTGATACTGTTGTTTTAATTACATTGAATAGAAGAACAATCGTTCCAAGAGCCATAAACACCGCTCCAATAGAACTAATCATATTCCCCATTTCCAACCCTTGACCTTCAAGGTATGTGTAGTAACGACGCGGCATACCGATCAACCCAAGGAAATGCTGAATGAAGAACGTTAAATGGAAACCGATAAAGAATAGCCAAAATGTTATCTTTCCTAACGTTTCATTTAATACTTTATTAAACATGAGTGGCCAATAATAATGAGCTCCTGCAAGTAAACCAAATACAACACCGCCGACGATTACATAATGAAAATGAGCTACTACGAAATAGTTATCATGAAATTGATAATCAGCTGGTGCAGATGCTAGCATAACACCTGTAACTCCCCCCATTACGAATGATGGAATGAAAGCTACTGCCCACATCATCGGTGTCGTAAAACGTATACTTCCGCCCCACATTGTAAAGAGCCAGTTGAATATTTTAATACCGGTCGGAACCGCAATCGCCATTGTTGCAACTGAGAAAATAGCATTCGCAACTGGACCCAGCCCAACAGTAAACATATGATGCGCCCATACCATAAATCCTAAGAATCCAATTAATACTGTCGCAAACACCATTGACGAATAACCAAATAATCGTTTTTTCGAAAATGTGGCAAAGATTTCTGAGAATATTCCGAAAGCTGGGAGTATAAGAATGTATACTTCTGGATGACCGAAAATCCAGAATAAATGCTCCCATATAATTGTATTCCCGCCCAGTGCTGGATTAAAGAAACTTGTTCCAAATAAACGATCTAACATTAAAAGTCCTAATCCTACAGTTAACGGCGGAAAAGCGAATAATATTAGTGAAGATGTTACAAATGTCGTCCATGTAAACATCGGCATACGCATATATGTCATCCCTGGCGCACGCATATTAATAATGGTTACAAGGAAGTTAATACCTCCAATTAATGTACCTATACCGGAGATTTGCAAGCCGAGTACATAAAAATCAACACCATGGCCTTTAGAGGCTAAAGCTAAAGATGCATAAGATGTCCATCCTGCATCAGGTGCTCCACCTAAAAACCAACTTAAATTTAAAAATACTCCACCAAAGAAAAATAACCAAAATCCGAGTGAATTCAAAAACGGGAACGCTACATCACGTGCACCAATTTGAAGTGGTACAGCGGCGTTCATAAATGCAAACACGAGTGGCATAGCTGCGAGGAAAATCATTGTTGTACCGTGCATGGTTAATACTTGATTATAAGCATCCCCAACAAGAAAAGCGTTGTTAGGAATCGCTAATTGAAGGCGAATAAATAAAGCTTCTATTCCGCCTATTATAAAAAACAATCCACCTGCAATTAAATAGAGAATGGCAATCTTTTTATGGTCTACTGTCGTTAAATAATCCCATATGACAGCACCCATCCCCTGTTTTTTTGCTACAGAACTCACGTTTTCAACCTCCCCTTCGCGAATAATCCCTCTTTACTTTTCAACTTTTAACGTTTGTAAGTATGCATTTAATGCATCAATTTGATCATCCGTTAAGTTGCCATATTTACCAGTCATTTTATTTCCTGGTTTCATATTTTCAGGATCTTTCAGCCATTTTTTTAAGTTTTCTTCATTGTTTTCGGCAATGCCGGCAACTGTATCGCGATCCGCAAAGTTTGCTAAGTTTGGTGCGATACGAGCGGAAGGTGGTCTACTATCATTAGATCCAACTGCGTGACAACCAATACAGCTTTTATTAAATATTTCTTGGCCCTCTTGCGCCTTTGTTGAAGCTACTTCTTTCTTCCCATCAATCTTCTTCATATCAGCAAGCCACTTTTTGTACTCGCTTTCATCTAAAGCTTTCACTTTGAATTGCATTAAAGAATGTGATGGGCCGCAAAATTCTGTACAAAAACCATTATAAGTGCCCGATTTATCTGCCTTTAACCACATTTTGTTCACATTGTCTGTATTTGTATCCATTTTTCCAGCTAAAGACGGAACCCAAAATGAGTGTTTAATATCGGCACCCTTCAAATTCAAATACACTTTCTTACCTGTGGGGATGACTAAATCTTGAGAAGTTACTATTTTTTCTGATTTATAAGAAAATTCCCACCAATAAAGATTCGCTGTTACATCAACAACGATAGTATCTTTATCAATATTCTTTTTCTCCATCGCACTTACATCAGCAAGTTTGAATGTATATGTAACCGTCGGAACAGCTAAGATTAGTAAAAGAATAATCGGAATAACTGTCCATATAATTTCTAGCTTGTGATTCCCTTCAACTTGCTCTGGAATATAATCTTCCTGACCTTTCTTTTGTCGGAAACGCACAATTACATACAAGAAAATAATAGTAACTACTAGTACTACTCCTACCATGATTGCACTCGCTAATAAGAGCAAATCATATTGCATTTTTGCTACTTCTCCTTGCGGAATTAAAGTAGATTGAAAGGCTTTACCGCATCCCCCTAACAGTAAAGCCAGCAGTGAAACGAACGAAAGCAGTCGCCACTGTTTCTTCATACAAACAACCCCCACTTTCCTTGTGAATTAGATTGTACTTTATAGTTAAGTAAAGTAAATCTCAACGTAAAGAAATCCAATTATGTCGTTGTCTTAGAAGAATGTAACTACAATCATTAATACAAATAAGATTGTTAAATAATTTAGGGAATAAACAAACATTTGTACAGACCATTTGATGTCATCTTGCTTACGGAAGCCATAAAATCCTAAAACGATCCAACCGATGTTAAGCAATGTTGCAATTACCATAAATGTTATCCCTAGTCCACTCATATAAAATGGTAGTGGTAATAAACATACTGTCCAAATCATAATTTGGCGTTTCGTAATTTCAAATCCATGAACTACAGGAAGCATTGGAATTCCTGCATTTCGATATTCATCAACACGTTTCATCGCTAATGCAAGGAAATGTGGGATTTGCCAAATAAACATAATTAAAAATAGCATCCAAGCAATTGGATGGCCTAAAGATGGATCGATTGCTGCCCATCCAATTAAAGGTGGAACTGCCCCAGATATACTACCTACAACAGTATTTAGTGTATACTTTCTCTTTGTCCATAAAGTATATAGAACAACATATGTGAAAGCACCAATAAATCCCATTAACACTGCCATTGGTGTTGTTAATAATAAAAATACAAACCCAAGAAGTAATATAACTAATCCAAATGTAAGTGCAAATCCTGGTTTATACTTTCCAGTAACCGTTGGACGGGTCTTTGTTCTTTCCATTAATGGATCGATGTCTCGATCAATGTAGTTGTTTAAACAACATACCCCTGCCATAACTAATCCAGAACCAACGATTGTAAAAAATAGCTTATCCAGATTATCCATTACACTTAATCCATTAAAGTGTAACGCCAACCAAAATCCTGTAAATACAGTAAGTGTATTTGAGTTTACAATCCCCATTTTAACGAGTGCTTTTAAATCTTGTAGCCGAGTTGTTTCCGGTACGCTTGTAACAGCAGACTCATCATGCAGCTCAGTTGTTGCATGGTTCATCACTTTAACCCCCTCTTAAAACTTTCATCTTTCTTTTTTGCGTCTATTTCGAATGAAATAATTCGCTTTTATATAGCAATATTATTACAGTAGAAATATTGTTAACCCATTCTACTACTAATCTACGCCCATACTCCAATATATTAAATCATATTTCCCGAACATTTTGTGAAGAAAACATGAACTTTTTGTGTCGAATATAAAAAACTGAATTCTGACTTACCCTTATCATAACATGATGTTACCTTCTATAATAAACTTTTTTGTCATATTTAACACGTATTCTCCCCATTTCTTTTCAAAATAGCCTGTTTTTCAACCAAAAATCCCCTTATACATTCTATTTCCACACCGATTTTCTCTCCCCTGTCTACCCCCGCCATTTCTTTGCTATTTTATTATTTTTTATATATCATAGGAACTAGCGCGTTTTATTCTATACATAATGGAATGAAAATATTTCGCAATAACTTCATAGCAGAAAGATGGTGAAAGAGATTGCAACGCTTTATTAAATGGTTAGCAGTCATTACAAGTCTTGATTTATTAATAGTTTTATTAGGAGGCGCTTTAGTTACAAAAACAGGTTCCGGCCAAGGCTGCGGTAAATCATGGCCACTTTGTAACGGTGAATTTGTTCCATCTAATTTATCAATGGAAACTATTATTGAACTAAGTCACCGCCTTACATCAGGATCAGCAGGAATTCTTGTCACTCTCCTTTGTATTTTGTCCTGGAAATATTATAAACATGTGCGCGAAACAAAAACGTTAGCAATTTTATCCTTCGTATTTTTAGTTGCACAAGCATTAATGGGAGCCGCTGCAGTTGTCTGGGGGCAAATGCCAGCTGTACTTGCTATCCATTTTGGTATTTCCTTAATTTCATTTGCTTCTGTCATTTTATTAACGTGTCTCATCTTTGAAATTGACCAGAAATTTGATGCACGTTCACTTATTATGGACAAAAAAATGAAATTTCATATTTATGGTGTAACAATTTACTGTTATCTCGTTGTCTACACAGGAGCTTTAGTACGTCACGAACGAGCTAGCTTAGCCTGTCCAGACTTCCCTTTATGTAGCAAAAATAGACCTATGCCGACTCAACTACATGAGTGGGTTCAAATGGGACATAGATTGGCAGCCATGTTAATCTTTGTTTGGATACTATACGCGATGATTCTCGCTATTCGCCATTACAAGCAGCAGCCTGTCGTATACTGGGGATGGATCATTTCATTTATCCTTGTTACACTTCAAGCCATAGTAGGAATTTTAGTCGTATTTACAAATGCTAGTTTAGCAATGGCATTATTACATTCCCTATTCATTTCTTGCTTGTTTGCTGTACTATGCTATTTAGTTATGTTAGGAACAAGAAGTAAAGTGAATGCAAAAGAAGCTGAATCAACTTCTAAACAAACAAAATAAATTAAAATACCTTGCCGAATTGGCAAGGTATTTTTTTACAATAAAGAAAAAGAGCTGCATTTCCACAGCTCTTTTCTATTTTAGTGATCTAATTCAATGAGTAAGTCACCCGTTTGAATTGCATCTCCATCGTTAACATATACTTTTTTCACTTTACCATTGAACGGCGCTTGAACTGTCGTTTCCATTTTCATCGCTTCAGTAATTGCCATAGAATCGCCTTTTTTCACTTCATCGCCTTCTTTTACAACGACTTTAATAACCGTTCCTGGCATTGTTGCACTAATGTGGTTTGGATTTTCACGGTTTCCTTTCACACGTTGTGCAACTGTTGCTTTCACACTTTCGTCTTTCACAACAATCTCACGTGGTTGACCATTAAACTCCAAGTAAAGAATACGATTTCCATCTGCCTGAGGCTCTCCGATTGACACTAGTTTAACCATCAATGTTTTACCTTGCTCAATTTCCACATCGATTTCTTCACCAAGTCTCATACCATAGAAGAATGTCGGTGTATCAAGCACAGATACACTTCCATAAAGCTCAGCAACTTTTTCGTAATCCATAAATACTTTTGGATATAATGCATATGCAACGACATCAAAAATCGTCACTTCGCGCCCAAGTTTATGGAATAGCTCTTCTTTTAACGCATCCAAATCTACTGGCTCTAATAATTCACCTGGTCTTACTGTTAATGGTTCTTTCCCTTTTAAAATAATTTCTTGTAACTTTTTCGGGAAACCACCGTATGGCTGCCCCAAATCTCCTGAGAACATTTCAACGACAGACCCTGGGAAGTCCATAGAATGCCCACGCTCTAAAACATCTTGTTCTGTTAAGTGATTTTGAACCATAAATAATGCCATATCACCGACAACTTTAGATGATGGCGTTACTTTAACAATATCACCAAACATGTCATTCACACGGCGGTACATTACTTTCACTTCATCGAATCGATCTCCTAAGCCAACCGCTTTCGCTTGTTGTTGTAAATTACTATACTGTCCGCCTGGCATTTCGTGCATATATACCTCTGTATGAGGAGCATTCATACCACTTTCAAACGGTGCGTAGTATTTACGTACATCTTCCCAGTAATGAGATAGTTTTTCTAATGAATCTATATTAACATCTGGCTGTCTTTCGTTTCCACCTAACGCATAGTATAGCGTGTTCGCACTTGGCTGTGACGTTTGCCCAGCCATAGAACTTACTGCTACATCGACAATGTCAACACCTGCTTCAATTGCTTTCGTATACGTTAATATACCATTTCCACTCGTATCGTGTGTGTGCAGGTGAATCGGAATCGATACCGTCTCTTTTAATGCTGAAACTAAATCATATGCTGCGTTTGGTTTTAGTAAGCCCGCCATATCTTTAATACCTAAAATGTGAGCTCCTGATGCTTCTAATTCTTTTGCTAAATTTTTATAGTAATTTAAATCATATTTACTACGTAACGGATCATGAATATCCCCTGTGTAGCACATCGTTGCTTCTGCAATTTTACCAGTATCTCGTACAGCATCAATTGCAACTCTCATACCTTCTACCCAGTTTAAGCTATCAAAAATACGGAACACATCAATTCCAGCTTGAGCAGAACACTCCACAAACTTTTGAATTAAATTATCCGGATAGTTTTTGTAACCAACTGCGTTTGAAGAACGAAGTAACATTTGGAATAAAACATTTGGCATTTTTTCACGAAGATCTAGTAATCGTTCCCATGGATCTTCTTTTAAGAAACGATATGCAACATCAAACGTTGCACCGCCCCACATTTCCGCTGAGAATAAATTCGGTAACATTCTCGCTGTCGGCTCTGCAATTTGATGTAAATCTTTTGTACGAATACGCGTTGCAAGTAATGACTGATGCGCATCCCGGAATGTTGTATCCGTTAAAAGTACACGTTTTTGATCTTGTACCCATTTTACTAATCCGTCTGCTCCACGCTCATCCAAAATTTGTTTCGTTCCATTTTGGATCGGCTCTGAGTGTAATACATTCGGTATACGAGCATCCGGGAAAATTGGTTTCTCTTTTTTCCCTACTCCTGGGAAGCCATTTACTGTTACTGTCCCGATGTAATTTAACATTTTCGTTCCGCGGTCTTTACGTTTCGGGAACAAGAATAATTCAGGTGACGCATCAATAAATGAAGTGTCATATTCCCCTGATAAGAAGTTTTTATGTTTTACTACATTCTCTAGGAATGGAATATTAGTTTTAATACCACGAATACGGAATTCTTTTAAGTTACGTTCCATTTTTGCAGCAGCTTGTTCAAAAGTAAGCGCCCATGTTGTAACTTTTACAAGTAAAGAATCATAGTACGGTGTAATAACAGCACCTTGGAAACTATTACCTGTATCAAGACGAACTCCAAAGCCACCACCTGATCGATATGCCATAATTTTTCCAGTATCCGGCATGAAATTATTTAGTGGATCCTCAGTCGTTACACGAGATTGTATTGCAAATCCATGTACAACAACTTCCTCTTGCTTTGGAACACCTACCAATTTGCTATGTAATGCATGTCCATCAGCTATTAAAATTTGTGATTGAACGATGTCAACTCCTGTAATCATTTCTGTAATTGTATGTTCTACTTGAACACGCGGATTTACTTCAATGAAATAGAAATTATCATCTTTCACAAGGAATTCAACTGTTCCTGCGTTTAAATAATTTACATTTTTCGTTAACTTAACAGCAGCATCACAAATACGCTGACGTAAATCATCTGAAAGTGATACACTTGGTGCTATTTCTACAACTTTTTGATGACGACGTTGTACAGAACAATCTCGCTCGTATAAATGAACAACATTTCCCTCTTCATCTGCTAAAATTTGAACTTCTATATGTTTAGGTTTTTCAACGAATTTTTCAACGTATACTTCATCATTACCAAAGGCTGCTTTCGCTTCTGACTTCGCTCGATTATACGATTCTCTTAATTCTTCACTAGTACGTACAATACGCATACCACGGCCGCCACCACCAAGGGAAGCTTTAATTATAATCGGGTAATCATACTTTTCAGCAAATTCTTTAACTTCTTCTACCGAATCTACTGGACCATCACTACCAGGAATAACTGGAATTTGTGCTAGCTGCGCTTGTGTTCTTGCTTTCACTTTATCTCCAAACATATCTAAATGCTTACTTTTTGGACCTATAAAGATAATTCCTTCTTCTTCACAACGTTTTGCGAATTGAATATTTTCTGACAAGAAACCATATCCAGGGTGAATTGCATCTACATGATTACTTTTCGCAATCTCAATAATGCCCTCAATATCTAGATAAGCATCAATTGGCTTTTTCCCTTCCCCAACTAAATAGGATTCATCGGCTTTATAACGATGATAAGAACCACTATCCTCTTTAGAATAGATTGCAACTGTTTTTAATCCAAGTTCCGAACAAGCTCGAAACACACGAATTGCAATCTCTCCACGGTTAGCTACCAATACTTTTTGAATACGTTGCAGCTTTGTCATGATTTTCCCCCTCTACTTTCCTACCACTCTAGAGATAAAATATATACACACCCTAAAGAGCGTGAAGTTCTTCACTTTCTACATTATATTATACTTAGAAAGCTTCACTTTATTTTTATCCATCATACCTTATTTTTTAACAAATGATAAGTTTTCTGATTAATTTGTTTCACAAAAATAGTATAGCATACCTCTTCCTTTTCTAACAACTTAATTGTATATCACATTTGATTTAATGTGATATATTTTTTATTATAAATACCAATTAATATATCATATTTAATATTTCTAAAAAATAAAAAACACATCGCGCTCTAAAGCACAATGTGTTTTTTATTTTACAACTACAAGACGTGGTCCATCTTGTTCTCTTTCTTTCATTTCCTCATTTTGCTGTTTCTCTTGTCGTTTTACATGACTAGCAATATTTAATAATATACCCATCGCGATTAGATTAGCTAACAAGGAACTACCGCCATAACTAATAAACGGCAAAGGCACTCCTGTAAGTGGTATTAATCCGGACATACCACCAACATTAACAAATGTTTGTATTCCAATTAAACTTGCAATTCCGATTGCAATTAAACTTCCAAATGGATCTTTACATTTTTGTGCCACTCTAAACGAACGAATGATAATAAGTAGTAAACAGATTAAAATGATAGCTACACCTATAAAACCCAGTTCTTCAGATATAATCGCCATAATAAAATCCGTTTGCGGCTCTGGTAAGTAGCCATACTTTTGTATACTATTTCCTAATCCTCTACCATTTAACCCACCTGAGGCAATTCCAACAAATGAATTTATTAATTGAAATCCATCCTTTTGTGGATCACTAAATGGATCAAGGAAAACTGAAAATCGCGCTTTTTGGTATTGACTCAATTTATAGTTTCCAATAAAATACAACGCTGGAATCCACACGACAGATGTTAATAAAAATCTTTTTATCCACAAGTTAACATTAACTCCTGAACAGAAGAACATAATTAACACTGTTCCACCTATTAATATGTCAGTCCCTAAGTCATTTTGTAATAAAATTAATACCATCGATCCACCGACAACAAATAAGGGAGGTATTATCCCTTGAAAAAAAGGGGTTTGCCTCTCTTGTTTCTTAGCAAAAAAACTTGCTAGCGTAATAATAACTGCTATTTTTACAAACTCAGCTGGCTGTATACCTAGTATCCATCCTTTTGCACCATTGATTACCTTACCGAAAAGGAAAGCTGCTGTTAGTAAACCAATACTTCCTAACCCCATCGCTGCAAGAACTATTTTTTTCCTCCACAATTTGTAAGGGATTATAACTACAATCACAAGTATTACCGTTCCAATAGCAAGAGCAACTAATTGTTTTTTAAAAAAGTGATCTGCTGGCCAGTTATTTTTCGACGAAATCGCGACAATGGAACTAGAACTATATACCATTATAACTCCCAACACACATAAGATAACAAGAGGAAGTAATAATGAATAATCCATTGATTTCCATACTCTTTTCATTTCATTTCCTCTCTCTGTTTCAATTTAATTATTGTTGTATTCCATATGTACATTGATTCTTCCTGCTTTATTATACAAATAAAAAGCCCAAACTTTTTCAGTTTGAGCCCCCTTATTTGAACCCGTTATTGTTGTTTGTTTGTAAATGCTTCATGAAGTGCAGATAACTCACGTTCAAGCTCTCCTAACATTGCTTTCCCTTGTTCTTCTGCAATAAGACCAAGGCGAACTGCAAAATCGACTTCGCGGGATAGTCCAAACATTTGTGTGTCTAACACTTCTTCATATAATGGACATTGCGGCATTGTAAGATGGTCCATTTGCACCTTAATAAGTCTTAAAATCTTCTCCGCATCCGCTTGTAGAAGGGCTAGTGCCTTTTCCTGATGATTTGATACTGTCTCAGACGCCAAATTGATTCCCTCCGTTTCCGTCCTACTCTCTCCTATCTATTAATATTAGCGATAGTTTTAATAAATTGCAATAGAAACATTTTTTGTGACAATAGTGTCTAATACTATTATACTGAAAAGTGGGAGTATAACACAAATGGGGGAACAACAATGAGCGAAATTTTATTTATCAATGGAAAAGTTCGTTTTCCAATCACTATCGATCCAACCGTTTGGATCTTTGATGATCGAAAAGTAGATTTGACAACTTACTTTGATGAAACGAGAGAAAACACTTCAGAACTAGAAGCTTATTTAAAAAACACTTCAGAACATTGGGATCGCGAAATCCGTGATGGTGCTGCCTTCCCGCCGATACAACAAAGTGTAAAGAAATATAAAAAAGAACAGTTAATTACTGGAACGTTCGGTATACCATTCCATCCTTTTCTTGCTAACGCCGAAATTTCAGATGACGCTACGCAAGTCGAGATTGAAACAGTAGATCATACAATAACGCTTCCACTAGAAACTGTCAAAGATGCTATTCTTGGTTTTTCAAAAGAAGGAAAACCATTAAAAGAAGATGGACCTGTTCATTTATATTACAATGATGGATCTAATAGACAAAATCCAATCCGTAACATCCGTAAATTTACAATTATTTAAAGTGTATACTTGAAAGAAAAAAGGAGTGAGCCTCGGCTCACTCCTTTTTATAATAAATCTGCAGCTAGTTGAGCTAAATTAGATCGCTCCCCTTTAACAAACTTTACATGACCACTAATACGTTGCTCTTTAAACTTCTCTACAACATATGTTAAACCGTTATTATATTCATCCAAATACGGATGATCAATTTGCTGAGGATCTCCCATTAATACGATCTTACTTTTTTCTCCTACCCTTGTTAATATCGTTTTCACTTCATGCTTCGTTAAATTTTGCGCTTCGTCAATTATTATGAACTGATCTGGAATACTTCTTCCGCGTATATACGTAAGAGCTTCTACTTCAATCGAACCCATTCCAGCTAAAATAGCATCTAACTCTCCTGGCTTTTTCGTATTAAATAAATACTCTAGATTATCAAAAATCGGTTGCATCCACGGTCTTAACTTTTCTTCTTTTTCTCCTGGTAAATAACCGATATCTTTTCCGACTGGAACAATTGGCCTTGCAACGAGTAGTTTTTTGTATAGTCCTAAATCTTCCGTTTGCATAAGCCCCGAAGCTAACGCTAGTAATGTTTTTCCTGTACCAGCTTTCCCTGTTAATGTTACTAGCGGAATATCTTCACGAAGTAATAATTCTAATCCCATAATTTGCTGCACATTTCGTGGTCGTATCCCCCATACTTGTTCATTGTGAAAAATAAGTTTCTTTACCTTCTTACCTAAGTGATCCACAATGCCAAGTGCTGAACTAGATCCCCCTAATGCATCTTTCATTACTACAAACTGATTTGGATAAAAAGGATGATTTGCAATTTCAGATAAAGGCAATTCACCTTTTTCATAAAAATAATCCAATTGCTCTTTTGATATATACCCTTCTAAAAATCCTGAATATATATTATCTACTTCAATTACACGATCACTTAAATAATCTTCCGCCTTCAAACCAATTGCATCAGCTTTTACCCTTACGAGCACGTCTTTACTTACTAAAATAACAGACTTCCCGTCCTCTTTTTCTTGTTCTTCTAAAGATAGATTTTTTGCTACAGCTAAAATTCGATTATCATTTGTTTTTTCTACAAAAATATCTTGTAGTTGAACAAATGAACGATGATTTAATTCAATACGAAATGTACCGCCGTTTTCTAGCGGAATACTTTCATGCAGCTTTCCTATTTCACGAAATTTGTCTATTAACTTAGATACATAACGAGCGTTTCGTCCTACTTCATCCATATAACGTTTTTTCGAATCAACCTCTTCTAATACAACTGCTGGAATCACTACTTCATTGGTTTCAAATGAAAAAATAGATAAAGGATCCTGCAAAAGTACATTCGTATCTAACACATAAATTTTATCCAACCTGTTACCCCCTGACTCCACTTTTAAATTTGTAGAACAAGGGTTTCATCCAAAAAATATGGACGAACCATTGTTATAATTATATGTACCGTATAAACGAGGTAGAATCGAAATTTATAGCCATTAAACCTTTTATTTATTTTTTATTCATTTCTATTCAATATATTACTTTTAATTATAATTATTAACATAAAATCACAATAACTAATTACAAAAGTTACTAACTGGCTTTCTTATTTATCACATTTATAATTCTTTCATTCCTACTAACACTTGGTTATCGAGCTTTTTTGCTGCCCGAAGATCATATGTTTTTTCATATGTTGGTTCAGTTGCAAGTTTTGCACCATAAAACATAACATCACGTACTTCTTGTACATTTACTTCTATTACAGTTAATTTTAGAGGAATGCCTTCCATTCTATCAGTCAAAATTTCACCTGCACCACTTATGGAAAATACGGAATCATTCGCCATTATAGTCAATACCACCCCTGTACTATGCCGCATATTTTCCACAATACGTGAACGTTGATCTACTGCAAATCGAATACTAGTTTTACTCACTGCATACACCCAAGAAATAGCACTTACGTTAGGAACTTGTTTTTCAAAATCTGTTGTTGCTACCATAACAATACACTCTTTACGTAACGATTGTACTAAATCATCTGTTAATGTAGGCTCTACTACATTCGCCATATTTCCACCTCCAAATATACTTAATATATCCTTATCATAACTTATTTTTCGAATTGCGAAAATATTATTTTTTCCCGCTATTATTCAAAAACATTACACTTCCATGATATACTTATACTGATAGAATTCGTATTGAGGTGACGACATGAGAGTCAAATGTATGATTTGTGATAAAAAAGATATGTTAGATGATGAAAATCCTATGGCAAAAAAACTGCGTAATCGCCCTATTCATACATATATGTGCATGGAATGTTCGGAACGAATTGCAGAACGTACGATGGAACGTCATGCAAGTGGTAGTTTCCGATTATACCGTGATAAAAAAGTCGAAGACGATTGGTAAAATATAAATAAGTCCTTAATCATATAGATAAGGACTTATTTATATTTTTCAGGCTCACGATTCATCTGATCCAAGAAACAATCAATAGCTTCTAACGGAAACCTTGCAGATTTTCTTTCTCCATTCATTTCATATGTAATCAAATACATTTCCTCGTTCTTTTTAACTTCCACATTCCTCAATTTGTGTTCTTCATATATCATATTTTGAAATAACAAATACGTTTCTTTTGCAGCACTATCATCCGGACGTGCTTCTGCAACTGTTTTAATTGTTAACCAATTATATAATGCATCTTGTACTGAACGCATAAAACTTCGCCCCCTCATCCTGCTTTTTGTTGTCTTGCTTGATGTAAACGCAACCTATAAATCCCAAGTACAATTGCCGCTACAACAAGCCCCTCCCCAACAGGTAAAAAAACTGCAAAGAAAGTTAACACTGTACACCCTATCGCTAACGATATATATATCACTATATTTTTTATTATTGATAGTTTTCTTGCAAAACCTAAATTATACACAAGTGCACTTAATATAATAATGATGCCATACAGTAACCACATCCCTAGTTCTGGGTTTTCATCAACTTTACATAATTTCGCAAAAAATGACATTCTTTCTAACACTATTTATCCCCCTTCTCATAAAAAACAAAATTTCTTTATGTACTTAATACAAGAGTAACCCGCGAAAAAAATACTGTCCACTAAAAAGAGTAAATATTCTAAAAATAAATACGAAAAAACAGCTACCTTAATTTAAGGTAGCTGTTCTATTTTTTACGCTTCTACAGATTTCTTTTTCTTAGCAGCTCTTTCACGCTCGCTCTTATCAAGAATCTTTTTACGTAAACGAATTGATTCTGGAGTTACTTCACAGAACTCGTCATCGTTTAAGTACTCTAATGACTCTTCTAAAGTCATTAAGCGTGGTTTTTTCATTGTTGAAGTTTGATCTTTCGTTGCAGAACGAATGTTAGTTTGTTGTTTCATTTTCACAACGTTAACTGTTAAGTCGTTCTCACGAGTGTGTTCTCCTACGATCATACCAGCATATACTTCTGTACCTGGTTCAACGAAGATTACACCACGGTCTTCAACTTGCATAATACCGTATTGAGATGCTTTTCCTGTTTCAAGTGAAACTAGAACACCTTGGCGACGTCCACCAACTTGTCCAGCGTGTACTGGTTGGTAGCAATCGAATGTATGGTTTAAAATACCGTAACCACGAGTTAATGTTAAGAATTCTGTTGTGTAACCAATTAAACCACGTGCTGGAACCATGAAAGTAAGGCGAACTTGACCGTTTCCATTATTCACCATATCTAACATTTCACCTTTACGTGCACCCATAGATTCCATAATAGAGCCAGTGTATTCTTCAGGTACATCGATTTGTACGCGCTCTACAGGCTCACATCTTACGCCATCAACTTCTTTAATGATTACTTCTGGTTTAGATACTTGTAACTCATAACCTTCACGACGCATGTTTTCAATTAAGATAGATAAATGTAGTTCCCCACGTCCAGATACGATCCATGCATCAGGAGAATCTGTATTATCTACACGTAAACTTACATCTGTTTCTAACTGTGAACGAAGGCGCTCTTCAATTTTACGAGATGTAATGAATTTACCTTCACGACCTGCAAATGGGCTGTTATTTACAAGGAATGTCATTTGTAGTGTTGGCTCATCAATACGTAATAATGGTAAAGCCTCTTCATGCTCAACCGGACATACCGTTTCACCTACGTTAATGTCTTCCATACCTGAAACAGCTACTAAATCTCCAGCTTTTGCTTCTTCAATTTCTTGACGTTTTAATCCAATGTAACCAAATAATTTCGTTACGCGGAATTGTTTTACACTTCCGTCAACTTTCATTAATGCAACTTGTTGTCCTACTTTCATTGTACCACGGAATACGCGGCCAACCCCGATACGACCAACATAGTCATTGTAATCAAGAAGTGCTACTTGGAATTGAAGTGGCTCTTCGCTGTTATCAACTGGTGCTGGAATATGTTCAATAATTGTGTCAAACAATGATTTCATATTCTCTTCTTGATTTGCTGGATTTGAATCTAAGCTTGCTGTTCCGTTCATTGCTGATGCAAATACAACTGGGAACTCTAATTGATCTTCGTTTGCACCAAGTTCGATGAATAAGTCAACTACTTCATCAACTACTTCATCAGGGCGAGCGAAGTCACGGTCAATTTTGTTTACAACAACGATTGGAGTTAAGTTTTGCTCAAGAGCTTTCTTTAAAACAAATCGTGTTTGTGGCATACAGCCTTCATATGCATCAACAACAAGTAGAACACCATCAACCATTTTCATGATACGTTCTACTTCTCCACCGAAGTCAGCGTGACCAGGTGTATCTAAAATGTTAATTCGTTTATCTTCATAGTGAATCGCAGTATTCTTCGCTAAAATTGTAATACCACGTTCTCTTTCTAGATCGTTTGAGTCCATTGCGCGTTCTTCAATATGTTCGTTCGCACGGAAAGTCCCCGCTTGACGTAATAACTGGTCAACAAGTGTTGTTTTACCATGGTCAACGTGGGCAATAATTGCTATATTACGTAAATCTTGTCGTTTTTTCAACATGTCCAACTCCTAATGTCTTTTTAATCCTTCTCTATTATAAGAGCGAAGGGGATACAATAGCAATTAAAATAAAATCAAGAATGAAAATATAGTTGTATTCTTACTTTTGTGAAAGTAAAATGAGATTGGAGGGTGAAGAAATGGAACACATTCAATATCGCTTTTTATTAACTGCAATTATCGGTGTTATTTTCTTAATCGGTATCGGCATTATGGTTGCTGAAAATAGTCCCATCGGTATTATTATTTGCATTATCGGTACATTTGTTACAGTTGGATACGGTTTTGTAACAAAAAGAAAAATGCGTAAATCGCAATAACGTCAAAAAGTAAGAAGCGTGTATACAGCCTCTTACTTTTTTTGTTACTTAGATATAAATCGTAACACCTCTTCATACACCCCTGGTTTTGCAACTAATACGCTGCTTTTCTCTACGATAGAAAGCGGGGCTCCAGAAAATGTTGTCACCTTGCCCCCAACTTCCTCTACAATTATCTGTCCCCCGCCAAAATCCCACGGTGATAATCTCGGCGTTACATATGCATCTATTCTTCCTGTTGCAACGTATACCATCTCTAACGCTGCACAGCCATATGATCTCGTGCCTCTTGCTTTCTTAACAAGTGCCATCATATTTTCCATATTAAGCAATGGATTATCGGTAAGCCATATCGCATTTAAAGCTACAATACCTTGCTCTACAGTCCCTTTTTCCAATAAAGTTATTGGTACTTCATTACAAAATGCTCCAGTCCCCTTTAACGCATGATATAATTCATCATGAACTGGATCATAAATAAGTCCAATCTTTCCGATACCGTTCTCATAAATTCCAATTGAAATTGCAAAATTTCTCTTTTGATGAACAAAGTTCATTGTGCCATCAATTGGATCAATTAACCAAACAACCCCATCAGAAGAAGTTACCTCATCTCCATAACCTTCTTCCCCTAAAATACTATGATTCGGGAATGTTTCTTTAATTTTCCCAATTAAAAACTGTTCTATTTCTCGATCCATATTTGTTACTAAATCAGCTGCATTGGATTTCGTTTCTATAATAAGTGCTTTTTTCATTGATGCCATTAAACGCTCTCCCGCATCTCGAATCCACTGCTTGGCGTGTGCATCGATGTCTTTCCATACTTCTTGCATGTTTAAACACTCCGATCTATACTGTTCACAGAAAAAACGAACCCTTTATAAGGTTCGCACCAACTAATTTTTTATACATATACTATTATTACGCTTCTAAACGAATCATTTCAAGTCTTAACACTTCTAACTTTTGTACACACTCTTCTTTTTTCTGTTTATCATTTTCCATCATCGCATCGTATAAAGTCGCTAATTCATAATCTAGCTCCAAACGTAGCACCGGTATTCTCTTTTCAGCATCTGTTCTCTTTAACGCATTAATCACCTGTCTCATATTATTTGCCTCCTCCCAATATTCGTCTGCCCTCGGACTAGAATTGATTTAATTTTCTGATTTTTTGTTTTATACTATACTATGTTGGAGAAATCATCTATGCAACAAAATTATATTTTTTTATTTAAATTTTTTTGTGCTGTTCTTTTTATGAATAGTACAAGCTATGCTAAAATAAAAGCAAAATAGGAGTTGGAGGAACAATCATGACACTAGAAACATTCAAATCAACTGATTTTGAGGTCTTTACAGTTGATGGTCTCGAAGAACGAATGAGTGCAATTAAAACGAACATTCATCCTAAGCTAGAAGCTTTAGGGGAACAGTTTGCAACGTATTTATCCAAACAAACTGATGAGAACTTTTTTTATCATGTAGCAAAACATGCACGTCGCAAAGTCAATCCACCAAACGATACTTGGGTTGCTTTTTCAACAAATAAACGCGGATATAAAATGCTACCACATTTCCAAATTGGACTATGGGGTACTCATGCCTTCATATACTTTGGTTTAATCTATGAGTGTCCACAAAAAGTGGAGACGGCTCACGCCTTCTTAGAACATTTAAATGATTTAAAAACAAATATTCCAAATGACTTCGTTTGGTCCATTGACCATACTAAACCAAGTGTAAAATTACATAAAACACTTGAAACAGAAGACTTACAAAAGATGGTTGAGCGTCTAGCTACTGTGAAAAAAGCAGAATTATTAGTTGGTATTCATATATCACCAGAGGAGTTTTCAGCAATGACCAACGAACAATTCCTTGCTAAGATTGAATCTACGATGCAATCACTCCTTCCTTTATATGCACTTTGTAATCGATAGTAGAAAACGGACAATTTATATTGTCCGTTTTTAGTTGTTATCACATTATATCACTTCAGTTTTTATTTTTCAAAATATTTTTACATTTTTACAAGCTTTTGTTCTTCGATTTCTTTAGCCCTTTGAATCGCACGGTATATAGAATACCCACTTACTTCTTGAAACTCTTTATCAATTTTCTTTTCTTCTGCTTTCGATGGAACAATCTCTTTAAAACGACGATATAATCCCATTAACTCTTCTCTTATAATTCCTTTTTCATATGCTTTCTCAATCGCTTCATAAAACTTCACAATTGCAACCATTTCCTCATTTGACCAATCATAATCTAACGGATATTGATATTCCATTTTGCACCTCATTTATCATTTCTTCTTATTTCAATACGCTATTTTAAAGAGATTTTTTCTTCTTCACTATAGCCACTTTGCATTATACACTATTTATTCATTCTAATGGAATTGTCTTCCTCTAGAAGTTAGTAGGGAACAACTATTTAACATACTCACCGTAAAAATATTTTTTGCTATACATCTATAATTATTGGTGATATAATGCTTTTGTTTTATAGAAAATAAAGTGAAGCTCCCATCTCAGAAAAGCTTTTGTGAATGGCAGAAAAACAAGTCTCATTCTAAAAAAGAACTTAACTTTTTTAGAACAAGATTATATAAAACAAACTCTAATAAATATAAAAAAAAGAAGGGGTGTATAGATTGTCCCAATACGAAACACCATTGTTTACCGCTTTAGTTGAGCACAGTAAGCGAAATCCAATTCAATTCCATATTCCAGGTCATAAAAAAGGACAGGGCATGGATCCTGAATTTCGCGAATTTATTGGGCATAATGCATTAGCAATTGATTTAATTAATATTGCGCCGCTCGATGATTTACATCATCCAAAAGGTATGATTAAAGAAGCACAAGATTTAGCAGCCGCTGCATTTGGTGCGGATCATACTTTCTTTTCTATTCAAGGTACAAGTGGCGCAATAATGACAATGGTGATGAGCGTTTGCGGTCCTGGTGACAAAATACTAGTGCCACGAAACGTGCATAAATCAGTAATGTCAGCTATTATTTTCTCAGGTGCAAAACCTATTTTCATGCATCCTGAAATCGATCCAAAACTTGGTATTTCACATGGAATCACAATTCAATCTGTCAAAAAGGCACTTGAAGAGCACTCAGATGCGAAAGGCTTACTTGTTATTAATCCAACATACTTTGGCTTTGCTGCAGACTTAGAACAGATTGTACAATTAGCACATTCTTACGATATCCCTGTACTAGTTGATGAGGCACATGGTGTTCACATTCATTTTCACGATGAACTACCGATGTCAGCGATGCAAGCCGGTGCAGATATGGCAGCAACAAGTGTTCATAAATTAGGTGGATCTTTAACTCAAAGTTCTATTCTTAATGTAAAAGAAGGTCTTGTAAACGTAAAACATGTTCAATCTATTATTAGCATGCTTACGACTACATCAACTTCTTACATCTTGTTAGCATCCCTAGATGTTGCTAGAAAACGTCTTGCTACAGAAGGAACGGCACTCATAGAACAAACAATACAATTAGCGGAACAAGTTCGTGATGCTATAAATGCTATTGAGCATCTTTACTGTCCTGGTAAGGAAATGCTAGGTACGGATGCTACTTTTAACTATGATCCTACAAAGATAATTGTATCTGTGAAAGATTTAGGTATTACAGGCCATCAGGCTGAAGTATGGCTTAGAGAGCAATATAACATTGAAGTAGAACTCTCAGATTTATACAACATACTATGTCTTGTCACTTTCGGGGATACAGAAAGTGAGACAAATACACTTATTGCAGCATTACAAGATTTAGCAGCAACATTTAGAAATAAAGCTGATAAAGGTGTTCAAATACAAGTAGAAATTCCAGAAATACCAGTGCTAGCACTTTCTCCTCGAGATGCTTTTTATTCAGAAACAGAAGTCATCCCATTTGAAAATGCAGCAGGTCGTATTATAGCTGATTTCGTTATGGTTTATCCGCCAGGGATTCCAATCTTTACTCCGGGGGAAATTATTACACAAGATAACTTAGAGTATATTCGTAAAAACTTAGAAGCGGGTTTACCTGTACAAGGTCCTGAAGATATGACATTACAAACATTACGTGTGATTAAAGAGTACAAGCCTATCAGTTGATAGGCTTTTCTTTCACCCTTTTTCCCTTTTCTCATACGATATTGAGTAATGTAATGTATAGGTGGGGATACTATTATGATTGTAATAGGCCGTTCTATTGTACATCCTTATATCACAAATGAATATGAGCCATTTGCAGCTGAGAAACAACAAATTTTATCTATAATGGCAGGAAATCAAGAAATTTATTCCTTCCGAACATCTGATGAACTCAGCTTTGACCTAAATTTACGAGTTAATATTATTACTTCTGCATTAGAACTTTTTCAAAGTGGATTTCAGTTTCGCACATTTCAGCAATCCTTTTGCAACCCTCAGTATTGGAAAAGAACGTCCCTTGGAGGATTCGAGCTCCTTCCAAACATACCCCCTTCCATTGCCATACAAGATATTTTCAAAAACGGAAAACTATATGGAACTGAATGCGCCACCGCTATGATCATTATTTTTTACAAAGCTTTACTCTCATTGTATGAGGAAGAAACTTTCAATCGTCTCTTTGCAAATCTTTTACTTTATACGTGGGACTACGACCAAGATTTAAAGCTCATAACAAAAATGGGTGGCGATCTTGTCCCAGGTGATCTCGTTTATTTTAAAAATCCACAAGTGAATCCAGCTACAATTGAGTGGCAAGGAGAAAATACAATCTATCTAGGAAATTTCTTTTTTTACGGACATGGCGTAGGTGTAAAAACAAAAGAGGAAATTATATACTCGTTAAATGAACGACGAGTCCCTTATGCTTTTATTTCGGCTTTCTTGACAGATACTATCACCCGTATTGATAGCCGTCTCATGAGCCACTACACCTCTCCTAGCACTCCACAGACATCCATAGGATTTATTCCGATTAGAGATGATGCAATCGTTGCAACAGTAGGTCATACGACTACAATTTATTAAAAAAAGCACCTACACATGTAGGCGCTTTTTTTCTTATTATTAAGCTTTTGTATGTTCTTTATGGGTACAGTCGCAATGAGATCCGCATTTCCCGTATAGCACTGTTGATTTTTCATCTTCAAAATGTCCAATTGTTCCTTCACATACTTGGCATACGATTGTTCCCATTTTTCATTTCCCCCTGAGTTTTTATAGTAATCTACTTATTTATCATTAAGCTTTCGCATTATCTCTATTAGCACAGTCACAATTTGTTCCACATTTTCCGTAAAGTACTGTCGTTTTCTCATCCTCAAAATGTCCGATTGTTCCTTCACATACTTGGCATACGATTGTTCCCATTTTTCATTTCCCCCTAAGTTTATGGTCCTAAAAACTTTTAGCTGTCCATTTCCTATCCATTATTGGGCTTTTGTATGCTCTGTGTGATCACATCCGCAAGATCCACATTTCCCGTAAAGTACCGTTACTTTTTCATCCTCGAAGTGCGCAATTGTACCTTCACATTCTTGACATACGATCGTTCCCATTTTTCATTTCCCCCTAAGTTTATAATCCCAAAAACTTTTGTAACCGCTTAACTTTCTGCCTTTATTTTAATATGTTATACTTTTTACGTCAATAGGTTTTTAGTATAACACATTAAATATTTTATTTTTTAATTAGTATGCGATATTAAAATAAAAAAACAGCCATATTTATACGTACGACTGTTTTACATTAATTATTCTTCATATTCCGCATGCAAAGAAGTAGATGGAACTAGGAATGAGAAAAACTGAGCTAATTCCGCCGCTTCACCTTCTGATCCTAATTTGAAAATTTCCTGCAAATATTGAACATTCTCTACATCATCTCGTCCAAGTAAAGTAGATCTTCCTGTTTGCATGCAAACAATGAGTGGCTTTCCAAAAAACATATTTGTATAAATAATACCAAAATCATAACGAGTATCATGTGTCATAAACCCCAAAAATCGTACCTTCACACTTTCATGCTCATCATACAATTTTTCAAACATTGGTTTCCACCTTTCCACATCACCTTTCATTAGTATATTAAACAAAAAAAGGAATACTCCTTTTAATTGTCAAAAAATTCAGTAGGATGTAAAATAATAGTATTCTACTAAGTTAGGGGGAACTTATATGCAACATGCCTTTATTACGCTTGTACCTAAATCCAATCAACAATCTGTTTCAATAGATGATATAAAACAACTTTTTCATTATTATAAAACAGTTACTTCCAAAACTGGTGTTCAAATTAATTACACTTATACAAATACCGCTTTTCCTTATGAAATTTTAGATACATCAGCAACAACATTAAAACTACAATCTACTCACGATCGATATGACTCCATGTATGTTGGTGTTGGTATAGAAAAGGAACAATCTTTTATTCAGATTTCTTTACCACCTAATGCAACATTTGGTGATAAAGGAAAAGCAAATGAATTTTGCCGTTTTCTAGCGAAGAAATTAGAAGGAGAGTTACAACTATTTAATGGAAGAACAATGTATTTCTATAAACGTTAATTTAAAAAATAGAAAATATTATTAAAAAGAGTATACAATTCGAACATGTAAGAAATAAAGCTTGCTTCCTTATGTGTAATACAAAACATGCTATCACATATGCTAAGTAAAGGAATACGAAAAAAAGAATAACTTTATAATGAAACTTATCACCATTCGATAACGTTAATACAACGGAAAAACCACTCCATAATAAAAAATGATAAAATATAACATGTAATATTCTCATGGAACCTTCTCCTTTGACATGCTCTATTTTATTAATATATGGGATTAAGTTTGAATCAATTACATATTATACGAAAGCATATATACAGCTTTTAGATTAATATATGTTCTAACGATTCATTTAAAGTATTATATATTCATTCGACAAGTACATATAAAGACCTTGCAAGCCATTTTATTAAAATAAAAAATAGCCCATCTCTTTAAATAAGAGATGGGCTATTTTCATTACTTAAATTATTTTACAATGTGAATTGGCATTCCAAGAGCAACTTCAGCTGCTTCCATTGTGATTTCACCTAATGTTGGGTGAGCGTGGATTGTTTGAGCGATATCTTCTGCTGTCATTCCAGCTTCGATAGCTAAACCAATCTCAGAAATAATATCAGAAGCGCCTGCACCTGCAACTTGAGCACCTACAAGAAGACCGTCTTCTTTACGTGTTACAAGTTGTAAGAAACCGTCAGTGCTGTTTAATGATAACGCACGACCGTTTGCAGCGAATGGGAACTTAGATACAGATACTGTCATTCCTGCTTCTTCAGCTTGTTTCTTAGTGTAACCAACAGATGCTAATTCTGGATCAGTGAAGCATACTGCAGGAATTCCGATGTAATCGATTGCTGATGCATGGCCACTAATTGCTTCAACAGCTACTTTACCTTCGTAAGAAGCTTTGTGAGCTAATGGTGGTCCAGGAACGATATCACCGATTGCATAGATGTTTGGTACGTTTGTACGACATTGCTCATCGATTTCGATGATGCCGCGGTCAGTCATTTTAACTCCAACTTGCTCAAGACCGATTTCTTGAGTGTTTGGACGACGACCTACAGTTACTAATACGTAATCTGCTTCTACAGTTTGGATTTCACCTTTAACTTCGAAGCTAACTTTTACGCCAGTTTCTGTTTCTTCAACGCCTTTAGCCATAGCTTTTGTATGGATATTTACGTTACCTTTCTTTTGAAGAGCACGTTTAACAACAGAGCTCATAGCTTTTTCGAAACCAGCTAAGATTTCGTCGCCAGCTTCTACTACAGTAACTTCTGTACCGAAGTTAGCATATGCAGTACCTAATTCCATACCGATGTAACCGCCGCCGATTACAACAAGTTTTTTTGGAATTTCAGGTAAGCTTAAAGCGCCTGTAGAGTTGATAACACGTTTAGAGTATTTGAATCCTGGAATTTCGATTGGTGTAGAACCAGTTGCAAGAACAGCATTTTTAAACGTATAAGTTTGAGCTGCATCTTCAGTCATTACGCGTAATGTGTTAGCATCTACGAAGTAAGCTTCACCGCGAATGATTTCAACTTTGTTACCTTTAAGAAGGCCTTCAACACCGCCAGTTAATTTCTTAACTACGCCGTTTTTCCATTCTTGAACTTTTGTAAAGTCAACTTTTACGTTCTCTGCAGTGATACCCATGTCATCAGAATGCATTGCATTCTCATAACGATGACCTGCATTGATTAACGCTTTTGAAGGAATACATCCAACGTTTAAGCATACGCCACCAAGGTTAGCTTTTTCAATGATTGCTACCTTTTGACCTAATTGTGCTGCACGAATTGCCGCAACGTATCCACCAGGACCTGCACCAACAACGACTGTATCTAATTCAATTGGGAAATCTCCTACTACCATTGTTATTACGCCTCCATTACTAATAATTGTGGGTCATTCAATAGACGTTTAATTTGGTTTAATGCTTTTTGAGCAGTTGCGCCGTCAATTAAACGATGGTCAAAGCTTAGAGATAATGCTAATACTGGAGCTGCAACGATCTCACCGTTTTTCACAACTGGTTTCTCAGCGATACGGCCGATACCAAGGATTGCTACTTCTGGGTGGTTGATAACTGGAGTGAACCATTGTCCACCTGCAGAACCAATGTTTGTAATTGTGCAAGAAGCGCCTTTCATTTCAGCAGGAGCTAAACGACCTTCACGTGCTTTACCAGCAAGATCATTGATCTCGTTAGAAATTGTGAAGATAGACTTGCGATCTGTATCTTTAACAACTGGTACTAATAGACCTTTGTCTGTATCAGCTGCGATACCGATGTTGAAGTAATGTTTATGAACTACTTCTTGAGAAGCATCATCTAAAGAAGTGTTTAACATTGGGTATTCACGTAATGCAGATGTTAAAGCTTTAACAACGTATGGAAGGTAAGTTAATTTAATACCTTTGTCAGCTGCAACAGCTTTGAACTTCTTACGGTGAGCAACAAGTTCTGTTACATCTACTTCATCCATTAATGTTACGTGAGGAGCTGTGTGTTTAGAGTTAACCATTGCTTTCGCAATTGCTTTACGGATACCACTCATTTTCTCACGAGTTTCTGGATATTCACCAGCTGGGATTGGTTGTGCTTTTGGTGCTTCTTCTTTCGCTGCTGCTGGAGTAGCTTCTACTGCTGCTGGAGCCTCAGTTGCTGCTACTGCTTGTCCACCATTTGCAAATGCATCGATGTCAGCTTTTACGATACGACCGTTCTTACCAGAACCAGCTACTGTATGAATGTCTACACCTTTTTCACGAGCATATTTACGAACAGATGGCATAGCGATTACGCGCTCATTTACTACTTCTGCAGTTGCTGCTGGAGTAGCTTCCGTTGCTGGAGCTTCTACTGCTGCTTCTTCAGCTTTTGGAGCTGCATCATGGTCGTCACCTTTAAATTTAAGGTTTTCGTATCCAGGAGCATCAAATTTAATTAATGTATCTCCTACAATTGCAACTGTTCCTTCTTCTACAAGTACTTCAAGTACTTTACCTTTAACAGGAGAAGGGATTTCTACTACTGCTTTATCATTTTGTACTTCAAGAAGTACATCGTCTTCGTTTACTTCATCGCCTGGTTTAATAAACCATTTTACGATTTCACCTTCGTGGATACCTTCACCGATATCTGGTAGTTTAAATTCAAATGCCACGGAATTCAGCCCCCTGATTCATTTCATTATTATGGAATATGTGCAAAAGAAACCAGCATGTGCTGATTTCTTTTGCACATGAAAAGCTAAAAATTAGAAGTTCATTACTTTGTTAACAGCTTCAACAATATCTTTATGGTTTGGTAACCATACACTCTCAGCTTGAGAGAATGGGAATACTGTATCAGCAGCTGCAACACGTACAACTGGAGCTTCTAAGTTTAAGATTGCACGGTCGTTAATTTCCGCTACAACGTTAGCTGCAATACCAGCTTGTTTTTGTGCTTCTTGAACTACAACTACGCGGCCTGTTTTTTCAACAGAAGCGATGATTGTTTCGATATCTAATGGTTGAACTGTACGTAAGTCAACAACCTCTAAAGAGATACCTTCTTTTTCAAGTTCTTCAGCAGCTTTTAATGCAGCGTGAACCATAGCACCGTAAGCGATAACAGATACATCTGTACCTTCACGTTTGATATCAGCTTTGCCTAAATCAATTGTGTATTCGCCTTCTGGTACATCTTGACGGAATGAACGGTACAATTTCATATGCTCTAAGTAGATAACTGGATCGTTGTCACGAATCGCAGAGATTAAAAGACCTTTTGCATCGTATGGAGTTGATGGAATAACAACTTTTAGACCAGGTTGTTGAGCCACTAATCCTTCTAAGCTATCAGCATGTAGTTCAGGAGTATGAACGCCGCCACCGAATGGAGAACGAACTGTTACTGGAGCAGTCCAACGTCCACCAGAACGGTAACGCATACGAGCTAATTGACCAGAAATTGAATCCATTACTTCATAAACGAAACCGAAGAATTGGATTTCTGGAACTGGACGGAATCCTTCAAGTGCAAGTCCAACTGCAAGTCCACCAATACCAGACTCTGCAAGTGGAGTATCCATTACACGATCTTCACCGAATTCAGCTTGTAAACCTTCAGTAGCACGGAATACACCGCCGTTTACACCAACGTCTTCACCAAACACAAGTACGTTAGGATCATTTTTCATTTCAACGCGTAAAGCATCAGTGATTGCTTGAATCATTGTCATTTGAGCCATGGCTTACTTCGACTCCTTTTCTTTGTAAATTTCATATTGTTCAGCTAAGTTGTAAGGCATTTTTTCGTACATGATTTCCATTAAATCAGTAACTTTTTGTTTTGGAGCTTGGTCAGCCTTAGCGATTGCTTGTTTGATATCTTCTTTCGCTTCTTCGATTACTTTCTCTTCAACTTCTTGAGACCATAGGCCTTTGTTTTCTAAGAAAGCACGGAAACGTACGATTGGATCTTTTTGTTCCCATTCGTTTTCGATATCTTTTGTACGGTAACGAGTTGGGTCATCACCAGCCATTGTATGTGGACCGTAACGGAATGTTAAAGTCTCGATTAAAGTAGGACCTTCACCATTTACTGCGCGCTCACGAGCGAAAGCAGTTGCTGCGTATACAGCTAATGGATCCATACCGTCTACTTGAATTCCGTAAATACCTGCTGCTACTGCTTTTTGAGCTACAGTTTTAGCTGCAGATTGCTTTTCTACTGGAGTAGAGATTGCATAACGGTTGTTTTGTACAACGAAGATTGCTGGAGCTTTGAATGCACCCGCAAAGTTCATACCTTCGTAGAAGTCACCTTGTGAAGCACCACCGTCACCAGTGTAAGTAATTGCAACAGATTTTTTACCACGTAGTTTCATACCTAACGCAACACCAGCAGTTTGGATGATTTGCGCACCGATAATGATTTGTGGAGCAAGTGCATTTACGTTCTCAGGCATTTGGTTACCCATAAAATGTCCACGAGAGAATAAGAATGCTTGGTATAATGGTAAACCGTGCCATACTAATTGTGGCACATCACGATATCCTGGTAAGATGAAATCTTCTGCTTCAAGTGCGAAATGACTTGCTAATTGAGAAGCCTCTTGTCCAGCTGTTGGTGCGTAGAAACCTAAACGTCCTTGACGGTTTAAAGAAATAGAACGTTGATCTAGTACGCGAGTATACACCATACGGCGCATTAATTCTTTTAATTGATCATCAGATAATTCAGGCATAGCTGCTTCATTCACAACTTCGCCTTTTTCATTTAAAATTTGTAATGTTTCAAATTGAGCTGCGATAGCTTTCATTTGCTCATCAACATTAAATAGGGTCTTTTTTGTTTTAGTACCCATTCCGTTCACCTCTTCCTCTCTTGAACCATATTCTGAAACGCTTTCACTATCTATTAGCTAGACTGAAAACGCAACAATGTAAACCAACAAATTTATTTGTCGGTTGAGAATAATTTTGTGTACCTAACAATCTGTACTAATGTTTTTTCAGAAACATATTAATACAATCTTGATCACGTTTTTTAGTTTACAACTATTCTAATTACGATGTCAATTACTTTGAATACGTTTTTTTATAAATAATCTGCAGGTTTCTTCTACACAAACGTGTTTTTATTTTTCACATCTGTATTAGTAAGCATTGACCTACTGTTATATTATTCCCTTTTTAACTTGTTTTTTCTCTTAGAATAATATGTAAACGATTTAATTCTCTTTAGTTTTTCTCTCTTCTTAACAAAAATATACAAACTCTTCTTCCTTTTATAGGTAATTACCCATACATTTCTCCCTTTCCCTCCATACATTATAGTAACCGCAGTATTAGCGGGAAATGATAAAGGAGGTCATCTCATGTACGGATACTCTTATTGCTATCCAACTTGTTCATATCCTTCCTACGGTTATGGCGGTTCTTGTGGCGGGTCTGGACGCGGCTTCGCCTTAATTGTTGTGTTGTTTATTCTTTTAATTATCGTTGGTGCTGCTTGCATTCGCTAATGTAAAACGAAACAACTATGGAAAGAAACAGACGGCTTTGCCGTCTTTTCTTTTTATTACATACATATTCTATAGTAGAACGCTTTCCAAAGCGCTTCCCCTTACTTGCCGATGACTTTTTCCATCTCCTTTGGTAGACTAAGGGGGAAAGGAGAGATTACATATGCTTACAATGAAAGATGTAATTCGCGAAGGAGATCCTATTTTGCGAAACGTTGCAGAAGAGGTAGTAATGCCAGCGAGCGAAGAAGATTCAAATACACTTAAAGAAATGATTGAATTTGTAATAAATAGCCAAGATCCTGAAATGGCTGAAAAATATAGTTTACGCCCTGGAATCGGATTAGCAGCTCCACAAATCGGTATTTCAAAGAAAATGATTGCGGTTCATGTAACAGATACGGACGGTACGTTATATAGTCATGCATTATTCAACCCAAAAATCATTAGTCATTCTGTTGAACGTACATATTTACAAAGTGGTGAAGGCTGTCTATCTGTAGACCGTGAAGTACCTGGTTATGTCCCTCGTTATACAAGAATTACAGTGAAAGCAACATCTATCAGCGGTGAAGAAGTAAAATTACGTTTAAAAGGTTTACCAGCAATCGTATTCCAGCATGAAATTGACCATTTAAACGGTGTTATGTTCTATGACCACATTAATAAAGAAAATCCATTTGCTGCTCCTGACGATTCAAAACCTCTGGAGCGATAATAAAAAAAGGCGGAGTTAATCTTCCGCCTTTTTTATATGAAATGGGTTTCATATTCATTTATAACAATCCAGCCCATTTTAATCCATGATATATGCCGTCTTCACTAACATCCTTTGTCACGTGATTTGCCAGTTTTTTTAAGTCCTCATGACCATTCCCCATGACAATACCTGTCCCAACTGCTTCAATCATTTCTAAATCATTTAAGCCATCTCCAAATGCATACACTTGGTCACGGTTAAACCCTAACTTCTCAATGAATTTCTCAATCCCTTTTGCCTTAGATCCACCATTTGGAATGATATCCATTGAATACGCATGCCAGCGAATAAAATGAAAGTCCGGGTACTCATTAATAAACTTTTCCTCTTCATTGACTTCACAGAAAAGCAGAGTTTGATAAATATTACGCTCCTCATAAAAATCAGGTTCATATGCCGGATGTTCAAAGTTTAAACTCCCAAAACCTTCTTTCACATAATCATGATATTCTACTGACGCTCTCATTTCTTGATGATCAAGATATACAAGTGGATATCCTTCTTGTTTTGCAAACTGAGTAAACTTATGCAGGGCAGCCGGATGTAACGGATTATTAAATACTACCTCATCCTCAAATACAACGTATTGTCCATTAAAACTAACATAATTATGTATATTAAGTTCCTTACGAATATCTTCAAACATAAATGGCGCACGTCCTGTCGCAATTGCTACATGCACACCTTTTTCTTGTAAATGTCTTACTGCATCTCGTGTAGATTGCGGAATTTTTTTATCATGATCTAATAATGTTCCATCAATATCAAAAAAAACAATTTTATCATTCATTTTTCAAAATCCTTTCTGTTACTCTATATTCCTATTTTGATTATCGCTTTTCAAATGCTAAAAAAAAGTATAACATATTAAACATCTGTGAAGAAAGCGTTCACTTTCTGACCTTATTTACGAAACCTGCATATATATATTAGTAAAAAATGTGGATACTTGTTCGTATGAATTTTCTTTTCTATTCTTTCTCATACTATACCTATAACTAACGGCTACTAATCGTTACTATAGAATAACTTTCCCTGTATGAGAAAGGACAAGATTCAACATTCACTTTTGTCCTCTTTCTTATATCAGAGACGGAGTTTTCACTAGTAATATGCATGTTTAAAATAAGGAAAGGAAGGAGTAATCATGCTGAAGAAGCTGAAGAAAAAGCTCAAGCGTTATTTAAATGATCTAGTCCGTAAAAAGACAATCGCTTAAATTGTGCCCATTTCGGGCTTTTTCTTCATTCTCATTCGAAAAAACATGAAAATCGTGACTGTTTGCTTTATAATAAGTAACAGATAATGCAAAACATAGACAAGGAGAGGTTTTCCAAATGATTTTTAAAGTATTTTATCAAGAAAAATTAACTGAGGTTCCAGTACGTGAAAATACAAAAGTTTTATACTTAGAGGCTACGTCTCAAAAGGATGTTCGTAAAAAATTAAATAAGTTCGCATATAATATTGAGTTTGTTCAGTCTGTTACTGGTAATCATCTTGAATATGAAAAACAAAACGCTGATTTAATATTAGCGGAAATCGTATAGTCATATGAAATTTCTAAAGAATGATCAGGCTGCCGTTTTTGCTTTAGGTGGACTTGGTGAAATCGGTAAAAATACATATGCTGTTCAATTTCAAGATGAAATTATTATAATTGACGCTGGAATTAAGTTTCCAGAAGACGAACTCCTCGGAATCGATTATGTAATACCAGATTACACTTATTTTGTGCGAAACGAAGATAAAATTAAAGGATTATTCATTACACATGGTCACGAAGATCATATTGGTGGAATTCCTTACCTATTACGTCAAGTGAACATTCCGATTTATGGCGGAAAATTAGCAATTGCACTAATCAAAAACAAATTAGAAGAGCACGGATTACTTCGTAAAGCAAAACTTTATGAAATTCAAGAAGATGATGTTATTAAATTTAAAAAGACATCTGTTTCCTTCTTCCGTACAACTCACAGTATCCCAGATTCATACGGAGTTGTTGTGAAAACACCTCAAGGACAAGTGGTTCATACTGGCGATTTCAAATTTGATTTCACTCCAGTTGGTGAACCAGCGGACTTAACAAAAATGGCTGAAATTGGAAAAGACGGTGTGCTTTGTCTCTTATCTGACAGTACAAACAGTGAAGTTCCAAACTTTACAATGTCTGAGCGCCGTGTTGGTGAGAGTATTCAAGATATTTTCCGCAAAGTAGAAGGACGTATTATCTTCGCAACCTTTGCATCAAATATCCATCGTCTACAACAAGTTGTTGAAGCAGCAGTTGAAAATAATCGTAAAGTGGCTGTATTTGGTCGAAGTATGGAAGCAGCTATTGAAATTGGACAAAACCTCGGTTATATTCGCTGTCCAAAAGATACATTCATAGATACTTCCCAACTAAACCGCCTACCAGCTAATAAAGTTGTTATTTTATGTACAGGTAGTCAAGGCGAACCAATGGCAGCACTTTCACGTATTGCTAATGGTACTCATCGTCAAATTCAAATCATTCCTGGCGACACAGTTGTTTTCTCTTCTTCACCAATCCCTGGTAATACAATTAGCGTAAGCCGTACAATTAACATGTTGTATCGTGCTGGTGCCGATGTAATCCACGGAAAACTGTCAAACATTCATACGAGTGGACATGGCGGACAAGAAGAACAAAAGCTAATGCTTCGTCTAATTAAACCAAAGTATTTCATGCCAATTCATGGTGAATATCGTATGCAACGTATGCATATGAAGTTAGCAAATGATTGTGGTATTCCAGAAGAAAACTGTTTCATCATGGATAATGGAGATGTTCTTGCCTTGCGTTCTGATGAAGCAAGTGTAGCTGGTAAAATACCATCTGGATCTGTCTATATTGACGGAAATGGTATTGGAGATATCGGTAATATCGTATTACGCGATCGTCGTATTCTTTCTGAAGAAGGACTTGTTATTGTAGTTGTAAGCATTGATATGAAAGAGTTTAAAGTTGCAGCAGGACCTGATATTATCTCACGTGGTTTCGTTTATATGCGCGAAAGTAGTGATTTAATTAACGATGCTCAAACATTAATTACAACTCATTTAGAAAAAGTAATGGAACGCAAAACAACACAGTGGTCTGAAATTAAAAATGAAATTACAGATACATTAGCACCATTCCTATACGAAAAAACGAAGCGTCGCCCAATGATTTTACCAATCATTATGGAAATATAAGAAAAAGGACAATACCTTCATGGTATTGTCCTTTTCTCTTATCTTAAAAAGTGTTTAAAACGATCCACTTCATCATCATGACCAATTACAATTAATATATCTCCCGCTTGAATATTTTCCGTAGCTCGAGGAGATACAATAACTTCTTTACCACGTTTAATTGCTACAATATTCAATCCAAACTTCGCACGAATATCTAATTCGATTAAAGAATGACCATCAATTTTTTTATTTGCAATAATCTCTACAATACTATGCTCATCTGAAAGCTCAAGATAGTCTAATACATTACTTGATGCAATATTATTAGCAATCCTTTTTCCCATATCACGCTCTGGATGCACAATGTGATCTGCACCTATTTTACTCAAAACTTTTTCATGATAATCATTCTGAGCTTTTACAGTAATATTTTTTACCCCTAACTCTTTCAGAATTAACGTTGTTAAAATACTTGAATTTAAATTATCTCCAATAGCAACGACTACATGATCAAAATTACGAATACCAAGACTTTTTAATACCATCTCATCTGTTGAATCTGCAATTACAGCATGCGAAGCTATATTTGCAAACTCATTAATTTTATCCTCATCTGAATCAATTGCCATTACTTCCATACCTAATTGAGCGAGTTCCCGGCAAATACTTCCACCAAAACGTCCAAGCCCAATGACAGCAAATTCTTTCTCTTTTTCACCCACAGGAATTCCTCCAATAACATCGAATACTATGTATTTTTATTGTAACATACTTTATATTTGCTACAAAAACCTGTATATCATGCTTATTTTTGTTTTTGCATATAAAAATACTGTTGTAAATAAAATGCGATACTGAAAATTAACATTCCAAATACAAATATGTTTCCAAATGAACTAAATGTTTCAAAAACGAATAATAACGTTTCTTGTCCGAAGAAAGCAAACAATAGTTGTATAAATGCGAATAGCAATGCCAATATATAATGATGTTGATGGAATAAATAATGCGTTGCGCCTAAAAAAGCGATAAACGAAATGATGAAAATCCACCAACTTTCTAAAAACAGTTGCCAATTAGTAAATTGATATCCATTCACTAATATTGCAATAATTCCTATAACAGCCATCGTTGGCACACTCCATAACAATGCACGCCCTCTAAAAAATTGCGTACCTTTTACATCTCCCTTTTCATTTGCAATGTATGTTAGCACGACAGTACTTATATACAAAACAGAGAAAATTGTTAAAACAATTATGAGCCAAAAATGCAACTGATAATATTCATGTTCTATATTCGTCACGATAGCAGCTAGCATACACGGTATTAGCATTCCCGTCCAACCATCTACTTTTCTTTCATTCCAAAATACCGTGTTACCAATCCGTATTCCTAACAACATAAAAATAATGATACCTAGTACAAATAATGTCGTTTTATTCCCTACTAAGCTCGTTGAGAAAGCAATTAATCCAATAAATAAAAAGAGAACAAATCCATTCATAATTTCTAATACAGGTGATAAATATCTCTTCACCCATTTATATGTTTCGTCATATTCATGATTATCTACTAAACGGTAGGCATAAAAACTTATCCCAAAATACACCGCCGCAATAATAACATACGCATATAAGACGAAACACAACATTGCACTGCTAATTTGCACGTAATTCCCCACCCTTTTTTCTATGTTTCACCTTGATTTTACACATTTTCCACACGAAATGTAAACATATATAAGCTAGTTAACTAATCATCTTCTCAATAAGCGATAATGAAGAATGAGCAGCGGCTCAAAACCACTGCTCATTATTTTATCCATTTGTATGCCGATGTCTATGCGAAGCAAATATGAAAGATGTTTTCGCCTTGAAACTAACACGTACCCACTTTAAATTTTTGCAAAGTTAGTGAGCAAGTTCACTTTCTAGTTCCTTTCCACTTCACATATTGATCTAAAAATACGATAGCTTTCTCAATTGCCTCTTCATCTGGTTTTAATTTTGCGTGGTGTAAACCATATTCTGAATTTACCCCAAGCCAAAACATAAATCCAGGAATCTCTTGAAGCATATAACCAAAATCTTCACCTGTCATTGCCTCAGTACATGTAATTACATTCATATCAGTTTGTTCACTTACAAATTGCATAAACTCTCTCGTTAATGCTTCATGGTTATATACTTGATGATACATTGCTCCGTAGTCAATAACCGCTTCACATTGGAAAGAAGCTTCTATACCTGCAACAATCGCCTCAATCCTACTTTTAACACGACTCATTGATTCCACTGATAATGTTCGGATCGTTCCTTCTAACCGAGACTTTTCTGCTATGATATTTTGAACTGTACCGCCTGTTATTTTTCCGATTGTAATCACTGCACTATCAAGAGGATTCACATTACGACTAATAACGGATTGAAGTTGTGTAACAAGGTGACTTGCTGCAACAATCATATCATTTGCAGTATGCGGATAGGCTGCATGTCCACCTTTCCCTTTTAAATCAACATATAACTCAGATGTATTCGCAAATAATAGCCCCTCTTTTGTCGCAATTGTTCCTACAGCGTATTCCGGTGCAATATGAAGACCAAGGATGATATTCGGCTTCCATTCTTTTAACTCTTCACTCTCTAACATAGGAAGAGCCCCTCCTGGTCCTTCTTCAGCTGGTTGGAATAGAAACACAAGGTCATCATCTATTCTTTCTGTTACAGCTGCTGTCAGAAGGCCTAAACCGATTGTTGTATGCAGATCGTGTCCACATGCGTGCATCATTCCTTCATGAATAGAAGCAAATTCATATCCAGTTTCTTCTGTAATTGGCAAACCGTCTATATCTGCTCGATAACCTATAATTTTTTCTGGATTTTTCCCATTTACTTTAACAATGACACCCGTTTTCCATACTTTCACTTCCACATTTTCATTCGAAAGCGTTCCTATGTAATCTAAAATATACTGTTGTGTTTTCCACTCTTTAAATCCAATTTCCGGTATTTTGTGTAGGTCTCTACGAATTTGAATGAATTTGCTTACTGCCATTTTTGCACCTCTATCTATAAAAAGCGTAAGAGCCCTTTTATGCTCTTACGCTTTTTTGTTTTTATTTCTCTGGGTTTAATTGACGAAGCTCTTGTTTAATTTCAGTTTTTGCTTTTGTCTTCTCATCAATCTCTTTAATTACGCGTGCTGGAGTACCCGCAACAACTGTATATGGAGGTACATCTTCTGTTACAACAGCTCCTGCTGCTACAACTGCACCTTTACCTACTGTAACTCCCTCTAACACAACTACGTTAGCACCAATTACAACATCGTCTTCAACGATAACTGGTTTTGCTGAAGGTGGCTCAATAACACCTGCAAGTACTGCACCTGCACCTACGTGACAGTTCTTACCAACAGTTGCACGTCCACCAAGTACCGCGTTCATGTCAATCATAGAACCTTCACCAATTACAGCACCAATATTAATTGTTGCATTCATCATAATAACAGCGTTGTCGCCGATTTCAACGTGGTCACGAATAATCGCGCCTGGCTCAATACGAGCTTTAATACCTTTTAAATCAAGCATTGGAATTGCAGAATTACGACGGTCATTTTCAACAACGTAATCAACGATGTTCTTGCTATTTTCATCAAGAATTGTCTTAATTTCAGACCATTCTCCAAATAATACACCAGACTTTTTATTTACAAATGCTTGTACCGTTTCAGGGAATGTTACTTCTTTTAAATCCCCTTTTATGTATACCTTTACAGGAGTTTTCTTTTCACTTTTTTGTATAAACGAAATAATTTCGTTAGCGTCCATCATTTTCATTCTTGTTGCCTCCTAAATCCATTTATAATGTTACTCTACCAAACGATAGAGCGAGTAGCAAGATAATAATCCTATTTTTCCATTTGAATTTCTTCTATAATTTCTAAAAATGCTTGTACTTGCTTTAATTGTCTAGCTGATTCACTCGTCAATAACCATGTTTCTCTCGTTAATTGAACAGGTGTTTTATACATATTTTCCTGTACCTCTTTTAAAACAGTAGAGGGTAAAAGGGCATAACCTATACCATTTAAAACGAGTTGTTTGCACGTCTCAATTTGATCAACGACAATTGTTCTCTTAGGTGGATTAGAAAATAAACCATACCACCAATTTTGTATTTGTCCATAATAAGTCGAATCACTTTTAAATTGAATAAATGGTCTATTTGTTTCTTTTAACATCGAAATATCTTTTATTTCTTTATCCACTAAATAAAGTTCATCTTCAAATAATTGTTGCTTCTGACCTTTATATTCTTGTGTTCCTCTCAATATAGCAACATGAACGTCTCCTTCATAAAATTGCTTTTGCACTTCACTACTCCAGCCAGTAAACAGCGATATTTTCACAGAAGGATATTTATGCACAAACTTCTTCAAAACAGGAGGAAGCCAATATTGACCAATAACTGATGCAACAGCTATTTTTAACGTTCCGTGAGTTTCTGTTCTAAAAACAGCTAGCTCACTTTTAATATCCTCTTCCCTTTGTAACATTTCTTTTGCATAATTTGCGACTTTTTCCCCTTCAGGTGTAATTGTCAATCCTTTTTGCGAGCGAATAAAAAACTTCATTCCCCATTGTTTCTCCATAGATTGTAATCGTTGACTAAGCGCAGGTTGTGAAACAAATAAACGTTCCGCCGCTTTTCTCATATTTGATTCCTGAGCTAACACAACCATCATTTGAAAATCATCAATTTGCAACTTTCTCCCTCTTTCCTTAGCTTCCATACACCTTATCTCAATAAGCTTTTCATCCTTAATTTAACTACATACTCTTATATTTTTTATCTTTTTAAATATAATACATACACAACTGATATGCACGAAAAAAAAGTGACTTCTCAGTTTCTATGAAGTCACTTTTCTCACATTATCGATTATGTTGCCTTACTTTTTTATTCAACAATTTTAAAATAGCTCGACGTGTTAAAATCCCCTCAAAATACCCCTCTTCGTTGACAGCGCAAATAAAAGGATGATCAATTGTCATTTCTAAAGCTTTTGCAAACGAATCTTCTAACTTAAGTACCGGAATGTCTTCCTTCATCACCTGTTCTACTTTCATTTCTTCAAGTCTTTCAAACTCAATGCGTTCTAGCCCTAACATACCGTCTAAAATCATAGCAGTACTAATTAATCCGTGCAATTTATACATCGGGTCCAAAACAGGTATCGCCGAATATCCAGATTTCACAAGTACGAGTAACGCATGCTCTAAACCATTCCCTATTTGGACATGTGCTACTTTTTCTGATGAAATGATTAAATCTTTCACAAAAATTTGTTGAAACTCGTCTTTCGGAATACTAATCATGTTACATCCCCCATTTTTCCTTTTTCCTGCTTATAATCACCGGCTCTATCCATATTTTATGACAGCGTTTTCATATTATTATTTTGTCCTTACATTATTTCAATAAAAACAAAATTACACAGCTATTTTAGCATACAACACAAAAAAAAGACTACCATTTCGGTAGCGCTTAATACCCTTTATTTTTTAATCTGTAAAATAACCTTGTGATTTTTTTATATTGCATCACATCTGTCTTTTTTAAACCATTCTCAATATCTGTAAGTTCCACAGATAAAATTTCACTCGCATAATTTTGCTGAAATAAAATATCTAGTAACAAACTTTCCTCTTCTTCAGTTAAAACAAATTCCCTTTTCATATACCCCTCTCCTTATACTCGCATCGTTACTCTTATTATATAAAATTTCCAGCCTATTTAATAGATGTAATATTCAGTTTTTAGTGAAAGATATATAAAAATTGTTTTTATTTCGTATATCGATTTGCATAACTAAATGCCGCGTAAGCATCCGGCTTAATTTTTGCAGTTAATCCCATCGCTTGAATTTTCGTTGTCATATCTAGAATAAATTCTTTTGTTAAACCATCATTTCCGATATCCAAGTGAATTTCCATTATAAATCCAGCACCATCTTGCGCATATGGATGCAATAAATCCCATATTGTTTGTATATGGTTTGGAGTAAATAGACATGCGATTTCTTGACTAAATTGCGTCTCTAAATATATTTTCTCACGTAAAGTTGCTGGCTTATCTTTTACTGATTTATGGTGTAAGCACCCCCAAGCTCCTTTTCCAACGCGATGAATATGAATTGCCGTAATAAACCTCGTATCCTTTTGATGTGCTTGTGAGTCTGTCCCAATGGATAAGCGATATAAATTTCGTGGATCCTTTTCAATGAAATTACAAATACGGGTAAAGACCATATCAAAATTTAAATGTCTCTCTGAAACATTATAAAATTTATGTTCCCCGGCCACATAGTCACGTCCTTTCAATTAGACAGACTTTTCGTATTCTCATTGTATGGGACAAAAACAAAAATTATAACTTCCTACCCTTTATTCGTTTCAATATTCCGAATTACATAATGGCAAACCTGGCACGTATAAATTACATTTTGATTAGATTGAGCCGTTAATACATGAATAATCTCAGTAGAATTGTGACAATTAGGACAAATCACCACTGGTAAACGTTCCATACAGCACACCTCCTCATTATTTTCATCCCTCTATTTACTATCCCATTAGTGATGGCTAATAAACATTATAGGACGAAGATTCTCCACTGATTACAATTTCACTTTATTACCATTGTAGGAAAAATTAAAAATCCCTATACATATATACTAAAAAGTAATAGAACTAAAAAAGGTGCTGCCATATGGCAACACCTTTTTTATATGTATCAAGAAATGATATCGTAAATCTCAATTGCAACCATATCGATATTATCGAATTGATACACTTGAGGTTTTTCACCTTGTTGATACACTTCTAACTCATACATTTCACTTTTATCGAAAAATTTCACGCTACATTTGCGCTCACCGTTCACTTCAAAATAGCGTTGTGCTACTTCACCGCTTTCAGCTTGTTCTTGTAGACTAACAAGTCGAGTTAAAATTCCTTGGAGTAGAGACATGAAATCTCTCCTTTCTCTGATCTTCCTAACAATAGGTTTTACAGCTATACTCATTCTATCCGTCATAACAGAAAAAATGTTCCACACTCTAGGATAAAGGTTATTGGCCAGAAACTCAACTAAAAATTTGTCGAAATACAAAGGAAAAAAACAGAAAGAACATCTTTTCCCTTCTTTATTGCGATTTTTATACTGGAAGAATATAATAAAAAACAGAAAAAAGGAGGAATTACAATGAAAAAAATTGAGGTTTACACACAACCTGATTGTCCGCCATGTGTCATTGTGAAAGAATTTTTAAAGCATAATAATGTTGTATATGAAGAATTTGACGTAAAAAAAGACGCCGCTGCACGCAATCGTCTTTTATATGACTATGATTCTTATTCAACTCCAACAGTTGTAATTGATGGCGAAGTTGTTGCTGGTTTTCAAATTGAAAAATTACAACAGCTACTCAATATAGAATAGGAATAGGTGTAAAGACCTATTCCTATTCTTATCCCGCTATTTTCGGAAAATAAACACCCGATTGAGGCAGGATAATAATCAGCGGGAGATGAACCCCACTGATTAAAGTTTCACTTTATAATTGTTGTAATCTTTTTATTTCAGTTAAAAGTTCTTGGCTCTCATGATATCCGGCCAATTTCCATTTCCCTTGATCTCTTTGCAATGTTACAATTTGATATTGTCCACTTTTCGCCCGCTCATATACATATAAAATTTTATGCTCTTCATCATATGACATTTTCGTTTCTGAATTAAAAGAAAACGGCGCTTCTTTTGCTGGAAGTAAATATTCACCACTTTGTTTATCACTTCTACTATTTTCATCTGTAAATACTTGAAGGAAATTCTCTGTAAAATACGGTGATAACGTTTCTATCATCTTATTCATCGGCCAATGCTTCCCACGAATTGAAAATTGGGTTTCATAGCCATTTTGTATCGTTGTAAACACTTCTTTCCGATCGACCTTCACTTCCTCTTTTCCTAAAACAGTTGTAACACTATAACCAACTAGAAAGGCAATGCATACAAATAGAACTAACCATATTCCATATTTCCTCATTTTCTCACCTTCCTTTTAAGAAAACTTGTCTTTGTAGTATTCATTGTAACAATGATTATGCACAGACAGGGCTGGTTTCGTTCGTAAAATCTTTACAACGATAGACAGCATTTTCATCACCATTTTCACTATTTCCAATTTATGATAAAAACAAACAAAAAATGCACGAATTTCTTCGTGCATTAAAATAAAACATCTTCTTCATATAAATATTCATACGATAAATCTATAAATAAAAAGTTTTCATCATCAATTGGGAAAGAAAATGTTCGTACCATCTCACCAGTTTCAATATCAGCATATAAATCTGATAGTCTTGCCTTATTCTCAAAACGCATTTTCATAATATTTTCTAGAAAATACGGACGCCAACTCCAGTTCTTCATATAATACTCAGGCATCACAATCCATTCCCCATCTTTTTTCATAACGTTTCCTGATTGTTGGAAACCATCTTCGTTACAAATAAATATGCGAAAACTACACTGTGATACACTTTGGCTAAATTGTAATAACCAATCGTTTATATCTTCATTCTTTTTCTGTTTGGCTAGAACATCACCAATTCGATCGCGTAACATTTCTGTTAAATTATAAATTTTTTGTAACTTCTTCTTCTCATGTTGAATAAATTGATGACACTCATTACCAAGTCGTTCTTTCAAAACGTTCGTTTCAATAAAATCAGGCAAGCATTCTTTCAAATAATTCCCTTGATAGTATCTGCCACCGTTTTTCCAAGCATATTGTAGTTGATAAAAAGCATCTATTTCTTCATATAACAATGTCGCACCAATTCTTCTAGCAAGTAATGATAAAGAATATAAAATATCTTGATAAGATTGTAAAAGTGCAGTTTGCCTTAAGTTTGTTAAATCTACTTTTAAAATATCCGGTGCTAACACGCTAATACGTTCTAAATTACTTGTACCCGTTCCGACTTTATTAATCGAAATTTGAATACCATATGTACGATAATACATAAGTAAATGATTAAATTGCTCTATATCTTCTTTACATTCATGTTCTGTAATCTCTAAAACAATGTGTTTCAAATTTAAACCTTGCTCTTCATACATCAATAAAAGTTGAAGCAAACTTTCATCATCATCGTTCATTAATACGTTAGCATTCCGATGTATAAATAATAATAATTTTTGATCACTTTCTAAATAACGATTTAAAGCTTTTTCTACTATAATGTTATCGGCTTCCAGTTGAAACTCACTCGGAATAGAATCATCATGAAAGAAAGAAGCTAAACTTTGTATGCCCTCTTCTGTTTGAATACGTCCTACTACTTCATATCCAATTACAGTATGCTCATCAGCACTAAAAATAGCTTGATAATAAGGAAGGACTTTATCCAAGTTACTCATTACATCTAATGCATCTATCAACGTGCTTCCCTCCCTTTACTTTTCAAAAATTATAACATGATATTTACGGAAAAATAATAAAAAATCCCTTCAGTTTTCCTGAAGGGATTAGAGGGGTAAAATGCTAAGGGGAATTAGCAATTCTACTATGAAGAAAAAAGAGGTCTTAAATATAACGTACATATGACCTCTTGTAAATACTTTTCTTTCATATGTCACAATTCCGTCACATTTAACCGTAAAAAAATGAATCAAACATTCATTTTTTTACCCCTTTTAAAATGGATATTGATGCAAATGTTGTCCTCCATCCATTGTCATGCAAGTTCCATTTATGTAGGCAGCTTCATCTGAACATAAATAATAAGCTAGACCTGCGATTTCTTCTGGCGTACCCAGCCTTCCAAGCGGAACACTTTGTATCGTACGCTTAGCCATTTCTTCTGAAATCCATAATTTATCAGCACCACCCGTACGTTCAATTGGTCCTGGCGCGATAGCGTTAACTCGTATTCCATATTTACGTCCCCACTCAACAGCAAGCGTCTTCGTCATTGCTAACACTCCAGCCTTCGCTGCAGCCGAATGAATAACTCCCGGACCTGCATCCCATGCATATGTTGCTACCATGTTAATGATATTCCCTTTTATACCTTTTTCAATCCAATATTTCCCGACAGCTTGGCTACAGTAAAATGTACCATTTAACACAATATTAATTACCGAATTCCAGCCATTCACGGATAAATCTTCTGCTGGACAAATAAAGTTTCCAGCTGCATTATTTATTAAAATATCAATTCGCCCAAACTTCTCATCAATCTGTTCAATCATTTTCTGAATATCTTCCGTATTTCTTACATCCATTTGTACAGGTAATATTTGTCCTGGAAATTGTTCAATTTCCAACTTTGTTTCTTCTAGTTTTTCCTTTGTACGTCCTGTAATAACTACTCGTGCCCCTTCTTTTGCAAAGCGAGTCGCCATTCCTTTTCCCATTCCGCTTGATCCACCTGTTATAATAACTACCTTTTCTTTCACATACATCCCCTCCAAAAAATGAATACACATTCATTTTATCATTTTATTTAATAGAAATCTTTATATTTTTAAACTTTTCTGATATTTTAACGTAAAGAGGTGTCTTTTCATTCATTTTTTTCGTAATCTATACTACTTTTTTATTATTTAAAATATATTTTTAATAAACTGAAAGGAGATTTGAGTAACCTGTATATGTAACAAAAGCATGTGCTATAAATCAAATAGGTATACTCATATTTTTATGAAGAAAATTACAAGAAGAGATTTTTTAAAAACTGGAATGCGCACTTTTCTATATTCACTTATAACCACTAGCATCGGATACTATTACGCTAAATATATTGAGCCACATCTACTCTCTTTTACAGAGCATACACTTAAATCACAACTCATACCAAAAAGTTTTCACGGTATGAAGATTCTTCAATTCAGCGATTTACATCTCGGATACTATTTCTCTCTCCACCATTTATCTCAAATCGTTTCTAAAATTAATGCTGTAAAGCCCGATATTGTTCTTTTCACTGGTGATCTCATTGATAATTATCAAACATATACTGACACTCCTTTCGTTGCATCCATTTTAAAGAATATACAAGGACCCTTCGGTAAATTTTATATTTATGGTAACCATGATCACGGCGGATATGGAACAGAATACTACGAACACATCATGCGTGAATCTGGATTTGAACTATTACTAAATGGCGAAAAGAGAATTCGTCTACTGGATAATAGTGAAATTTCAATTTTCGGTCTTGATGATATACTACTAGGCAAACCAAAAATAGAGGAGACACTACAACACGCGAGGCAAAACACTTATAACATTGTTCTTGTTCACGAGCCAGATATTGCACCGCAAATTGCTAACTATCCAGTTAACTTACAACTTTCTGGTCATAGCCATGGCGGACAAGTACAAATTCCTTTTTTAGGCGCTATTATTACCCCAGCACTTGCTAAAAACTATGTTGAAGGTTTCTATACGATTCAAGATTTAACTCTCTATGTCAATCGAGGCCTTGGAAGAACACGTGTCCCATTCCGATTTATGTCAAAACCTGAAATTACGATTTTCACGCTCCAACATTCGTAATAATTCGCCTATTTTCTTACATATCCTTTCTTGTACGCGCTCATCCACGTTTCATTTACCATATGATAAAAGTGAGTCCAATAAAGGAGGTTTGTTCATGTATCCATATTATCAACCAATCCCAGTCCGTTCAGCACCTATTGGTCCAGTAGGCGACTCACGCTTCTTTCCGTTTTTTGGCGTTCCATTTCTAGCTGGCATTGCTGGTGGACTGCTCGGCGGAGCATTAGCTTTCGGTCCTAGACCGTATTACCCACCATATCCACCACCTTTCCCACCGCCAGCACCTTATCCTTGTTATGGTGGACCTTGTCAACAACCATACTATTATTAATGTACCGCAACAATTCTACCAATGTTATTCCCTCTCTTAACCGATTCATAATCCATTAACATGCTTACAATAAAAACTATTCTCTCTACTCATGCTTCTATTTTGAGAACATACAATAAGTAGAGAACGAAGTAAAAACCTCTTTTTAAAAAGAGGTTTTTACTTCGTTCTCATTATTCAGCATCTGTGTTTTGATACGCCATCTTAAACAACTTCACTTGGCTATCAATCTCTTCTGCACCATTATTAATAACATAATAATAGTCACCGTCTTTATTTTGTTCACGTGTTTTCACATTATCAGCTAAAGTAAGCTGTAAAATCGCCTTAATTCGCGCCTTCATTTCAATATCTAATATCGGGAAAGATATTTCTACGCGCTTCTCCATATTCCGCGTCATCCAGTCAGCTGAAGATAAGTATATTTTCTCTTCCCCATTATGATGGAAATAATAAATTCGGCTATGTTCTAAATATCTCCCGACAACACTAACTACCCGAATATTTTCACTTACATTTGGAATACCAGGTCTTAAACAACATGTTCCTCGAACGATGAGTTCAACCTTTACTCCAGCTTGTGATGCTTCATACATTTTTTTAATGAGTGGTTTATCAGTTAACGAATTCATCTTAGCGATAATATATCCATTTCCATATTGTCTATGGTAACGGATTTCCTCATCTATTAAATCCATAAATTGCTCTCTTATATCAAATGGCGCAACCGATAAATGATGAAAATGCGGTTTTGTTGTATAACCACTCAAATAATTAAAGAAATTTGTTGCATCGACCCCAAAGTCTTTTCGTGATGTAATATAGCCAAAATCAGTATATAGCTTTGCGGTTGCATCATTATAATTTCCGGTCCCAAGATGTACGAACCTTTCAATTTTTCCGTTTTTTCTTCTTACAACTAGCGTAATTTTACTATGTGTTTTCAAATGACTTACACCGTAAATAACATGACAGCCTGCCTTTTCTAACTCTTTAGCCCAATGCACATTATTTTCTTCATCAAATCTTGCCTTTAATTCAACTAATACTGTCACTTGCTTCCCTTTTTCAGCCGCTACCTTTAGCGCCTGAATAATCGGCGAATCCCCACTTACTCGATATAATGTTTGTTTAATTGCAAGTACATTCGGATCGTCTGCCGCATCACGGACAAAATCAACTACTGGCTGAAACGATTCAAAAGGATGATGTAATAAAATATCATGCTCAATCGCTTTTTCAAATACATCTTCCGCATCACCTAAGTCTTGAGGCCGTTGCGGAATAAGAGCCGGATATACTAGATGTTCATATAAAGGAGCTAGTTTTTTATATAAAGAAAATAGACATGTTAAATCTAACGGTCCATCCATTATATACACATCTTCATCCTTTACTTCCAACACCTCATATAATAATGCTAATACTCTTTCATCAATATGCTCTTTGCCAACTTCTAAACGTACAGCAGCTCCCCACTTACGCTTTTTTAATTCTTTTTCAATTACCTTTAATAAATCTCTCGCACCTTCTTCGTGAATTGTTAAATCCGCATTGCGTGTAATACGGAAACGAGTAACAGATGATACTTTATATCCTGTAAATAATTTATGAGTAAAACTACTAATTACGTCTTCTAATAAAATAAATTTATGCTTTTGCCCTTCACTCGGTAAAAATATGAAACGTTCAAGTAGTGAAGGAACTTGTACAATTCCTAACTTCGTGCGGTTTTCTTCTTCCACTTGTTTCTCATCATATAAAAGAGTAGCTAAATTTAAACTTTTATTTAATAACATCGGAAATGGACGATATGCATCGATAGCCACAGGTGTTAAGACTGGGAAAATTTGTTCATCAAAATACTCTTCTATAAATTCTCTCTGTTCTTTCGTCAAATCATGGAACGTTAAACGCTCAATCCCCTCTAGCTCCAACGCTGGCAACACATAATTTTTAAACGTACCATATTGTACGGTCATTAATTCATGTGCTTTTATCGCAATTTTATTTAATTGCTTTTTTGGTGTTAAGCCGGCCTTATTTTCTGGTTGGTTAAACCCAGCACTCACTTGATCCTTCAATCCTGCCACGCGTACCATAAAGAATTCATCTAAATTTGAGCTGAAAATGCTAATAAACTTTAACCTTTCTAAGAGCGGATTCGTTTCATCTTGTGCTTCTTGTAGTACACGTTCATTAAATGCTAACCAACTTAATTCTCTATTATTGTAATAAGCTGTATCATTTAAATTTACTGTATTCCCCTTCAATAATTCCATCCCCTTCACACTTCCCCTTGAAACTTTTTTACTATAATTTAGTTACTTTTATTTTAGCAAATTACAATATTCCAAAGTGTTAATTTTTCGTAAAGACATCCGTACAACTTAACGTTTTGATTCGAAGGATAAGTTAATAGTCGTTTTCAATACTCTTTCTAGCTGCTTTTTTTGCTTTTCAGCTTGCACTTTTTCCGCTAATGCTGATTGCTCACATACAATTTTAAATGTTAATCCTTCTTTATTTTCTGTTATAGATATTGATTCCACAAGTGATCTTTGTCTTATATTTAGAGCTGCTGAAAATTGTAAAACAGCCCCTAATAGGCGAATTTTCTTTTGTTCGTTTTTATCAAACCATCCTTCAAATGGAGACAAATGTTGTTTGAATAGCATTTTTGATTTATAAGACGCAATAAGCGCTAATCTAACTCGCTCTTTATGCATCATACCATCAATTGTTTTATTCGCTAATAAATAAAACGTATGTAAGCGGCTCGCTTCTTCGTCTATATATTTACCTATATTAAATACTTTCGCTGCTTGATGGAATACTTCCCAGTCTTTTACCGACATTGAAATCAATCCTGTTTCTTCAAGCTGTTGACAAATCAATCTTCCCTGCTTTATAAGCTGCATTACAAATTCCATATCCATTTCATATTCATGTGATAATAAATACAAACTTTCTTCAACTACGTTCGGATAATATGAAATCCCCAAATCTTTTGTCAACTCTTCATAGAAAACACCTTCTCGTAACCCTTTTCTACTTAATACAAATGCTGGTGCCTTTATAACATTAACAAGCGTATGAAATACTTCGACTGCTGGAATAATTGTATCTGCTCGATCTTTTGCCAATCCTTCCATTTTTTGAAGTTCTATGAACGACAATGCTTCCAATTCTTCTTTCACATTTTTAATATCTTCTTCTTTCATCTTGTATAAATGTACCCCTGCTATAGGATAACAAATTAAATTTTGATGAATTTTTACTAAGTTCCTCGCACTACCACCAATTGCAATAAGAGGCAATTTCTTATCAATTAACCATGGTAATGTTCGAAATTGATGTTCTAAGTACGTTTGAATCTTTTCCAACTCTTCTTCAGTAGGTATATCCTCTTTAATAAATTGTTGCTTTAAAGAAAGTGCCCCAAAAGGAAAGCTATGATACTCTAAAATCTCTCTATTACGAAAGTATGTAACTTCCGTACTCCCTCCACCAATATCTACTGTAATTCCTTCAGAGAACGAAGTTGAATTCATAACTGCTAAATAGCCGTAACGTGCTTCTTCATATTCTGATAATACTCTAAGAGTAAAGTCTGTTTGTCCTTCAACAAGTTTTTTAATTGCATCTTGGTTCTCAGCCTGTCTAATTGTCGCTGTTGCAACACAAAGTACATGATGCAACTGATGGAATCGTGTACTTTCTTGAAATTGAAATAATGTTTGTAACAATACTTCTATTCCTTCTTCAATTAACATACCATCGACTAAGTAATTTCTTAACCGAGCGACCACTTTCGTATTTTCAATCTCTTTATAAAAACCTCCGTTTTGCTTTTCATAAATAACTAAACGCATTGTATTAGATCCAATATCTATAATGGCATATTGTTGTTTTAATATTTCTTTCAAACTTCTCACTCTTTCATTATCAAATTTCTAAAACACATTCTATTACTATTATACAAAATAGTTGTTTTTTGTAACAATATTGCTTTAATATTGAAAATATATACAATCACTTTTTGCATATAATAAAAACCTATTTTATTTATGGTATAATAATGAAAAATTGAAAGGAGATTCAATATGAAACCTTCACAACCACAATCTCAATTACAAAACCAACATTCTATTAATCGACTAGCTCAATCTATTTTCGTTGTGAATCGTCATGCTAAAGCTGCAACTAACCCGAAGTATTTATACTGGTTAAAAAAGACTGCTTTAGAACGCTTAATTGCTGAAAAAAAAGCTATTAAAGAAGGATTGCATTTTTCTAGAAATCCACGTTTTAGCCAACAACAATCTGATGTTCTTATACGTTTAGGTGATTATTTTTTCCATATTCCTCCTACAAAAGAAGATTTTCGAATCCTACCACATCTTGGCCATCTTGAATCCTCCTATCGAAATCCGAAAACAACCTTATCTTTAACAGTAGCAAAAAAGACACTTCAAGATTACATTGGTCCTGAAGCACTGAAACAAGAAAAAAAATTAAGTGAACCTGTTCCATGGTATAGTCGTACTTATACAAAAAAATAAAACAGTTTGGCCCATTGTAGGCCAAACTGTTTTATTTTTTCTCTTCTTTAATTTTAATATTTGCTTGTTTATAAAAAGCTATTTTTTCTGTATTATAAGATTTCGTGAATTCATTAAACTTATCTTTTTCTGATTCAATATCCTTATAAGATTGATTTACTACTTTTACTTTTTCACTTATATCTTTTAATTTTGTACCTTTATCTTGTAACATTGTATATAATTCTTTTTCTTGTTTTAACGATTTATTATAACTATCATACATCTTGTTAAATGAATCGTGTCGTTTCTCATATGTGCTTTTCACTTTATCCGCTTGCTCTTTCAATTTCTTATCTTCAATTTTCTTCACATATTTATCTGCTGATTTCACTTCTTCTTGTGCCTTATTTAAAGATTCTTTTTCTTTTTTAAGCACTTTTTCTCGTTCATCTGTATTTTTCACTGCTTGGTTCAATTTTTCCTTAACAGTTTGATTATTATCTTTTCCTTCTTGAACAATCTGGTTATATAATTCTTGTCCCTCTTTTTCTAAAGTTTCAAGTTTCTTTGCATCTTCAAACATTGTTTTTTCTTGCTTTGCAGCATTTTCAAAAGCAACATATAATTCCTCTTCTGGTTTCGGTCCGAAACAACCTGCTAGTAAAGTCATTGATAATGCAGTTACAATTGCTAATTTACTATATTTCAACATCTTTTTCCTCCTACTTATATACGATCATCGTGTAAAAAGCTATGAAATTATATATCCTTCTATAAACTCCACACTCGCACCTTTTTTACGAAAATCATTTATATTGTTTGTAATGCTTGTACAAATTGTATTACTTAAAATTACATTTTACGTTTTTGAACTCAATAGCAGTTTCATATCCATCTTTTACTAGGCACTTTTTAAAACCTGTTCATACTATGTATTACATAAAAGTACAACGGAATTCATCACAGCCATCATAATTTGAAGAACAACAGTAATCATTCACCTGATAAAAGATGATCGTTGTTCTCTCACGTCTATCATTCTATCATTCCCTTTCCCGCTTTCTATCAAATAATCTCTTCGTTCATTTTACACAGTATAAACGCTATCTTGCAACAACTTACAATTACTCTTGTCATTCCCTAAAAAGGAAAAGTGTAGAGTATGTTTTCCTCTACACTTTTAAAATGAAACACATTGTGCAAAATGCATTGACACATCCATCATAATTATATGCTTATTCCATATATTTTTAAAGACTTTTATTACAAAAAAAGTTGTTTTTGTAATAAAAGTCAAAAAAATGTTACATTCAAAACTTCTTCATTTCATATTTCTTTAAATCGAAGTTTTTCTTATTTCCTTACAAATTCCTATGCTGGTACAATTGATTTTGTGCCTTTCTTAACAATTCTTCAAAAGTTTTTCCTTCTATTGGATAACTAGCTGCTCCAAATAATAGGGTCATACTTAACAAGCCATTTTCTATTTCACTTTCAATATTTTTCATTAAACGATTTGTTATTGTCGACTTTTCATGTCCGTTATCAATCGCCACAATAACATACTTATTTTCATCCCACCTAGTAACGACATCCCCTTTACGAATTGTCTTTACAATCGTACTCTCCAATTTTTGTACTAACACCTCCAATTTTTTTTCTTGCACTGTTTCTTTTAGTTCTTTCCATTCTTTCACAGAAAGAATGTACACTGTAATATTATGAGAATCCCGTTCTGATAACGCAGCTACTTTCTCAAAGAAATCAACTACAAAATCATTACTCGCCATTCCCCCTACTTCCGTATCCATGCGCCCACTCGCTCTTTTATCATACCAATGTCCAAAATAATAGCTGAGTATCATTTGCAATATATAAATAATAAAGACGGTATAAAACGATCGCGAATCCAGTTTTGTAATTACATCCTGAAGTGCAATCCATTCTGTAACTGCCACTGTATTCCCAAGTAGTAATCCACTAATTTTTCCTTTATGTTTCATACTTCTCCTCCCTTCTATACCAATATATGTTTCTATAGCAATTATGTTTTTCTACAAAATAAAAAATGTACATATTGGGTGTACATTTTCGCTTAAACTTGTCTACCATTTCTATTCTATTTCATATATATACTATATATCATTTTTAGAAAGGGGTGACCTATATGCTGCAAAAAGAAAATCTATCAGATATTATGCGTTTACTAGCAGGTTTTCTGTTATCATTAAAATTACTATTTAACTCTTTCGGAATAAACTTTATTACAAACGATCAAATTGACGCTATTGTAAATGTTGCTTCCTTCCTTTTCATTCTATATTTTGGTTATAAAAATAATTATGTAGGAAAAAAAGGAATCGAGCAAAAAAAAGTACTCAAAAAGCACAACCTTCACTAAAAAAGGAACCTTTCATACAGGTTCCTTTTTATCATTGCCGCACAACAACTTCATTGGTTTGCAGCGGACCATATGATAATCCTTTATATTGAAATGTATATGTAGCCTGAAATAATGCGTTTTTGAGTGCTTTATCTTTATTTGCTTTTATTTTACAAATTAGTTCTACCTTCTCATTCGGTAATAAATTATCGATTCGCCACCTTACAAGCTGGAACAGAAACTCGCTCATCCCCTTATCAACCTTTAATGAATTTGGAATATAGGCAAAATAATCTCGAATCATATGACTTACTACAACTCGTGAAATCATTTCCATCCCTTTATTTTCGACTTCAATTCGAATAATAAGTATGTCGTTTACATCATAGGTCAGTTCATATGAAAATTTTTCTTTATACATACTACGGATTTGTAATGTAACTGCTAGATTAGGACATTCGTTTTCCTTTTTTGAGCCATCAATCCATAATACCGGTTGTAGCGGTATTGAACGCCTTCCTTGATCCGAAATTCGTTTCCATATTTTCATAATAATATTCACCTCATTTCAGATGCATCATCCATACGACCTTATTCTGCCTCTCTACACGATATTAATAAAGCTTGTTACAAATTGTATATAGTTATTACTCTTCCTTTTATCCTATTCGACAATATAAAGAAAAAACCATTTTTCCTCTGTTAACAGAAGGTATTCTTACTGAAATATTTTTTTACAATTTCCTTCATTGACTTTATCCCACTATTTGCCGGGCAGTAAGACCCCATCTCAAAACTCAGAGAAAGTAAAGAAGCTAGGTGGGGGATGAACAAAACCTCCACTGATTAAAGTTTCACTTTATACCAATAATAAGTATTACTCACTCTTTCGCTGCCCATACAACAGAATATTTTGACGGAAGAAAAAGTTTGCCTTTTAGTCAAATTTGACTATAATATTCTTTATGGCTTTGTCAGTGCACTTGTGGCAATTGATTTGAAAGAACTATATTAATTTTTTATGCACTGCACTCAAAACTTAATATAGTTTACTTATTATTAAAGGAGGGTTATATTTGGAATCTCAATTATCAAAAAAAGACTCCAACAAGACAAAATTTGTTGTTGCTGGTTTACTACTTGGTATTTTAATGGCGGCAATGGATAATACAATCGTTGCAACAGCAATGGCAACGATTGTTGGAGACCTAGGAGGATTTGACAAGTTCGTTTGGGTAACGTCTGCATATATGGTAGCAACAATGGCAGGGATGCCAATCTTTGGAAAACTTTCTGATATGTACGGACGGAAACGTTTTTATATTGGTGGCCTCATTCTTTTCTTATTCGGTTCTGCACTTTGCGGAACAGCATCTAGTATTGAGCAGCTAAGTATTTATAGAGCAATTCAAGGGATTGGTGGCGGCGCTCTTATGCCTATCGCCTTCACAATTATGTACGATATATTCCCACCAGAAAAGCGTGGAAAAATGACAGGGCTATTCGGTGCGGTTTTTGGGACATCTAGTGTATTTGGACCTTTATTAGGTGCTTATATTACAGACTATATAGGTTGGCATTGGGTCTTCTATATTAATATTCCATTAGGACTTATCTCCTTCTTCTTCATTACGAAATACTACAGTGAATCTCTAGAATTTAGAAAACAAAAAATTGATTGGGCCGGCGCTATTACACTTGTTATTAGTATCGTTTGCTTAATGTTCGCCTTAGAACTTGGTGGTAAAGAATACGCATGGAATTCCACTGTAATTATCGGTTTATTTACAACAGTTGTTATTATGCTTATTATTTTCTTCTTCGTCGAACGAAAAGCAACTGAGCCTATCATTTCGTTCCATCTATTTAAAAAACCTTTATTCGCAGCTAGCCAAGGAGTTGCCTTTTTCTATGGCGCCGCTTTTATCATCTGTACCGTATATATTCCGATCTTCGTTCAAGGTGTTCTCGGCGGTTCAGCCTCAAATGCTGGATTGATTTTAACACCTATGATGGTCGGCTCTGTAATTGGAAGTCAAACAGGTGGACAGTTAGCTTCTCGAACAAGTTATCGTAACATCATGATGGCATCTGGCGTTTTCTTCGTTCTTGGTATTTATTTACTAAGTACTTTAACAATGGACACACCACGTCTACTCGTAACGCTATTTATGGTTCTCGCTGGACTTGGAGTTGGTTTCTCATTCTCAGTTTTAAGTATGTCTTCTATCCACAAATTAGAAATGAGAGACCGTGGTTCTGCTACATCAACAAACTCATTCTTCCGTTCACTCGGTATGACTCTTGGTGTAACGATTTTCGGTACAATTCAAAATCATATTTTTACAGATAAACTAAACACTTTGTTCCCTCCTGAACTAGCTAAATTAGCACCAAAGGGCGGAGACACAAGTTTCTTATTATCACCAGGTGCTACCGATAAAATACCAGCTGAAATATTAACTGGTATTAAAGAAGCTCTCGCTACATCTATTGCCAGTACATTCTTCTGGGCACTTATCCCGGCTGTACTAAGCATTATTTGTATTTTACTTATGGGAAATGAACGCCTCTTTACAGGTCCAAAAACGAAACAAAAACAAAAGCAGGTAAGTTAGTATAGAAAAAAGAAACGGCATATCCTTTATGAAAAAGGGTATGCCGTTTATAATATATAAAGTAAATCTTTAATCAGTAAGGAACCATTCCCACTGATTATTATCCCTCACCAATCGGGATAAAGTTTCTATATACAGGAGTTGAAACAGAATGAGCATGAAATTAGTCATTCTCGGCTTGCTACTCGAAGGGGATAAACATCCATATGAAGTGCAACACATCATGAAAGAAAGACAAATGGATTGTTATATTAAATATGCAAAAGGATCACTTTACTACGCCTTCGAGCAATTAGAAAAGCAAGGTGCAATTAGTATTACAACTATTGTTCGAGATACGAATAGACCAGATAAAACAATCTTTCATATAACAGAAGAAGGTAAACGGTTATTTCACACGTTACTATTAAAGCAATTCGAAGCAAAAAATCAAATATATAAACCAATTTATTCAGCACTCTCTTTCGCTCATTTTGGTGACGATCAAGAGTTAGTTCCTATTTTAGAAAAGAAGAAAAATGATACCATTCAATATTTACATAATATGCAAACTATTTATGATTGTAGCAAAGGACAAATTCCACGTGCTCAATTATATATTTTACAAAGCGTTATTGAACATATTACAGTTGAATTGCAATGGTTAAACACCCTCCTTACAGATGCAGTTGCAGGGCGGCTTTCAGAAATTGATATAGATGAAGATAAAGAAAAAGCTGTAAAAAGACAATAAGGTTATTTAATTTTAAAACCTAAAATAAGCATAACCCCGTTCTAATTTAGGACGGGGTTATCATATTATTGTTTAATTTTCGATATAAGATACTATTTCGAAATGAACCATCCAATCCTCTTCCTTATTCCAGAATACGGACTAATTGTTAAACAACACAACCAGCGTCTTACCTCTGTACAAGTACACACTTTTTTATAAGTTTAATCCAATCCACTCCTCTTCATTAATCAGAAAAATAAAAATGAAAAACTTTAGAATTTTCTTATTTCAAAACAGTAGACAAAATTCCAAAAATTGTGTTAGAATTTGTTTCAATATCATATTGCTTGTTAACTTCCTTTCAAAAGGAAAATAGGTACACGAACATTTCGTTTCGTGTTTAAAAGGGAAGCTTGGTGAAACTCCAACACGGTCCCGCCACTGTAAATGCTGAGATTTCTTTTTTAGAGCCACTGTGAAAACGGGAAGGTGAAAGAAATTATATGACGCATAAGTCAGGAGACCTGCCTGTTTTAACAACACTGATAGATTCACGGATGATGATGAGGTGTTAAAACAAAAAGGAAGGCTTATTTTCTGTGCCTTTGTACTTTTTGTTATAGGTATTTCCTAGTAAACGGAAATGCTTACTTTCAATTAGGGAGGAATTTGAAATGGCAATTCAAACAAGTAACTTAGGTTATCCACGTATCGGACTACAACGAGAGTGGAAAAAAACATTGGAAGCTTTTTGGTCCAATAAAATTGATAAAGAACAATTTTTAACAACGATGAAAGAAATTCGCCTTCAACACGTAAAAGTACAGCAGGAAAAAGGGATTGAACTCATTCCAATTGGCGATTTTACATATTATGATCACGTTTTGGATACTGCTTATATGCTAGGATTTATCCCATCACGTTTTTCTGAGTTTACATCTTACCTTGATGTATATTTTGCAATGGCGCGTGGCTCTAAAGATCACGTAGCTTCCGAAATGACAAAATGGTTTAATACAAACTATCATTATATCGTTCCTGAATATGAAGAGGGATTACAAATCTCTTTAAAAGATAACCGTCCACTTCGCTTATACGAAGAGGCAAAACAAGAATTAGGAGTAGATGGAAAGCCTGTTATTTTAGGACCATATACTTTCTTGAAATTAGCTAAAGGTTATACACAAGAACAATTTGCTACTATTTTAAAACAGTTAGTTGCACCTTACGTACAACTGCTTTCAGAACTACATGCAGCTGGTGCACAAGTCATTCAAGTTGATGAACCAATTTTCGCTTCTTTAACGAAAGAAGAAATTCAACAAGCAAAAGAAATTTATGAAGCTATTCGTAAAGAAGTTCCAAATGCGACTCTTCTTTTACAAACATATTTTGATAGTGTAGAAGAAAACTATGAAGAAATTATTACATTCCCAGTATCAGGTATTGGATTAGATTTCATTCATGGTAAAGAAGGAAATCTACATGCTATTTCAAAATATGGATTCCCAGCTGATAAAACTTTAGCTGTCGGTTGTATAGATGGCCGTAACATTTGGAGAGCTGACCTTGATGAAGTTCTTACGTTATTTACAACGTTACAAAAACAAGTCCAAACGAAAGATTTCATCGTTCAGCCTTCTTGTAGCTTATTGCATACACCAATCGATAAAACAGAAGAAATTCACTTATCGACCGAGCTATTTGATGCGTTAGCATTTGCAAATCAAAAATTAGAAGAGCTAGTTCTCATTCATTCTGCTCTGACTCAAGGTATAGAAAGCATTAGTAATGAGCTGGAAACATATCGAAACGTACATCATACAATTCGTTCATCTGCTGCACGTAACCGAGAAGATGTTAAAGCAGCACGAACAGCACTAAAAGAAGAAGATTTTTCACGTCCTCTTCCATTTGAAAAACGATATGAATTACAACAAGTTGCCCTAGAGTTACCGTTGTTACCAACGACAACTATCGGTAGCTTCCCGCAAACAACTGAAGTTCGTCAAACGCGAAAAGAATGGCGTAACGGTGTTATTTCAAATGAACAATATGAACAATTTATTGAAAAAGAGACAGAAAAATGGATTCGTTACCAAGAAGAAATTGGTCTTGATGTTCTTGTTCATGGCGAGTTTGAAAGAACTGACATGGTTGAATATTTCGGCGAGCGCCTTGCTGGTTTCTCATTCACTAAAAACGGTTGGGTACAATCATACGGTTCCCGCTGCGTAAAACCACCTGTTATTTATGGTGATGTAGCCTTTATTAACGGAATGACTATTAAGGAAACTGTTTATGCACAAAGCTTAACAGAGAAAGTTGTAAAAGGAATGTTAACTGGACCTGTTACGATTTTAAATTGGTCCTTCGTTCGAAATGACATTCCAAGAAAAGAAGTTTCGTATCAAATCGCATTAGCTCTTCGTCATGAAATTGAACTACTTGAATCTTCCGGAATTCGAGTAATCCAGGTCGATGAGCCAGCACTTCGTGAAGGAATGCCACTAAAAGAAAAAGATTGGGACGCTTATATTACATGGGCAGTACAATCCTTCCTTTTAGCAACTTCTTCTGTAGCAAATGAAACACAAATTCATACTCATATGTGTTACAGTAACTTTGAAGATATTGTTGACGCGATTCGCGCATTAGATGCAGATGTGATTTCTATTGAAACATCAAGAAGCCACGGCGAATTTATTGATACATTAAAACATACAACATATGAAAAAGGCATCGGTCTAGGTGTATATGATATTCATAGCCCACGTGTACCAAGCAAAGATGAAATGTATAAAATCGTAGAACAATCTTTAAAAGTATGCGATCCTAAATATTTCTGGATTAATCCTGATTGTGGTTTAAAAACGAGAAGAACAGAAGAAGTTATTCCAGCTCTAGAACATATGGTGCAAGCAGCAAAAGATGCTCGTTCCCTACTAAAAACAAACGCATAACAAAAATGGGTTATCCTCAAAAAGGATAACCCATTTTTTATTCTTTACTTTCAAAAAAGAATTCGTATTGTATTTTATATAATTCATCATCCATTGGTTCTTCAAGAGGAGTTGCTTGTAAGACAACTGTATACTCACCATTTGGAATAGGGATTTGAAATTTATTTGAAAGAATACTTGTTACAACGATACATTCATTTTCAACTGTAAAAGGAACTGTAACCGTTCTAACCACTTCTTCTTTCTCAATATGTTTCCCGCAAGTTACTTTTATTTCACAAGTATAATCAGAAAGTGCTTCAAAAATAACAGTTCCATCCGCCTTCGCATAACCTCTTTCAAAATCTTCATCCGTCCAGTCAACATAAGGCTGCTCACCGTCATAGTTCATCAACATTAATTGCGAATACGAAATTGTTAACTCCATCATTCCCCTTCTCCTTCATTATGAAATATACAACTACTACTTTACGTCAAATTTCACACGCGTACCATCTGGGTATTTATCTAGCTTATTCCCTACCCAAGACCCTGCTCCGCGGTTATCTGCTGGACTTATATATTCGATATGTGCTCCTTTTCCGCCTTCTTTACACATCGCCATTGGCCATTCATCACGATCATACCCTTTTTTTGATGGGTATGGAGCTAACGATAATTTTCTTCTATCCGCAGCACCACCACGGTCGATTGTACAAACTTCTGAATGTCCTTCTTTTATCGCATCCGTAATATGTTTCCCGGTTTCTGGATATCTCTCTTTCGGAAATTCTAGAACTTGATCATACGCATTTGTTTTTTTTGTACTTGTTTCCTCTGGAATAAGTACTTCATAAACCGCTACTACAATAGAAAGAATTGCAATAATTGAAATGATAATACCTTTTAATTGCTTCATGTATACCTCCATGATTCTACCAGTTTCTTTTCCTCAGTTATTATAACAAACTTCTCCCGTATATGTTTTCAGACATTATTTTAGCTCTTCTCCGCTATTCCGCCAAAAACTCTCATTTTTCTTCACCTTTTCACTAATGCTGTAGAAAACTAATAACCTTCCGACATTCTTTTTCAAAGGAAGTCCTCATAAAAGATTGAAATGATATATACGATACTTTTTGGGGAGGAAATATCATGGAAGCTATCTATAAAACGAAAGATGTCACGAATAAAACAGGCATCCCAAAACATATAGTTCGCAAATATAGTCAACTGTTAGAGGAACATGGTTATATGATTTCCAAAACAGCTGATGCCCGTATTTATAAACTGGATGATTTAAAACTATTGAAATCTATACATGAAAGAGCTGCTACATTGCAAGAAGATATTTCAGAAACGATACCAATTATTTTAAAAGAAAAAGAGGCCCCACCTGTACCAGTTATACAAGATAAGCAAGAAATACAACCGAAAGAAAAAGAAGATGGGCGTAACTTTGAGGAGTTCATGTTAAAACTTGAAATGCTCGCTCAATTAAATGAAGCAATTATTCATCAAAATTCTACCCTTATTACCCAAAATCGTTTAAAAGATGAAAAGCTAGATGAATTAATGCAACAAGTTTATGTAAAAGAAGGCTCTCAAGAAAAAATGCTACAAGAATTAGTGGATCATGCTGCTCAAACAGATGCCCTGCAGAAAGAAAAGATGGACTTATTAATGAATCATATGTATAAACGAGAATCTAAGCAAGAAGAAAAAATGAATAAACTCGTAAATCAAATTTATAACAAAGATAGTAATCGTGATGCACAACTTATGCAAGTTATTCGTGAAATTCAAGAAACAAAAAGAATGGTTGCTGCCTCAAAAGAGCAAGGATTCTTGCAATCATTTAGAAGCTTATTTAGCCGAACAAAACAAGAAAAAACAAATGAATAAACAATATAAAATAAAAAGTTACCTTTCAACGGTAACTTTTATTCCTTATTTCTTACAGCTGGCAATATAATAATCGCTTCAGTGCCTTTCCCACTTTCGCTTTTATATTCCAGCGTACCATTATGCGCTTGTAAAATACTAAAAGTTACCATAAGCCCTAATCCTGTTCCTTTTTCTTTTAAAGAATAATACGGTTGTCCCAGCCTTGCTAACTGTTCTTTCGTCATTCCAACACCACTATCTTTAACCCTTATTACAATCGTTTCATCTTTTTGAATAGCCGTTACTTTTAAATATCCTTTATTTCCTTGAATTGCTTCAATACCATTTTTAACAACATTCATAATTGCTTGCTTTAATTTCGCCTTATCACCAATCGTATAAAGGCTTTCAGAAATCTCAACTTGCAAATATACACCTTGCATCGCTGCAAATGATGACATAAGTGTAGTCATTTCTATTAATTGTGCTGATAAACAAATGTGTTCCTTTTTCTCAATTTGTGGCCTTGCTAAATTCAAATAATCTGAAATAATTTGTTCTGCCCGGTCCAATTCGGCTAATACGAGACGCATATAATCCTTATTCTTCACATCTTCCGTACTTTCTAGCAATTGAATAAAACCACGAACAACAGTGAGCGGGTTTCGAACCTCATGTGCAACACTTGCTGCTAACTCACTTACAATATTAAGCTTTTCTGACTTTTGCATCTCTGTACGTAGTATTGCATTTTCATTTAAATATTCTGTTAAGTACACCTGAAATACCATTGTCATAACCATAATAAGCGAAGCAAATATATATCCGCTATATAGGTGCGAAATATACGGTGTAAACCCCGTTTCTAACAGAACGGTAATCATTCCAATTACTAAAGAAACAAGTACGTACAATGATGAAATCATAAATGCAAAAATTAGTTTCTTCTCCCTTGAAAATAGAGACCATTTCTTTGATAAAAATAATGGAACTATCAATAGAAATATTACTTCTATGATTGGAAGAAGGCTCATTCCCTTTAGCGCCCATTCATATGCAACAAAAATAACGGCCGGGACTAAACCAACAATCCCACCATATAGAAAACCACTAACAATCGGGATTGGGTGAAAGTTATACCCACAAACGTCACCAAAACAAATAGAGTATGTCATGGAGAGAACGAGTGTAATACTGGATAAAAACATAATAAAGTAGCGGTTAGGCTTCGGAGGCATTTCTTGATAACGATTTAAACGAATCGCTTCATATAAAAATAGCGGCAAAATAATGATGGCAATTTGGATCATTAGATCACGGATCAGCTCCATAGCCTTTCATCCCCTATATGTATTTTGATATGATTATATCATTTTACGGGTTTATTTGTTTTAAAATTTTGATTTTTCTTAACATATTTGTTAATTCTTTGTTAACAACACATAATAATTGTTACAGATTTTCGAAATGAATGTAAACCCTGTACCAAATTTCTGCCCGGCAGTATACAATGAATACGGATTACAAAGAAAATAAAAAATACTTCATGAGACGGACAACTATAGCAAAATACAGCATATAATCCATACTATCTATGTTTACAAATAAGTGATCATTATTTTAGTAGGAGGAAGATAAATATGGCGGGTACTACGCTTGTTTTAAAAGAAGAAAATTTGGTCGTTCTAGAAAATGTTGAAAAATCAGTATATGAAGAGTTACAGCATAAAACAGGAGAAGAAAATTGCACATGTGCTGTTAATGAATCCGTTGTTCACCTTGGCAAAGTATCCTCTGTACTTTGGAATGAAGATGAAATAGATTGGGAGTACGGATATTAAAAAGTCGCTTACAGCGGCTTTTTTTCTATTATCCCTCTCTTTCTACATAACATATACGCAAGCGAAATTATAGAAAATATGATAAAATGGACTTAATTTTCAAACGGAAGAAAGGGAGATACAATGGAACAATTCATTAACCCTAGAGTGAAGGACATCCAAATTTCTGGAATCCGTCAATTCTCTAACATGATTCAAAACTATGATAATCTTATCTCTTTAACAATTGGTCAACCTGATTTTCCTACACCTTCTCTTGTAAAAGAAGCGGCAAAACGGGCTATTACAGAAAATTATACAAGCTATACACATAACGCTGGTTTACTAGAATTGCGCAAGGCAGCTTGTAACTTTGTAAAAGATAACTACGATTTACATTATTCACCTGAAAACGAAACCATCGTTACAATCGGTGCCAGTGAAGCAATTGATGTTGCATTTCGAACGATTTTAGAGCCAGGAACAGAAGTCATTTTACCTGCCCCTATTTATCCAGGATACGAACCGATTATTCGCTTATGCGGCGCTACACCTATTTTTATCGATGTTCGTGAAACTGGCTTCCGTTTAACAGCCGAAGCACTAGAAAATGCTATTACTGAAAAAACAAGATGCGTCGTACTGCCGTATCCTTCTAATCCAACTGGTGTAACTTTATCGAAAGAAGAACTGCAAGATATTGTAGATGTTTTAAAAGATAAAAACATTTTCGTCCTTTCTGATGAAATTTATAGCGAACTTGTATATGAACAAACGCATACATCTATTGCTCATTTCCCAGAAATGCGTGAAAAGACTATCGTCATTAACGGTTTATCAAAATCTCACTCTATGACTGGCTGGCGTATCGGTCTATTATTCGCACCAAGCTATTTAGCTGGACATATATTAAAAGTTCATCAATACAACGTAACGTGCGCTACTTCAATTGCTCAATATGCTGCAATTGAAGCATTAACAGCTGCTAAAGATGCACCAAAAATGATGTGCCACCAATACAAAAAACGCCGTGATTACGTATATAATAGACTCATCCAAATGGGCTTAACAGTTGAAAAGCCAACAGGTGCATTTTACTTATTCCCATATGTTGGACATTTAACATCTTCATCATTTGATTTTGCACTTGACCTTGTCAAAGAAGCTGGACTCGCCGTCGTTCCTGGAACAGCATTTTCTGAATATGGTGAGGGTTATCTTCGCTTATCCTATGCGTATAGTATCGAAACTTTAAAAGAAGGCTGTGACCGTTTAGAAGCCTTCCTACAACAAAAAGCTAAGAGTTAAACTCTTAGCTTTTTTATGCATAATGATCACAAGTTTGACGCTTCAGTAATTTATGCGGAATAATAATACACTTTGCAGTAGATTCTGCATTCTCTACTTTATCAACTAAAGCTTTTGCTGCTTCATATCCTAGTTGATATATATTCACATCAACTGTCGAAAGTGGCGGACTCGCAATTTCTGATAATAAAGCATTGTTGAAGCTTACAATAGAGACATCCTTCGGTACAACGAAGCCTTTTTTAGAAAGTGCACTTAACACACCAAGTCCAATCAAGTCATCCGTTGCGATAATTGCTGTCGGCGGTTGCTTCAGCCCCATTAATTCCTCCACGGCTTGTTGACCACTTTCTCTTGAAAAATCAAAATGTAAAATATACTCTTTCGGCAATATAATATCAGCTAATTTCAAAGCATCACTCATTCCAGCCAAACGATCTCTCGTTACAAGTAAATCAGATCCACCGCCGATGAACGCGATTTGTTTATGACCTAATGAAATCAAATATTCTGCTACTTCTCTTGCAGCTGTATAATTGTCATTATCTACATATGTAATTTCTTCTTTTCGATCATATGGTTTCCCAATTAATACAAACGGGAAATTTTGTTTATGCAAATATTGAATAATCCGATCATTCTCTCTTGAATATAAAAGAATAATGCCACCAATTTGGCGCCCCTGCACCATCTTTACAACACCATTAAAAATTTCATCTTCCGTTTCACCTGTCGACATATAAAGTGCATACCCTTCCACATGTGCAAATGAACTAATCCCTCTTATAACTTCTGGGAAAAACGGATTTTGAAAAGCTTTACTTGCAGAACTTGGCATCACAAGACCAAGTGTTTTTGTTGTTTGGTTAGCTAGGTTTCTTGCGTTTAAATTGGGATGATACCCTAGTTCACTCATTACTTTCCGAACACGACGCTTTGTTTTTTCACTTATACTTGGATTATCAGCAATTACACGAGAAACGGTAGATGGTGCTACATTCGCCTTCTTCGCCACATCTTTAATTGTAACTGTCATAAAAATCCCCCTCCTCTCAATTCTCTGCCATTTTTCATATATTTTTATCTTGCACCCGTTGCAAGTTATAGGAGAAGTCATAAACTTTCATTGATTCTATCTTGCAAAACCTATCATATTCTCCCTCTCCATGTATTGTAAGGGATATAGCTCTTTTTTCCTATACTATAATATACTATTTATTTCACTTCTTTTCACATATGATGTCAAATCTCTTTTCATCTCCCTATAAAATATTTTATAGGGAGATGAAAAGAAAAATGGGACGTAATGTCCCATTTTTCATCCTTTCGTACCTCCAGCAGTTAAACCAGAGATAAAGTATTTTTGTAGTGATAGGAATAAAATTGAAATTGGGATTGCAATCAATACTGAACCCGCTGCAAACGTTGTAAATTCATTACCAAATTTCTTCGCTACCATTTCATATAATCCAACTGCTAAAGTATAATTTTCTGGTGTGCGCAAAATAATACTCGCTAAAATGAAATCTGTAAATGGACCGATGAAAGTGAATAGCGCTACAACTGCTACGATTGGCTTTGCAAGTGGCATAATGATTTGCCAAAAAATACGGAAATGTCCTGCCCCATCCATACGAGCTGACTCATCCAATTCTTTCGGAATTGTATCAAAATATCCCTTCATAAGCCATGTATTCATTGGGATTGCCCCGCCTACATAAATTAAAATTAATGCAAGGTGCGTATCAATTAATCCTGTTAACTGCGCTAATACATATAGAGCGATTAACGCTGCAAAGTTTGGAATCATTTGCAGAATTAAAAATGTTAATAAACCATTTTTTCTTCCTACAAAACGGTATCTTGAAAATGCATAAGCAGTAAAGCTAATTGCTAACACTGAGAAAATCATCGTTAAAACACTTACTTTTAATGTGTTTTTATACCATAGTAAATAATTACTATTCTCTAAATCTAATAACTTACGATAATGATCTAACGTTGCATTTTGTGGGATAATACTTGATCCAGATAAACTATCACCCGGATTAAACGATGAGCCAATAATCCATAATAATGGATAGAAAATGATGGCACACATTACGAAAATAACGAAATAACTTAATGAGAGACGTAACATCTTTTGTCTTTTAATATTCATTTACATCATATCCTCTTCTTGGAATGATTTTGTTCTCTTAAATTGCCATAACGCAACTGTAATAACGATTAACGATAATATCATTGTAAGAGCTGCTGCTTTCCCATACTGCGCTGAAGTCATCGTTAACTTATAAATCCATGAAATTAAAATATCCGTTCCACCTGCGTCTTGTCCAGCTACAGCAGGACCTCCGCCGTTAAATAGATAGATGATACTAAAGTTATTAAAGTTAAACGTATATTGCGTAATTAATATTGGTGCTGTTGCATATAGAACAAGTGGCAATGTAATTTTTCGAAACTGTTGCCAAGCTGTAGCTCCGTCTACTGTAGCAGCTTCATATAATTCTCCTGGAATCGATTGCAATATACCTGTCGTCATTGCAAAGACGAACGGGAATCCAAGCCACGTTTGAATCATAATTAAAGCTACCTTCGCCCAAAATGGATCTGTCATCCAAGCAATCTTTTCAATTCCGAATAAAGCCAATACTTGATTGTTAATTGCTCCAAATGTCTCATTAAACATACCAGAGAAAACAAGAATAGATACGAATGCTGGGACCGCCCACGGTAAAATGAAGATTGTTCGAATAATTGCCTTCCCTTTAATACCAGGCTGATTTACGATAATCGCTAAGAAAATACCAAGCGCAACTTGTAATGTCGTTGCAACGAATGTCCAAATGACAGTCCAAGAAAATACACTTAAAAACGTCTCTCTCCACATCGGTAATGTAAAGATATCAATAAAGTTTTTAAACCCTACCCAATCTACTAGTTTAGCTGGAGGAGAATGATATAAATCATAGTTCGTAAATCCAATTAAAATTACGAAAATGATTGGGAATACAACTACAAAGATAAGTAATAGAAAACCTGGTGAAACCATTAAATATGGAAAACCTTGATCTAGTAAATTACGGTATTGCTCTTTTACAGAGTTTAACGGTGTTCCTATATCACGTTTCTTCCCGTTTTGGTATGCATCATATAAATTAAACCCATATATTCCGAGGCCAAACACGATGACGATGAGTGCTAAGATTCCTTCTACTAATAGAAAGACAGAATGGTCACGTGGAACTTCTGTACCAAGCGTTACAATTCCCCATAATCCCATATTTAATAAATCAGCAAAGGCTACAATAAATGAACCTGTTAATACTAGAAAAATAAGACCTTTTACAAATTGTTTATTATACATTTGGCCCACGCCTGGAATGATAGATAACATGGTTGCCATTTTCCTATGCTTTGAACCATTTAAGCCGTTTGCTGGTTCCATAGATGTTTGCATGTTCCTTCCCCCTTTTTTCTGGGAGAGAATTCGTGCCCCTCATATTAGAGGCACGAATTTCACCTTATTTTTTCTTACTATGATTTGCCTCAATATTACCTTTAATTTGCTTCACTGCATTATCAAGCGCTGCTTTTGGTGCCTCTTTATCCGTAACAACTAATTGAAGCGCATCTCCAGCTGGTTTCCATACTTCTTGCATTTCTGGAATGTTCGGCATTGGAATCCCATTTTCAGATTGTGTCGCAACTGCTTTTGCAGCTTCATTATCTTTAATAATTGGATCTTCCATTACTGCTTTTACTGGAGGAATTTCTTTTGTTTTCTCAAATCGAATTTTTGCGTTTTCTTCATTCGTTACCCATTCAGTGAATTTTGTAGCTAAATCATTTTCTTTAGAGAAACTTGTTACATGCCATCCTTTAACCCCAACAAACGTTTTCATTGGTTGACCATTTGGTAATTTCGGCATTGGAGCAACCCCATAATCAATTCCGTTCTTTTCCATCGCTTGGAATGCCCATGGTCCATTCATAATAGATGCTGCTTTCCCTTCATTGAATAGTCCATCAGCAGCAGGTCCACCAGATTCACCGATAATACCTTTCGGGAATAACTTTTCTTTGTACCATTTTTGAAGGTATTCAGCACCTTGCACTGCTCCGCTATTATTTAATCCAACATCACTTGCATTTGGCTTTCCATCTTTTTCACCAAACACATAACCACCCATACCTGCCATGAATGCATTAGCAAAGTAGAAGTTATCTCCTAATGTTAAAAATCCGTACTTGCCATCCTTCGTAAATTCTTTTGAGAAGTTAAACAGCTCGTCCATCGTTTCTGGTGCTTTTGGCATTAATTTTTTATTGTAAATAAAGATTGGTGTCTCAATTGCTTTTGGTAAACCATATAATTTTCCGTTATATGTCTGTGCTTGTATTGATAAATCAGTAAATTTACTCTTTACAGCATCATCAGCTTTCACTTCAGAAAGTAAACCTTCTGTTACTGCGTTTCCGATTTGATCATGTGGTAATGTTACAACATCTGGTCCCGTCCCCGCTGGTCCATCAAGACGTAACTTCTTCACTTGATCCGTCATTTGCATTTCAACAACTTTTACTTTTACTTTATATTTTTCCTCAAAGCTTTTTACTGCTGGTTCTAAACCAACGCCTTTTTTATCATCTTCCCAAACAAGAAGATCATAGTCTTTCTTCGCTTTACTTTCCTCTTTTTTCCCCGAATCTTTCGGCCCACATGCAGATAACATACCAATTGATAATGCCGAAACCGTTAATAATGATAATGCTTTCTTCATCCCAAAAACCTCCCTAAATTGTATATGTACCTTAATAATTGAAAACGTTTGCATTGAATAGTTTAATAGAAGCGCAAACAATATCTCAATCTATGAAAACGTTTGCGCTATTTGTCTATCATTATACATTCTTTTATTCATTTTGCAAATATTAATTTAAAAATATTATTTACTATACTCTTTATACATTGACTTTATATGAAATGAATACTACTCTTATAAGCAATATTAAAGTTATGCAAAAAGCAATCGTTTGCAACATATACTTTATTATTATACTTAAGGGAACAATATGCATGGAGATAGTAAAGGGGGATTTTCTATATGCTTAAAGAAGCCATTTATCATAGGCCAAAAGATAATTATGCATACGCTTACGATGAAAAAACGATTCACATCCGAATACGTACTAAAAAAGACGATGTTCAAAGCGCCACTCTTATTTACGGTGATCCTTATGAATGGAAAGACGGGAAATGGATTACATCAAGTACACCGATGAAAAAAACTGGTTCTACTACATTGTTTGATTATTGGTCCATTTCCATTGAGCCAAAATTTAAGCGCTTACGTTATGGATTCGAATTAAAAAACGATGCAGACACTCTTATTTATGCAGAGCGAGGATTTTTTTCTACCATTCCAAATGATGACGTTGGTAACTTTTTCTGTTTTCCATTTATTCATGCAAATGATGTATTCAAAGCGCCTTCCTGGATTAAAGATACTGTTTGGTATCAAATTTTCCCAGAACGATTTGCAAATGGAGATCGTATACTAAATCCAGAAAATACCCTCCCTTGGGGCAGCACTGAACCAACTCCAACTAATTTTTTCGGAGGAGATTTTGCTGGTATTATCCAAAACCTTGATTACCTTGTTAAGCTTGGAATTTCTGGAATATATTTCACACCTATTTTCAAAGCACATTCAAACCATAAGTATGACACAATCGACTACATGGAAATCGACCCACAATTTGGCACAAAAGAAACTTTCAAAGAACTCGTTCAGGCATGTCATAAACACGGTATAAAAGTAATGCTCGATGCCGTATTTAATCATAGTGGATACTTTTTCGATAAATTTCAAGACGTACTAGAAAATGGTGAGCAGTCAGCATATAAAGAGTGGTTCCATATTCATGAGTTCCCAATTAGAACTGAGCCACTTCCGAATTATGATACTTTCGCGTTTACACCGTATATGCCTAAATTAAATACAGCACACCCGGATGTAAAAGAATACTTACTTGAAGTTGGGCGTTATTGGGTAAGAGAATTCAATATAGACGGTTGGCGCCTTGATGTGGCAAATGAAGTCGACCATAGCTTTTGGAGAGAATTCCGGAGTGAGATTAAGGCATTAAATCCTGAAGTATATATTTTAGGCGAAATTTGGCACGATGCACTTCCATGGCTACAAGGGGATCAATTTGATGCTGTAATGAGCTATCCTGTTACAAATGCTCTACTGTCTTACTTTGCTAACGATTCCATTAAAGCAAATGAATTTATGAAACAAATTACAGAATCTCTACATTCCTACTCTATGAATGTAAATGAAGCAGCATTTCATTTATTAGACAGTCATGATACACCGAGAATATTGACAACATGTAATGGAGATAAAAACAAGTTAAAGTTACTTTATATATTCCACCTTTCTTTCATCGGCTCTCCTTGTATTTATTATGGAGACGAAATTGGTATGGACGGCGGTATGGACCCAGATTGCCGCAAATGTATGATTTGGGACACGAAAGAACAAGACCATCTATTATTTACACATGTACAAACATTAATTTCATTACGAAAGCAATATAAAGCATTTGGCGGACATGGTACTTTCCAATTTATCGAAGCAAATGATGAACATAATTATATTTCTTATACGAAAACATATGAAGATGAAACTATCTTTTTCGTTTTAAATCCGACTGGTAGTGATATTACAACTTCACTACCTCTCCATGTTACTGGAAAGAAAATCATTAACATTTATACAGACGAAGAATTTTCAGCGGAAGCAAGTGTATTACAAGTTACACTTCCTCCATATGGATTCTCCATATTAAAATGGTAACCAAAAAATCCTTATACCGAAGTGGTATAAGGATTTTTCTTATTTCAATTTGAATACCATTGCTTCATACGGGCGTAATGGTATGCTTTCTACCGGTCCATTCTCTACATCGTAATTGTGTATTAATAACTCTAATTCACTATAAACAATGTCCTTAGGTAATTCAAATACACATTCATCCGCAGTAAAGTTTGCAATAACAAGAAGTTTTTCTTCTCCATATGTTCTTACGTATGCAAAAATAGAAGGACTATTCTCTAATATTAAATCATATGATCCATACACAACTATTTCATTATTTTTGCGTAGCTCAATTAATTTCTTATAGTAATAAAAAATTGAATCTTCGTCTTGGAGTGCTTGTTTCACATTAATCTCTTTATAGTTAGGATTTACAGTAATCCAAGGTTCACTTGTTGTAAATCCAGCGTGTTTCTGATCATCCCACTGCATCGGAGTTCTAGCATTATCACGACCCTTTATATAAATAGATTCCATTACTTTTTCTATATCTTCACCATGGTCTATCACTTTTTCTTTATACATATTTAATGTTTCAATATCTCGATATTCATCAATTGATTCGAATCGAACGTTCGTCATTCCAATTTCTTCTCCTTGATAAATATATGGCGTTCCCTTCATCATATGGAGAACTGTCGCTAACATTTTTGCTGATTCAGTACGATAGATTCCATCATTACCAAAACGAGATACAACGCGAGGCTGATCATGGTTATTCCAATACAGACTATTCCATCCTGCATGCTCTAATGCTTTTTGCCACTTCGTTAAATTCTCTTTTAAAGTAAGGAGTGAACATGGTTTTACATCCCATTTTCCGCCTTCTCCTGAATCTAAATCCATATGTTCAAATTGGAATACCATCTGCAGTTCTTTTCGTTCTTCCCCGGTATACAATTTCGCTTCTTCTGTCGTTACACCAGGCATTTCACCCACCGTCATAATATCATAATGAGACAATACTTCTTCATTCATTTCATGTAAGTATTTATGAATGTTTGGACCGTTCATAAAATGCTTATGACCTGAAACATACCCCTCTTCTTCTGTTTCAACAGCAGGTAACCCCTCTTCTTTAGAAATAAAATTAATAACATCCATGCGGAAGCCATCAATTCCTTTTTCTAACCAAAACTTCATCATTTCATAAACATCTTGTCTTACCTTTTCATTATCCCAATTTAAATCTGGCTGTTTTTTAGAAAACAGATGTAAATAATATTCATCTGTCATCTCATCATACTGCCATGCTGATCCACTAAAGGCTGCTCCCCAGTTATTCGGCTCTTTTCCTTCTTTTCCAGGGCGCCATATATAGTAATCTCTATATTTATTATCTTTTGATTTACGTGATTCAATAAACCAATTATGTTCATCAGAAGTATGATTAACAACTAAGTCCATCATAAGTTTCATATTACGTTCATGCATTTCATGTAATAGCTTATCCCAATCGTCCATTGTTCCGAACTCATTCATAATTTTACAATAATCACTTATATCATAACCATTATCGTCATTTGGAGATTCATAGACTGGCGATAACCAAATTACATCAATCCCTAATTCTTTTAAGTAATCTAACTTTGAAATAATACCGCGAAGATCACCAATACCATCACCGTTGCTATCCATAAAGCTACGAGGATAAATTTGATATACTACACTTTCTTTCCACCACTGTTTTTCCATTATGCTACCCCATTTCATTAATAATTCGATTTTCTCTTTTTTAAGGCGCAAACGTTTTCATTAATGAATGATAACAGATTCTATCTTAATTTAAAATAGCGCTTACAACTTTTATTCTTATTTTTCTAAGAAAACATAAGAAATTTACTAATATTCTTCTAATGTATGAAAACGTTTTATTTTTTTGTTTATTTTTTGAATCTATTAGTTTATAATGAACTCAAAGAAAACGTTTGCATAATTATTTCTAGGAGGAAATACCATGGCAGAACTGAAATTAGAAAACATTTATAAAATATATGATAATAACGTAACAGCTGTAACAGACTTCAATTTACACATTCAAGATAAAGAGTTTATCGTATTTGTCGGTCCTTCTGGATGCGGAAAATCTACAACATTACGAATGGTAGCTGGACTTGAAGATATTTCAAAAGGAGAGTTTTCAATTGATGGTAAGCTAATGAATGATGTCCCTCCAAAAGATCGCGATATCGCAATGGTCTTCCAAAACTATGCTCTATATCCACATATGAGTGTGTATGATAATATGGCGTTTGGATTAAAACTTAGAAAAATACCAAAAGATGAAATCGATCGTCGTGTGAAAGATGCAGCAAAAATTTTAGGACTGGAACAATATTTAGATAGAAAACCGAAGGCGTTATCGGGTGGACAACGTCAACGTGTTGCGTTAGGTAGAGCAATTGTTCGAGACGCGAAAGTGTTCTTAATGGATGAGCCATTATCAAACTTAGATGCAAAACTCCGTGTTGCAATGCGATCAGAAATTTCTAAGTTACACCACCGCCTTGGAACGACAACAATTTATGTAACGCATGATCAAACTGAAGCAATGACAATGGCTTCTCGACTTGTTGTTATGAAAGACGGAAAGATTCAGCAAATCGGTACTCCAAAAGAAGTATATGAAACACCTGAAAACATTTTCGTTGGTGGATTTATCGGCTCTCCAGCGATGAATTTCTTCCGTGGTAAATTAACTGAAACCGATTTCGTTATAGACAATGTAATAAAAATCAAAGTAACTGAAGGAAAAATGAAACTATTACGTGAACAAGGCTATGTAAATAAGGACATCGTTTTAGGTATTCGTCCTGAGGACATTCATGATGAACTATTATTTTTAGAAGCTTCACAATCTACTGTTTTCACAACAAAAATCGAAGTTGCTGAATTATTAGGTGCTGAATCTATTTTATATATGAAACTTGGAGACCAAGACTTTGCAGCACGTGTTGATGCAAGACATACATTTTCACCTGGTGACCAAATTAAACTAGCATTCGATATGAATAAAGCGCATTTCTTTGATAGTCAAACTGAACAACGTATTCGTTAAAAAATAATTTCCTTCTACAATAACACACAAAAAAACCGTCCACATTTATACTGAGGGCGGTTTTCATTATTATACTAGGGCTTCAACTGTATGAAATGATTGTCCTTTCGTGCTAATAATGCCGAATATCGGTAAATCACTTAGCACCACTTCTTCTTGCTGTTTCATAAAAGATGACGTTAATTGTTTTATCTCTATCCATACGTCATTAATACAAAGTACATTGGAATCGTTCTCTTGTTGGCGTGAAAAAATAGAATCTATTTTATATAGACCAGCATTTTGAAAAAGCATATCAATACGGCTGAATGCATTCAAAGTAATACTGATAACGCGTTGCCAATCTCCTTGCTTTCCCATATCATAGGATACAAAAAGTGCTTCTCCGCCTAGATTCGTAATTTCCTCCACTGTTGCTTGTCCACTTTCTTGATCAATGTCCGTCACAATTACTTTTGCGCCTTGTTTAGCCAACAAAAGAGCTGTATTACGTCCAATACCGATGCCGCCGCCAGTTACGATGGCAACTTTTCCTGCAAGCTTCATTCTCATTACCCCTTCTATAAGTCTTACCGTCATTCAGTATACTCCTTTATGAGATTAGTCTGCAAGCAAGAAAAGTTGCGCATCCATTTGTAAGCGATTACTCTTTTGCTCCTTCTTTTTTCTTACTATTACGCTGATCGAAAACTAAACCGATGAAAATTAAAATCCCCCAAAAGATTACGCTACCTCCAGTCATTTCGATTTCCCCCTTATTATATAAAGATATTATTTCAATTATTATAACATTTTCTTAATTTTCAATCTATTAAATTCAAAAATGATATGGATTAACTTTTTCCTTATTATATATCAATTAAAATATATTTGTATAATAAAGAAAGACCTTCTTATTTTATATATAAAAAGGTCTCTTTTTTGTTATACAAGACTTATTACTTTCGTTTTTGTAATTAAATCCTGAAAACCACAATTATCTTTGCGGAATAACATCATATATACGTTACATAATATCGGAATTCCAAGTAGTAATATGTTTGGTAATAACAATACAAAAAATCGTATTGTTAATGTTTGTAATGTTAACTTTTCACTCTTCAATGAAATTAATTTTATTCTCGTTACCTTTTTACCAAGTGTAACACCGTTCCAAATAAAGGGTAGCAAAATAAAATATATCGCCATTAATATAAAAACTACTGCAAGATCATATCTATAATCACCAAAACTAATATTAAAGCGATTAAAAATAGCACTATAATTTCCGGTCATAATAGCTACTACTGCACCATACATAACCGAGATTAAAAACATGTCAATTAGGGAAGCACCTATGCGATTCATTACAAGCGCTGGACGATGCATCTTTAACTTCATTTTTATGTCGACTCCTTCATATCCTTCTTTACCCGTCTCATCGTACCACTTCTAAAAAACATTGTAAACTAGCGTTTCTCTTACTTTTCTTGTACAATGTGTTACAACAGCATTGTAAAGGAGGTTCCCATATTGAAAAAATGGATAATCCTATTCGTCGCATTCCTATTAGCCGGTTGTGCTGGAAATACAAATCATATAACTTATACGATTAACGATGAATACGAACTCATACGTACTTCTGGAAATGCATTTGAACTTTTCCCATCGCAAGATGCTGTATATGCCACACAATACATTCCTGCAAAAATTACAGACATTGCTTGGGATGATAAATACATTATTGCAAAACAAACCGAGGAAAAGTCAGATCCGAATAACCCTGACGCTGCAATTGCAAATAAAAAAAGTGAGCATTATTGGATTATTGACGTAAAGCATAATAAACGTTTCGGCCCCTATAATGAAAAGCAATTTAATGAACAAAAAGATGCGTTTAAAATTAAGGTACCTTTTCAAAATGTAGATTCATACATAAAAGAACAGAAAAAACAGTCAGCATAACATTTTAAGTGCTGACTGTTTTTTCTTACATGTTTTTAAAAACATTTTACTCAGAAAGTGAGATGTTAAAAGTTTCTGGCTCTTTTACAACATCTTGTGTTTCTGTATCTCCTGCCACTGCACCATCTGTTGTAAACTTAATATCCTTTACCTTTTCTTTTCCATCATCAAGTATTAAACCGACAATACCATCTCTTGTTTCACCAGGCTTATAGTCTTCTCTTGATACATTTTTCGTACCAACTAGCGTATCCTCATCATATAAAAAGTTTTGAGTCGCTACTTTAAAATGTTGCTTATCGTTAATCACAACATCATTCATAGAGAAAAATTGCATATTTTTATTCCCGCTATTTTCCACCTTATATGTAATTTCAACGTAACGAATCGTATCACTAATCTCTGTTCCACTTAGCGATGCATATAATTCTGCATCTTCTTGACTTACTTTATCTCCTAATCTACGCTTTACTTCTTCAGGAGTTAATGCCGTATATACTTTTAATGTATTTTTTGCCTTTTCACTCATCTGTGATAAAGAGATTACTTTCACCTCTTGTACATGAATTTTCATTGGTGCTACTTCAAATGTTTGATTTACAGAATGAATCTGCTCTAACTTAAAAGTACCCCATCCTGTTTCTTTCACTTTTTGTCCTACTTTTTTCAGCTCACGCCCACCATATTCTTTCGTCTCAGGAATAGATTCTTTCTTCTTCGGTTCAACTTTCTTTTCTTCTTGATGGAAGCAACCACTTAACATAAGAAGAAAACTACATAAAACAAAAATACTTTTCCATGCTTTCATCATTTAATTTCTCCTAACACTATCATTCATTAATATAAAATTAGTCCCTAGCCTTGTAAACTATAGAAACAATAAGAAGTCCACAAAACGAACTTGTCAGTCCAGATACTATTATACCCCCTATTTGGAAAATATGAAAATAGGGATTTACGAACGCGTGAACGATAAATGTAATAGTTGCCACAATGATTGCCGAAATCCAATACTTCCTTTTTTCTGAAGCTATAATAATATCTTTCCCTGTTTCATCTTTATACTTCCATAGTACGTATACTAGTAATAATAAACCAACACATGTACTCCCGTGCTGCATATATTTATACACTGGAATACTATGTAATTCTCTTTGTAAAAATGGTATTTTCATAACGAAGTAGCCCGTGTTATGAGTAAACGCATCCCAAACGACATGCGTAAGCATACCAAATAAAGCGGAATAGCAAAATACAAAGAAATCCTTCCATGTATGAAGCCCCCACCTTTCATCTACTGCATATATATAGTAGCCAGCAAATGGTTTAGGTAAATGCGTTATAAACGGCTTTTTTAAAATGTAATGATATATGTATGTTAACAAAAATACGAGCGGTAAATTTAAATATACGAACCCAAGCCATGTATGGCCAATAACACCATACGGTCTAAAGTGTAAAAAATATTCAAAGTCAGGCGCCATACTCCCTAATATAAGAGCCGTTACTGAAATATATTGAGAATGCTTTTTCGCAAAAGGAAGAATTGCTGCTGGATGTGCAAATGTAAACGGCATGTTGTAACTCCTCTTCATATTTTCAATAGAATACCATCTATCATAACGAGAGAATTGATCTTGATGCAATATTTATTTTCACATTGGAATATGATAGTTTACATGTTATAATCCACATAAAATATTCAGAAAATAAGGCGTTGCATATTCTTAACACTTGTCTTTTTTCCTGTTCCGTTTATCTTCTATGTAAGTACATACATCGGCTTTTTTCTATGGAAGCATTTTAAAGTAGTAGTATACATTCCGGACTTAGTCGGTTTCATTATTACCCTTGTATTTGTTGCTTTGTTACAATCAAAATCCGTTATGAATTGAGGTTTTTATATTGATTGACGTACCCTTTTTAAGAAATGTCACATTAAAAAAAGAAAATATCCCTAGTTTCTCCGCATATCCTTACTGTTTACCCGCTATCCGAACATTACGGTCACTAGCTTTCCATCCAAATGTAACATTCATTATTGGAGAAAACGGAACGGGTAAGTCAACATTACTCGAAGCAATTGCAATCGCTTTAGGATTTAATGCAGAAGGTGGAACGAGGAATTTCCGCTTTAGCACAAACGATTCACATTCATCTTTACATGAATACCTTCGAATTTCCAAAAGTTTCAATACACCAAACGACGGTTTCTTTCTTCGTGCTGAATCATTTTATAACGTTGCTTCTTATATAGATGAAATAGATGCCGATAGAGAAGCACGTGGGAATCCAGTTATCAACTCCTATGGTGGTATCTCACTACACAAACAATCACACGGTGAATCATTCTTTTCATTATTCATGAACCGTTTTTCAGGACAAGGTTTATATATTTTAGATGAGCCTGAGGCAGCTTTATCACCGATGAGACAACTTTCCATGCTCATTCGAATGCACGAATTAGCGGAACAAGGTTCACAATTTGTTATCGCGACTCACTCGCCTATTTTAATGGCTTATCCTGAATCCACTATATATTCTTTAACACAAGAAGGGATTCACGAATCCACATTAGAAGAAACAGAGCATTACCAAACGACGAAACTTTTCTTTGAAAATCGCGATCGATTATTCCATCATTTATTTGATTCTTAAAAAAAAAGAAGCAGCGATTGCTGCTTCTTTTTTATAGTGCTTCTATAAATAATGCTACCCCAATACCGCCGCCGACGCATAGAGAGGCAATTCCTTTTTCTAACCCGCGTCTCTTCAATTCATGAATTAAACTTACAGTGATACGAGCTCCTGTACAACCGATTGGATGCCCAAGTCCTACACCACTACCGTTTACATTTACTTTCTCACGGTCTAAACCTAATTCTTTCTCTACAGCTAGGTATTGTGCAGCGAAAGCTTCATTAATTTCAAGTAAATCTGCATCTTCTAATGACCAATCTACTTTTTCTAATCCTTTACGAATTGCTGGTGCTGGTCCAATACCCATAATTTTTGGATCTACTCCAGCTACTGAATAGCCAACAATTCTAGCTAACGGTTGTAAGCCTTTTTCTTTCGCTTTTTCTTCGCTCATTAATACTAGAACCGCACTTCCGTCATTCAGACCAGATGCATTCCCTGCCGTTACAGATCCATCTTTACGGAAAGCTGGTTTTAACCCTGCTAATTTTTCCGCTGTAATGTCAGCACGTGGATGTTCATCCTTCGAAAATACTACTTCTTTTCTACGTTCTTTTATCGTAATAGGAACAATCTGATCGTCAAAGTATCCAGACTCGATTGCCTGCAGTGCCAATGTATGACTGCGAAGCGCAACTTCATCTTGTTCCTCTCTTGTAATTTCATATTGGTCAACTAAGTTTTCCGCTGTCTCCCCCATCATAATATGATGAATCGGATCTTCTAACACTTCCCACACCGTATCACGAATTTCTCCGTGCTGTAGACGTTGTCCCCAGCGGTGCTGTTTCAATGCATAAGGGCTTGAACTCATTGCTTCTACTCCACCTGCAATAACAACATCACTTACACCTAATTGAATTTGCATTGCAGCTGACATAATTGCTTGCATACCTGAAGAACATTGGCGTTGGATTGTATAACCCGTAACTGTGTCAGGAAATCCTGCCGCTAATGCAGCCGTTCTCGCCGTATTTGCTTCATCAGTTCTTTGAATACAATGACCTAAAATCACTTCATCAACTTCATGTGGTTCTACCCCGCCTCGTTTTACAGCTTCCTGAAGTACAGGAACCGCTAATTCTACTGGCGTTACATTTTTTAGCGCTCCTCCAAAAGTTCCAATTGGCGAACGAACTGCAGCTGTAATAACAACATTATGCATTTTGCACTTGCCCCTCTCTTATGTACCCTAGTCAGTTTTTAGGTGAAATTCCATAAGATGTATGTCTACAACTATCATACTATAAACATACTAAAAAATCAAAATATTTAATATAATAAAAATAGAAGGAATTACCCTTCTATTCTGTTAATGCATATAGGAATTTTTGTAAAATTTTCTCTGTTGTTTTATTCAAATTCGGTAACTTATCTACCGGAAAATATTGAAGCTGTAATCCTTCATGATCAAGTTTAACTTCCCCACTCACATGATGCCCCTGATACAGATGAATGACATTAAAAATTTCATCTCCATTTGGATATTGGAAGTACACTTCTTTTCCCGAAAGAACCCCGATAAATTGCATAATTTTCGCATTTAGTCCCGTCTCTTCAAATAGTTCTCTGCGAGCAGTTTCTTCTGTCGTTTCTCCTAACTCCATCGCCCCGCCAGGTACACCCCAATCATATGTATCTGAACGATATTGAAGCAATACTTCTTGATTATCATTTAAGATAATAATTGCTGACCCTACTAGAATAAGCGGCCTTGTACCAACGACTTTGCGTAACTCTTCAATATACCCCAATATGTAAACTCTCCTTTCCTCACCCTCCCTTATCATAACAAAATTTTTCTCCTTTTGTTGATGTAATTTTAAAGAAAAAAGGAAGCTTCCGCCTCCTTTTTTTACCTTTATTTCTTAAAACTTTCATATTTTACAGCTTCAAAAGCTTCTTCTATTTCATCATTACGATAATGGACATATGTAAAACGACCTAATTCTACTAATCTTGCTATTTCCTGTAAAACTTTATGCTGCTCATATGTTTCTTTCAGCTTAATATGTACATAAAACTTCATTAAAGGATGTTCATATAAAGGTTCTCCCACCTCTACATATACATCTTCAACCCCTTGTACAACTCTTACATAACTTGCAAATTGATAAAGTGCTTCTCTGTCTGAAACGATTTTTAATGTATACATATATTCTCCCCCTTTCCTTTACTATATCAAAAAGACAGCTACACCATGTTATAGAACTATGAAAATTTTTCGACTTGTCATCTATATATTCATGTAATAAAAAAGGCGTTTATCCATACATAGCACCTTTTTTCCACATATATTATAGGAAGAATTTTTTCAGTTGAGGTGTTCCTTATGGATCCATACGTCAATATATGTATTTGCATTACTCCAGGCGCCGATATTTCTGATGATCGTATTGCAAAAGATTTAGCTGTTGCAGAATCAATTTGGCACCCCATTACATTTCAAATTCAAGAAGTAATTGTTTTAAATGAGCTTTTCCGTTTTTCTGACCGTGAAATTAGTTATAAAAATTCTATTCAAAGTCAGGAAAAATTAGCATCCTTTTTCCAAACATGTGTAAATGAAGCTCCTGAATGCGACCTTTACATTTGTTATATTGGCAGTGATTATTTTAAAGAAACAGCAGTAATTGCCTGTGCTTACTCTTTAGCAAAACAGCAGCAACTTACAGGGTATATCGTTTTAACAAACTCGGCTGCTCCCATAAAAAATATATATACGCTCGCTCACGAAATCGGTCATATTTTATTTACAAGACGTGTTCACGGAAAACTTACTCACGCTGATCCTCATTCCCCAATTGGTTCGGAGCACCATCCTTCTCCAACAAATCTTATGTATCCGATAGTCCCGCGCCCAGAAAATGTTCATATTCAGTCTCTATTAACGAACGAACAAAAAGCACTCTCTTTACAAAGCTCTTTATTGCAAAGAAAAAAACAGTAACGACATTGTTACTGTTTAAAACAATATATTCCAATCAATAAACTAAATTCCGGCTGCAACGGATGCAAATATACAACTAAACATAAATACAATTACTCTAAAAATCTCTATATAATATTTCTTTGGAAATAATTTTTTTGCATATCCAGAGCAGCCACTTTTTATTGAACTTCTAGTTCACACTTTTTCTCTCTTCAATTCTTAAAGACCATCGCATTAATCCATATATACTTCCATACATAAATAATATCTTTGCAATTCCCCAAAATACATTTCTTTCTTCTAAGTCTTTAAATATAAACATAATCGCTAAAGGAACAATTAGCACTAAAACACCCATCCAACCAAGAACGTACACTTCTCCAACGAAAAGTAATAAAAAGATACTTGCTGCTAATATATATGTTTGTATTGTCGACAATTGCAAAATAGGTGCACCGTACCATTTATCAATAAACATCAATAATACTAATAATAAGATGGGGACCATTACTATTACGTAAATAATCCCGAACTCTACAAACTTATTTTTAAAAGAAGACATTCTAAATGCAACAATTGTTCCAATAATTGTAATGATTAAGACGATAGGATAGCCGATTAACTGTATATTTGTTAGTGTGAATTGCTGATTCGGATTATTAAATAAAATATGAGTTAATATCCAATACCCACCAATACCAATTATCATCGCAAGAATACTCTTTATACTCCCGCCTTTATCCTTCTCCATCTCTTTCGCTAATTCTTCCGCATACTCTTTTGGCGAATCACCAAATATATCACTTACCGTCTTTCCCTCTTTTTCGCCTTCTATTAAATGAAGTTCTGCATCTTCTATAAAAGCGTCCACATCTTCTTCTTTAATTCCTTTTGTTATTAAATACACTTTCGTATCGATTAAAAACTTTTCTCCTTCTTTAGAAATCTGCATGATAACCCCTCCCTTATTTAACCGCTTCTCTTCTATTTGTCTTCATCATAATTTCAAGGAAAATTAAAATAAACAAACTTCCGTATAAACATATAATTTGAAATAATATTGGAACGAGGTCTTCTGATGTAAATGTTTTAAACACTAACATAATCGAAAGCGGAATGATTAAATATAAGTTTTTAAACCATCCTTCAAAATACATATTTATCGCCACTGTGATAATAAAAATCCCACCAGCTAATATATAACTTTGCATTTCGGTGAATGTAAACATTTTGGTAGGATATATTACATCTAATATCGTAACAACTCCTATTAAAAACATTGGCGCAATCATGACTAAAAACCACATAGAAAACCATGTTTTTGTAAAGCTTGTTACGAAGGTCATTTTACGAAGTAGAAAATTAGGCCCCATTACAGCTACGATCAATGTAAAGCTATAGCCAATGCACTGAATAAGTGAAATCTGTAGAATTCCGTTATTCACTATTAAGATAGAAGCAATAATCCAAAAAGATACGATATTCATTACTGTAAAACCAATTTGCTTCCACGTTTCCTGTCTATCTTTTTCCATCACTTTTACAAGTTCATTTGCATATTCTTTCGGTGAGCTTCCGAAAATATCTTCTACTCTTTTCCCATCACTTTCACCTTCTATTAAATGAAGTTCTGCGTCTTCGATAAAGCTCTCAATGTCGCTTTCTTTCACACCCTTTGCGGTCAAAAATAATCTCATATCTAATAAAAACTTCCGTGCTTCATTTGATAACATTATTTTCTTCTCCCCTTCCCTTCAAGTAGACGTTCCACACTACTTTGCATCGCTTCCCAGCGATCCATAAATTCATCAAGTGCTTCCTCACCTTTTTCTGTTAATGTATAATATTTTCGCTTTGGGCCAGATGGAGATTCCTTCATTACACTTGTTATTAATCCTTCCTTTTGCATCCGTATTAATAACGGATAAATACTTCCTTCACTTGCCATGGTAAAGCCATACTTCGCTAGCTTTTCACTCATTTCATAACCGTATATTTCACCTTCAGAAATAATAGCAAGTAAACATCCTTCTAAAATCCCTTTCAGCATTTGACTTGTCGACATAATTCAAATCCTCCCACTATCTTGTTTTACAAGATAGATAAGCGTAAGTATCTTGCTTTACAAAATAGTATAGCAGAGACTATTTTGCAAAACAAGATAGCTAACAATATTTTTCCAAATGTTTGCAGGAATTTTATTATACCCTCTCTAAATAGAGCAATATGAAAACTTTATTATGAAGGGATGTTTTTCATCATGGTTACAAATCGAGTTATTTTTTTAACAGGCGCTGCAAGTGGTATTGGTTATGAAATGGGAAACGCTTTTGCAAAAGAAGGTGCAAAAGTTGTTATTACCGATCGTCTTGAAGAACGTGCAAAAGAAGCTGCTGAAAAATTACAAAAAGAAGGCTATCAAGCTATCGGTTTAAAATGTGATGTTACATCTGAAGAAGAAGTTACAGCTGCCATTTCTCAAACAGTTACTCATTTTGGTTCATTACATATATTAATTAATAACGCAGGAATGCAACACGTTTCACCGATTGAAGATTTTCCAACCGAAAAGTTCGAACTACTTATTAAAATTATGCAAATCGCTCCTTTTATCGCAATTAAGCATGTCTTCCCAATCATGAAAAAACAAAAGTATGGCCGAATTATTAATGTCGCTTCCATTAATGGCCTCGTTGGATTTGCAGGAAAATCCGCCTACAATAGTGCCAAACATGGCGTAATTGGATTAACAAAAGTTGCTGCTTTAGAAGGCGCTACGCATGGTATTACTGTAAATGCCCTTTGTCCTGGTTATGTCGATACCCCTCTCGTCCGTAACCAACTACAAGACTTAGCCACGACTCGAAATGTACCACTGGAAAATGTTTTAGAAGAAGTCATTTATCCACTTGTGCCACAAAAACGCTTATTACAAGTACAAGAAATTGCTGATTATGCGATGTTTTTAGCGAGTGAAAAAGCGAAAGGTATAACCGGGCAAGCCGTTGTTATCGATGGTGGTTATACTGCTCAATAAAAATAAAGTTTGCTCACGAAGAGCAAACTTTATTTTTTATCCCGTGGATCGTCATACTGTAGTAATTGCCGCGGCAACTTTTCTATTGCAACAATTACCCCATCTAATTTACTTTCAATCCGATGGAGTAAATATAATGTTACAACAATTGGAAACCCTACATTACCTATCATCTTAATCCACTCTTCCATCTTTTTCGCCTCCTTTCATTATATAAATAAGAGAAACGAACACATTTAGGCATAAAAAAACAAGCTATTATGTATTAGCTTGTTGTTTCAAACAATGATGCAATTTCTTGCTTATAATTTCCACGTATAATACCTTTCTCAGTAACAATACCTGTAATTAATTCATTCGGTGTTACGTCAAATGCAGGATTATAAACATCAGTTCCAATTGGTGCCACTTGTTTGCCAAAAATTTTCGTAACTTCTGTTTCGTCTCTTTCTTCAATAACAATTTCAGAGCCTGTTTGTTTCGTAATATCAAATGTAGATAACGGAGCTGCAACGTAAAATGGGATATCAAAATACTTTGCTAATATAGCTAAATTCATTGTTCCGATTTTATTTGCGGTGTCTCCATTTGCAACAATTCGGTCCGCTCCCACAATAATCGCATTTATTTCTTTCGTTTGAATAGCATGAGCTGCCGTATTATCTATAATAAGTGTTACATCAATATCTGCCTGTTTTAATTCCCAAGTTGTTAAACGTCCGCCTTGTAAAACTGGTCTTGTTTCACACGCATACGCATGTAAACGTATACCTTTTTCTTTCCCAATATAAAACGGTGCTAATGCAGTACCATATTTAGCAGTTGCGATACTGCCAGCGTTACAAATTGTTAAAATGTTATCACCGTCTTTAAAACATGTTAAGGCATGTTCTCCAATACTCCGGCATACCGCTTCATCTTCTTGCTGAATGAGAAGCGCTTCTTCTTCTAATATTTTTTGTGCTTCTTTTATTGTAGTAATGTCTCGAATAGATTCTCTCATACGATCAATTGCCCAAAATAAATTGACTGCTGTCGGGCGTGACGTTCCCAAATAATTACAATCCCTATTAAACTTCTTTTGAAATTCTTCAATATGTAAAGTAGTATATTTTTTTGATGCAAGCGCCAAGCCAAATGCAGCTACAATTCCAATTGCAGGTGCTCCTCGTACTTCTAGCATGACAATGCTTTTCCATACCTCTTCAATCGTCGTTAATGTTTTATATTCTGTGCTATGCGGCAACTTTGTTTGATTTAATACTGCAATAGCATCCCCTTTCCAACTGACAGACCTCGGAATAGTAACAATTGTACTCATGCTTTTATCCCTCCAGAAACCGTCTGTTGAAATAGTGTTCGGAACAGCTGAATATCAGCACTCTTAGATTCATACTTTATTAGTTCTTTACCTAAGGATAGCGCTTGTTTCTTAGCTTGAATTCTCGCTTCTTTATTTGCTATTTCATCTAAATCTGCTACATGAGCTAAGCCAATTGTTCTACGAATTATTTCACATCCCGCAAATCCGACAGCATCCGTAAAAATATTTTGCAAAATAATTGGTAGCCATTGCTTTTCTTTCGTATATACCTCTACACCTTCTCCAATCCATAACCTCGTAAAAGTTTCTACAAAATAACTCCACGTCTTCTCTATATGGAAAAATAGTACCCTTCTCTGTTCTTCTTCTCTAGATAAAGCATTCAATAATAGATTTGCAATAAATTGACCGATGTCAAACCCAAATGGACCGTACGTTGCAAATTCTGGATCAATTACTTTCGTTTCAGAAGGTGATGAAAAAATACTTCCAGTATGTAAATCTCCATGAATGAGTGCCTCTTTTCTCGTTAAAAATTTATATTTATACTGAGCCACTTTTAGTTTGACCGTTTTATCACTCCATAGTTCATCTACAGCTAGCTGCAAATCTGGCTCATAATCATTTGTATCGTAATGGCCAAATGGATCTGTAAACACTAAATCTTCTGTAATTTTGCAAAGGTCTGGGTTTACAAATGTACCTTCTAGTACCCTTTTCTCTTCTGACTCTAACCCGAAATCTGAAGTATAAAATAAAACATGCGCTAGAAAACGACCGATATGTTGGGATAAAAGTGGATACTCTTCTCCATCTATTAATCCTTTTCTTGTAATTGTTAGTCTTGATAAGTCTTCTATTACTGTTACTGCTAACTCTTCATCATGACTGTGCACTACTGGAACATAATCCGGTACATACTTCGCAAAAATTTGTAATGCCTTGCTTTCAATCGTCGCTCTTTTTATAGATAACGGCCAGCTCTCACCAACTACTTTTGCATATGGCAGTGCCTGTTTTATTATAATAGACTTCTCTCCATCATCTAATTTGAACACGTAATTTAAATTTCCATCTCCAATTTCATGACAAACAACATTTGCTTTCTTTGCAAAATAACCGTGTTCTTTCGCATATTGTATAGCTGTTGTTTCAGTTAATGAATAATATCCCATCGTCTTCTCCCCCTTTTTTAAATTCAGAGGTTTTTCTGACATAGAAAAACCTCTTTCCACTAAGAAAGAGGTTTGAAGTTTATCTTCTCCCCTCTTATCTGCCAGAAAGTTTTACTTTCTGCTGGAATTAGCACCGTGCCTTTTGGCGTAAACGCCCCATTTCACAATGGTATTACGGTCGGTTGCTGGGCTTCATCGGGCCAAATCCCTCCACCTGCTCTTGATAAGAGTTGTATAATTTTTTGAATTTTTAACTTTATGTTGAAGACTATACCAAGAATAAAAATCACTTGTCAACATTTTATTTGTATAATTCTGGACGACGATCTGCAAAAACTGGAATTCCTTTGCGTACTTCTTTAATTTTCTCGAATGTAAGTTCTCCAAATAAAATTGATTCTTCTTCATTCGCTTCTACAACAACTTCGCCCCAAGGGTCGACAATTAAAGAATGACCGGCAAACTCATTATTCGGATCTTTTCCTGCCCTATTACATGCAACAACATAACACTGATTTTCAACTGCTCTTGCTTGCAATAACAAACGCCAATGTGCTAAACGAACTAATGGCCATTCTGCTACAACAAATAAAACTTTTGCACCTTTAGCAGTATGAACGCGCATCCACTCTGGAAAACGAATGTCATAACAAATTGTGCCGGCACACTCTACATCATCTAACTTAAATTCACCTGTACTATTTCCAGCGATTAAATATTTATGTTCATCCATAAGCTGAAATAAATGTACTTTACTATATTCATTGACTAGTTCTCCTTTATTAGTTACAACATACATTGTATTTGTAACACCTTGTTCTGTTTGCTTTGCTATAGAACCACCAACAATATGTACACCATATTGTTTCGACCATTCTATCAACTTTTCTTTCGTTTCCAATCCATCCCTATCTGCAATTTCAGAAAGTCTCGTTAAATCATAACCTGTTGTCCATAGTTCTGGTAAGACGATAACATCTGGTCTTTCCTTCATTGCTTCGCTTATTTTATTTTTAGCATTCTCAATATTTTTTTCTACATCTCCAAAGACAATATCCATTTGAATACATGCGACTTTCATTTTTTCAGCCCCATTCTCATTTTTTTCTTTACAAAATACTGGAAAGATTATATCATTTGTCACTAGAATTGTAACAACTTTCAAAAGAGGTGGAAAGTATGAAATTATTCCAACCTTCTGAGATAGTAACATCATTGCCAACACAATTTTTTGCTTCACTTGTTGCAAAAGTTAATAAAGTCGTTGCAGCTGATCACGATGTTATTAATCTAGGTCAAGGTAATCCAGATCAACCAACACCGCAGCATATCGTAAAAGCTTTACAAGATGCTGCAGAAAAGACCATTCATCATAAATATCCGCCATTTCGCGGACATGAAAGTTTAAAAGAAGCCGTGGCAACATTCTATCAACGTGAATATGATGTAGTAGTAAATCCAAAAACTGAAGTTGCTATTTTGTTTGGTGGAAAGGCTGGATTAGTAGAATTACCAGTTTGTTTTACAAACCCTGGTGATACTATTCTCGTTCCCGATCCAGGCTATCCAGATTATTTATCAGGAGTTGCTTTAGCAAAAGCACAATTTAAAACAATGCCGCTTATTGCAGAAAATAATTTTTTACCAGATTATACGAAAATTGATGACTCTATTGCCGAGCGTGCAAAATTAATGTTTTTAAACTATCCAAATAATCCTACAGGTGCTACTGCATCAAAAGATTTTTTTGATGAAACTATTCATTTTGCTAATAAACACAATATATTAGTTGTTCATGATTTTGCTTACGGTGCTATTGGGTTCGATGGTCAAAAGCCTGTTAGTTTCTTACAAGCAGACGGTGCCAAAGATACAGGAATCGAAATTTACACATTATCGAAAACTTTCAATATGGCTGGCTGGCGTATCGCTTTTGCTGTAGGGAATGAAAGTGTGATCGAAACAATTAACTTATTACAAGATCATATGTATGTTAGTATTTTTGGTGCAGTTCAAGATGCTGCCCGCGAAGCACTATTAAGTTCACAGTCTTGCGTAATAGACCTTGTAAATAGTTACGAATCTCGAAGAAACGCTCTTATTTCAGCTTGTCACTCAATTGGTTGGAATGTAGACATTCCAACAGGTTCATTCTTTGCATGGCTTCCTGTACCAGAAGGTTATACATCTGAGCAATTTTCTGATATTTTACTAGACAAAGCACACGTTGCAGTTGCTCCTGGTGTTGGATTTGGTGAACATGGCGAAGGGTACGTCCGTGTTGGTCTCTTGCATACAGAAGATAGATTACGAGAAGCCATTAATCGAATTGATAAATTAAATTTTTTCAAAAAATAATTGACAACGCGAATAATATCTGACAAAATTCAGTTATCTTAAAAATTTAAACATTTCTAAATACTTCTTATCAAGAGCAGGTGGAGGGACGAGCCCGACGAAACCCGGCAACCGATCTACATAATTGTAGACACGGTGCTAATTCTCGCAGCATTACGCTGACAGATAAGGAGCTGGTTATAAAAAAACCTCTCCTTAGCTGAGAGGTTTTTTTATTTAACTAGGAGGTTTTAACAATGAGCGGAATAATAGCGACGTATTTAATCCATGATGATTCACATAACTTAGAAAAAAAGGCCGAGCAAATTGCACTCGGATTAACAATTGGCTCTTGGACCCATTTACCAAATTTATTACAAGAACAATTAAAACAGCATAAAGGCAATGTCATTCATATTGAGGAATTAGCTGAACAAGAACATACCAATTCGTATTTACGAAAAAAAGTAAAACGCGGGATTATTAAAATCGAATATCCGTTATTAAACTTCAGTCCAGATTTACCAGCGATTTTAACGACTACCTTTGGAAAGCTATCACTTGATGGCGAAGTAAAATTAATTGATTTAACTTTTTCAGATGAGTTAAAAGAGCATTTTCCTGGTCCAAAATTCGGGATAGATGGTATTCGAAACCTTTTACAAGTACATGAGCGTCCCCTTTTAATGAGTATTTTTAAAGGAATGATTGGACGAAATATTGGGTATTTAAAAACGCAATTACGCGATCAAGCAATTGGTGGTGTAGATATAGTAAAAGATGATGAAATATTATTTGAAAATGCATTAACACCTCTTACGAAACGCATTGTATCGGGAAAAGAAGTTTTACAATCCGTATATGAAACATACGGACATAAAACGTTATATGCCGTAAATTTAACAGGACGAACTTTTGATTTAAAAGAAAATGCGAAACGTGCAGTGCAAGCTGGAGCTGATATTCTATTATTTAACGTATTTGCTTACGGACTAGATGTACTACAATCACTTGCAGAAGATGATGAAATCCCAGTTCCTATTATGGCACATCCTGCTGTAAGTGGTGCTTATTCAGCATCCAAGTTATATGGAGTTTCATCTCCATTATTACTCGGAAAGCTACTACGTTATGCTGGGGCTGACTTTTCATTATTCCCATCTCCATACGGAAGTGTTGCGCTAGAAAAAGAGGAGGCTCTTGCTATCTCAAAATATTTAACTGAAGACGATGCATTTTTCAAGAAGAGCTTTTCTGTTCCGTCTGCTGGTATTCATCCTGGTTTCGTTCCCTTTATTCTACGAGATTTCGGTAAAGATGTTGTTATTAATGCTGGTGGCGGAATACACGGACATCCAAATGGGGCGCAAGGCGGCGGTAAAGCTTTCCGTGCTGCAATTGATGCTACTTTGCAAAATAAACCACTCCATGAAGTAGATGACATAAACTTGCATAGTGCACTACAAATATGGGGAAATCCCTCTCATGAGGTGAAATTATGAGTATTCAAGTATTTTGTGATTTTGATGGCACGATTACAAATAATGATAACATTATGTCCATTATGGAAAAATTCGCACCACCAGAAGCCGAAGAAGTAAAGAATAGAATTTTATCACAAGAGCTATCTATTCAAGAAGGTGTTTCTCAATTATTTCAATTAATACCTACTAATCTGCACGATGAAATTATTCAATTTTTAATAGAGACTGCTGAAATTCGTAATGGTTTTCATGAATTTATACAATTTGTAAATGAAAATGACATTTCTTTTTACGTTATATCAGGTGGAATGGATTTCTTCGTCTATCCACTCTTACAAGGACTCATTCCTAAAGAGCAAATTTACTGTAATGAAACTGACTTTTCAAGTGAATACATTACCGTTAAATGGCCTCATCCTTGTGATCATCATTGTCAAAATCATTGCGGATTATGCAAATCATCTTTAATCCGTAAATTAAGTGATACGAATGACTTCCATATTGTGATTGGAGATTCAATTACTGATTTACAAGCTGCAAAACAAGCAGATAAAGTATTTGCCCGTGACTTCCTTATTACAAAATGTGAAGAGAATCATATTGCTTATACACCTTTTGAAACATTTCATGATGTTCAATTTGCATTAAAACATTTGTTGGAGGTGAAATTATGAAACAACTGTTTCGTCAATGGTTTGACTTAAGCGAGATAAAAAAAGAATTAACAACACGAAATTGGTTTCCAGCAACGAGTGGTAATATTTCTATAAAGGTTAGTCATGAGCCACTTACTTTTCTTATTACAGCAAGTGGTAAAGATAAAACAAAAACGACTCCAGATGATTTTCTCCTAGTAGATCATCTAGGGGTTCCCGTATTAGAGACTGAATTACGCCCTTCAGCAGAAACAATCTTGCATACGCATATTTATAACAATACGAATGCTGGATGCGTACTTCATGTTCATACAACTGATAATAATGTCATCACAAACTTATATAGTGATACCGTCACCCTTCAAAATCAAGAAATTATTAAAGCTCTCGATATTTGGGAAGAAGGTGCAACAATCCACATTCCTATTATTGAAAACCATGCCCACATCCCAACGCTTGGAGAAACCTTCCGAAAGCATATACAAGGAGATTCGGGAGCAGTATTAATCCGTAACCATGGTATTACCGTGTGGGGCCGAGATAGCTTTGATGCAAAGAAAAGATTAGAAGCTTATGAGTTTTTATTCCAATTTCATATAAAACTATTATCAATTCAAGGAGGCGTTTCTAATGGCGCAAATTCGTATTCATGAAGTAAATACTCGCATTGAAAATGAAGTGGAAGTATCTAAATTTTTACAAGAGGAAAGTGTTTTATATGAGAAATGGAATATTTCTAAACTTCCTCCTCATTTAAATGAAAATTATTCGTTAACAGATGAAAACAAAGCTGAAATATTAGCTGTGTTTTCAAAAGAAATCGCTGATGTTTCAGCACGTCGAGGTTATAAAGCACATGATGTAATTTCACTTTCAAATAGCACACCTAACCTTGACGAATTATTAATTAATTTTCAAAAAGAACACCATCATACTGATGATGAAGTTCGCTTTATTGTTAGCGGGCATGGCATCTTTGCTATTGAAGGCAAAGATGGGAAATTCTTTGACGTTGAACTTGAGCCAGGTGATCTCATATCTGTTCCTGAAAATGCAAGACATTATTTCACCTTGCAAGATGATCGTCAAGTTGTAGCTATTCGTATTTTTGTTACAGCTGAAGGCTGGGTTCCAATCTATTAAGGTAGTTAGTTGAATAAAAGGAACTTGGATCCCCTTTTCCAACCTTTTATTCACTCTACATATATACATCCTCCTATGGAACAGGCTTATTTCAAAAAATGAAATAAGCCTGATTTTTTATTTTCTCAAACGTATGAGTCCTTCTGTTCAAAAACAATCTTCTCCTTCTATTTTTTAAGTGTATTTCTTAACACTTTTTGAACATTTATTGAACTTTTTTTGAATTTTTTCTGAAAATTCTGTTTTGTATATGATATACTACAAATAACTAAGAAGGAAAAGAATATCGCAAACAGAGGGGGATAATCATGAGTTTACTTATCGCACTTATACTAGGGGTTACGTGTGGAGCACTTCCTGTTATTCTAGGAGCTATTATGGAAGAGTTAGAAGTTGGTGTTTTAGGTTTTGTTGCATCTTGTGTAAGCGCTTTACTTTTTGGTTTGTTCGGCGCTATTCCTGTTTCAATTCTGTCTGCATTTTATATAATACGCCATGCTCGTGCAAAACAATTTGGTCCTAATCACATCGCGCAAGTTATTCCATTCCCAATTGAACGATGCCGCCGTGCTTCTAGCTTATAATTATAAAATTAAATATAAATAAATAAAAGTCCTCAAATGAGGACTTTTATTTATTTTCTTCTAGAAATTGAAACAATTCTTGTAAATGTAGGACATCTTCACTATAGCTAACAGATACGTGGCATATACCATCAATCTCTGCTTGCATATAAAGATTAACTCCATCTTGATCATATTTCAATGCCAAATAAAACTCCATTTCTTCTAGCATCTTTTTTGAAGTTCGAATAACGTAATGCCCTTTCTCATCTCTTCCATATTCGAATTTCGGTTCAAAATCATATTTTTGTTTAAAAGCTTCTTTTTGTTTTTCATTAATTTGTACACAAGTTGCTCGTTGTACAGCATCAATCATCTCATCAAATTTTTGAAGATCCATCTCACTTACCCCCTATGTATTTTTTGTATAACACTTGTGTTCCGCTATCCTCTTCCCCGTCTTTCATTAACTCTTCATACAATTCCTTCGCCAAACTTAAACCCGGTACTGGTAATTTTAATTTTTCAGCCTCATCTAAAGCAATCTTCATATCTTTCATAAAATGCTTTACATAAAATCCTGGTTCAAAATCTCCCTTTAACATTCGAGGAGCTAAATTACTCAATGACCAACTACCTGCTGCCCCAGTAGAAATACTCTCTAATACTTTATCGGGATCTAATCCAGCTTTTTTCGCATAAGCAACTGCTTCACATACCCCAATCATATTAGAAGCAATCGCAATTTGATTGCACATTTTTGTATGTTGTCCACTTCCAGCTGGTCCTTGCAACTGAATATTTGTTCCTAGTTTTTCAAATAACGGTAAACATTTTTCATATATTTCTTTCGCGCCACCGACCATAATTGCGAGTCTTGCTTCTTTCGCACCGACGTCTCCTCCAGATACAGGCGCATCTAACGTATATACATTCTTTCTTTTACCAGCTTCATTAATACGCTTTGCCAATGTTGGTGTAGATGTCGTGAAATCAATTGCGATTGTTCCTTCATTTGCATTCTCCAAAATCCCATCTATCCCAAAATACACTTCTTCTACATCATGTGGATATCCAACCATAGTCATTACAACATCAACTTGCTTTACTAACTCTTTCGGTGTATCACACCAATTTGCACCATCTTGCACTAAAGAGTCTGTCTTCGCTTTCGTTCTATTATATACATATACTTTATGACCATCTTGCATTAAATGATGAACCATACTTTTTCCCATTACTCCAATACCGATGAAACCTATTGATAAATTTTTATTTTCCATTTTCTCATCCCCTTTGTTCTAATAAATCACTTACCATCTTTCGGAACTCTTTATTAAAATCATCATCCATACTATTTTTCACATTTGAAAATAAAATAACAAAAGTCCCTTTTTCTTTATTAAAATTATTGAAAGTGTTCCAACCAGATAGTACACCATGATTATGAAAATAATCCGGATATATGTAAAAACTAAATGCATATTTTCGTTCTGTTGACGGTGAAAACATCACTTGTATACTTTGTTCAGAAAGAAGTTTCCCATTTATAATCGCTTCGTCTAACTTCTTCATATCGCCAACTGTTGTATACATCTCACCGCATCCATATAACCAATCCATTAACAATTTTTGTGCAGGTTCAAGTACATTCTCTTTCTTTACATATCCTTTAGTAAAATGCTGATCTCCCTGAGCCATATTTCCCATACCGGATTCATGCATTTCTGCTTTAGTAAATATATTTTCTTTTATGTAATCTCCTAAAGGTTTTTTTGATATGCTTTCTATAATGTAGGCAAGCACCATATAATTATAATCTGTATATTTCCAACCTGTGCCTGGTGGAAATTCTAATTTTTGGCTTCCAATCCAATTTACTAAGTTTATACGAGAAGCGGCATTCACTTTCCCTTTTCCGCTTTCTGGTAAACCTGATGTGTGTGTTAACAAATGATATAAAGTAATATTTTTATCTACTGGAAAAGAGGGAATATATTTATTTACATTATCTTGAATATTTAGCTTCCCTTGTTCCTGTAGCTGCAAAATAGATGTGGCCACAACTGTTTTCGTAATAGAACCGACACGATATTTCGTTTGAGGTGTATTCTCTATCTTATTTTGAACATCAGCATACCCATATCCTTTATTCAATATAACATGCTCTTTATCTGTTACTAAAACTGTTCCATTAAATTGCTTTCCTATTAAATATTGATCTAACTTTTGAGATATACTAGCATAATCAATTTGCTGTTCTTCTTTTTCTTCTATATTCTCTTGTACTTCTGATTCAATAGTAGGATTCACCTTAGTGGTTAATACAGTGCTTTCCTTTATATTGGGGTTATAGAGAAAATAGTATACTTCACCACAAACTACAACTGACAGCGAAGCCATCGTCATTATTTTTTTTATCATGTTGTTCCTCCATAATTCCTTCGTTCAAAATCCCCCCTACATTCTATTATCGAACAATAAAAAAAAATCGCAACAATTTGTTGCGAAAAATCACTTTTTTTCTTTTCTATATACACACACTTGATTTTTCCCATTTTTTTTCGCTTCATATAATGCAATATCCGCTCGTTGCATTAATTCTTCTCTTGTAATTCCTTGTTCATATAATGCAACTCCAAAACTCGCTGTTAATTTTGAAATTCCTGAGAATTGCTTTGTTTCAATGAAAAATCGTAATGATTCCGCAACCTGAAATGCTTCTTTTTCTACTGTATTAGTTACTAAAATAATAAATTCTTCTCCTCCCCACCTTGCAAACACATGTTGCTGCTCCACTTTAGATTTCATAAGCTCTGCAAGCTGAATTAATGCTAAGTCACCAAAATCATGGCCATACGTGTCATTTACTGTTTTAAAATTATCTATATCAAATAAAATAAGTGCTATGTTTTCATTATTACGCATCGCATTATCCCATTCTGCCTCTAGTATTTGTTGGAATTTCAAACGATTATAAATCTCTGTTAACGAATCTATCATAGCAAGCCTTTCTTGTTCTTGATAGATTTCATCTAATTCTGTAATCTCTGTACACTTCACAATAAATCTTGATAAATCTTCTGGCAATGGTGTCGCACGCAATAAAAAAGTTGACACTTCCCCTTCATAATTGGTCATCTTAATTCTTCTATCATATGATAATGTATCATCTAACCATGTTATATCATGAGTTGTTGAATAGTATCCATTTTCTCTAATGAAATGTTCAGCAAATACTAAATGTTGCTCACGATAGGCAAACAAATTTTCATATCCAAAAAACTCTAAAAAATTTGTATTACAATCAACAATCTCATCATCTTCTACTATAAATAATAGATCATTTTGAAAATCAAACATCGTTTGAAGTAGTTCTTGTTGCAAACTTACTTGCCGTACTAAAGAAAGCTGATACAAACTCTTATTCACTTCCTCTAACACCATTTGTGGAGTCACAGGGGCTATTACAATATTACGTATTCCTAACGTCAGCACTTCTGCAAACTTGCTTGTTATATGTTGATCCCAAATGACAATAAATGTACCCTGTGGATTATACATATTCTTTATATATTTTATTTGAGAAAAATCTGTTACATACATAATTACAATATGTGGTTTAGTCCTCTGAAACAATAATTCTCCTTCTTCGAAACTATTTGCTATAAACATACATTTTGGATGGATATTTTCTATCGTTTGTTGATGTGTGCATCCATTTTCTATATAAAGGACATTTAACTGAAGATCTTGTAATACATTTTGGAAAACCGTATTCTCTAATAAAAAATGTAGTATGTTCATCACTAGTCTTCACTCACTTCATATATCTTGTTCTACTGAATTCCTCACAAACATTTTAAAAGATTGTTCTCTAAAAACTCTAATCAGTGAGGAATTCATATTAACAAGCTAATTGAGAATGTTCTCTTCGTTTTTTCACTCTATAAATTCCTTTTTTAGTGTATGATTATAAGAATTGTATCGTTTGTATGAATGCCCTAGCTTCCTCTTTAAAACTTGACAATTAAAATAAATATATTATATTCTTAAATTCGACAACTTACAAAATGTAAGTAGAATATATTACATGTATTTTTTCATAATTTGATTTGTAATTTGGAGGATATATAATGACAAACGACAACTTTTTTAATGTTCTATACGAACGCACATCTACACGTGCATTCAACCCAGAGAAAGAAATTTCATCTACAGAGTTACACGAGATTTTAAAGGGAGCTGCTCAAGCACCTTCTGCTTGGAACTTACAGCACTGGAAATTCCTCGTATTCCAAGGTGAAGATGTACAGAAACGATTGCATCCAATTGCTTATAACCAGCAACAAATACTTGATGCTTCAGCTGTAGTCGCTATTTTAGGTGATTTAGAAGCTTATAAAAACGTTGAACCAGTTTATGGTCCAATTGTAGAACAAGGATTTATGAAAGAAGAAGCAAAAGAGCGCTTAGCTAAAAATATTGAGTCTGCATATGCTCGTGAACAATTCCCAAGAGATGCAGCCTTTTCAAATGCATCTTTAGCAGCAATGCAACTTATGCTTGCGGCTAAAGCAACTGGCTGGGATACTTGTGCTATTGGTGGTTTCAACCCACAAGCACTTACAGAAGAATTCAATGTTTCATCTCGTTACGTACCAATTATGCTTATTACAATTGGTGAATCAACTTTAAAAGGTCATCCTGCACCTCGAATGAGCGTAGAACAAGTGAGTGAATGGGCAAAATAATAAAAAACGAAGGTAATTTCATTACCTTCGTTTTTTTATGTTCTGTCACACATCCGTAATATTACAATGTATTATTCGACATCTACATATAAAAAAATAGTAAATTTCATGCTATTTCCATACAAACAAATGGCGTTTTGTGTCGAATTTTGTTAAAGTAACGAAATATAACCGTGTATTTTTGTTACAATTGTGATACAATGATAACAAATAGATAACAAGAGAGGGATTTTCATTGAGTTCATACGGAAGCTTTATTGCACTTTTATGTTACATAGTAACTGTACTGCTTCTATATTTTATTGGAGATGCTGCAAACATTTCAGTTTTACAATTTCCAAAAGAAGAAGCATTCCAATTAGAAGCAGAAAAACATACTGCACGATCCATTGTACCACTACTCTTAGCTCTTCCTGTATATATCATCGTTTTATATAAAAGCAAAAAAGTGTAAAGGCTACCTATTTCATTCATTGCGGTGGTCTTTACATTTTTTTGTGATATCTATCCTATTTTAAACATCATCCCGTAATAAACACCCAACTAGTCTTTTAAAATGAGAAAATCCCCTAGAAAAAATTCCACTCTCTGTCCAGTCACTCATTACCGAACTTACATAGATTATAAGTGTGAAGGGGGTGATGAGGATTATGTTTGGATCATTTGGATGCTGTGATAACTTTAGAGACTGTCATCATCATGAAAGAGAGTGCAGACATCATGAGAAAGAGAAAGAGAAAGAAGTAGTTAGACCACAACAACCAGCTGTATGTAACGTACTTGCTAGCATTTCAGTTGGAACAGAACTTTCTCTTTTAAGCATTAGAGGTAATGGCACTTTCAACAATGTAATTTTTGAAGGTTTCGCTAACGGTGTTGCTCTTTTCTCTGCTTTAGCTCGTAATAACAATGATAAAGACAATAAAGATAACGACAAAGATGATAAGCACAATCAAAACCGAAATACTTTTACTGGTATTTTACGTGTATGCCCAACTGATATCGTTGCTATCGCTATCTAATTCTGTTCCTTATCCTCTATAGTAAGAAAATAAGATTTACTTTTCTCATAGAAAAAACCTGAGACCGATTTCAAATCGACTCAGGTTTTTTTATTGATTATATGCTTTTAACTAGTTCAACAACTTCTTCAGCAGTTGACATCATTAATGCTTTTTCTGCTAATGTTTCCATTTCTGCTTTTGACAACTTGCTTAGTTGTGTTCTTGCAGGAAGAATAGATGTTGCACTCATACTGAACTCATCTAAACCTAATCCTAATAATAATGGGATAGCAAGTGAATCTCCCGCCATCTCACCACACATACCAGCCCATTTGCCTTCTTTATGAGCAGCATCGATAACCATTTTTACAAGACGTAAAATAGATGGGTTATACGGTTGGTATAAGTATGATACTTGTTCGTTCATACGGTCTGCAGCCATTGTGTATTGAATTAAGTCATTCGTTCCGATAGAGAAGAAATCAACTTCTTTCGCGAATTGATCTGCTAATACTGCTGAAGCTGGGATTTCAACCATCATACCAACTTCAATAGAATCAGAAACAGTTGTACCCGCTTCTACAAGTTTCGCTTTCTCTTCTAATAAGATCGCTTTCGCTTGACGGAACTCATCAAGAGTTGCAATCATTGGGAACATAATTTTTAAGTTACCGTATACGCTAGCACGAAGTAATGCACGAAGTTGTGTACGGAACACATCTTGCTCATCAAGACATAAGCGAATTGCGCGGTATCCTAAGAATGGGTTCATTTCTTTTGGTAAATGTAAGTATGGAAGCTCTTTATCTCCACCGATGTCAAGTGTACGAACAACAACAGGTTGACCTTCTTTTACACCTTCAAGAACTGCTTTATACGCTTCGAACTGCTCTTCTTCTGTTGGAAGATTGTCACGGCCCATGTATAAGAATTCTGTACGGTATAAACCAACGCCTTCTCCGCCATTATCGATAATACCTTGTACATCATTTGGTGTTCCGATATTTGCAACAAGCTCAACGTGATGTCCGTCACTTGTTACAGTAGCTTGGTCTTTTAATTTTGCCCATTCAGTTTTTTGCTCTTCAAATTTCGCTTTCTTTTCTTCAAACGAGCGAAGAGTTTCTTCTGATGGATTCACAATTACTTCTCCATCTAAACCGTCGATGATTACGATATCGCCGTTTTGGATTTTCTCCATAACAACTTTCGTACCAACAACAGCTGGAATTTCCATAGAGCGAGCCATAATTGCAGAGTGAGATGTACGTCCACCGATATCAGTAGTGAAACCTTTTGCATACTTACGGTTTAACTGAGCTGTATCAGATGGTGTTAAATCTTCAGCAATGATGATTACTTCTTCAGAAATTGTACCAGGATTTGAGAAGTTAACGCCTAGTAAATGTGCAAGAACACGCTTTGTTACGTCACGAATGTCCGCAGCACGTTCTTTCATATATTCGTTATCCATGTTTTCAAACATAGAAATAAACATTGATGCAACTTCATCCATTGCAAATTCAGCATTTACTTTTTCGCCATTTACTTTATCTTTTACTGGGTTTACTAATTCTGGATCATTTAACACTAATAAATGTGCTTCAAAGATCGCAGCTTTATCAGCACCTAGCTCAGCAAAAGCGTGATCCTTAATAGCTTCTAATTCAGTTTTTGCTTTCTCAAGCGCAGCTTCTAAGCGTGCAATTTCTGCAGCTTCGTTTGTAATTGATTTCTTTTCAATGTTAAATTCAGGATTTTCAAGTCTGAAAGCCTTTGCAATAGCAATCCCACTTGATGCAGCGATCCCTTGAATGTTAAGAGTCATTATTCTCCTAATCCTTCGTTTTTCATAGTTTCTTCGATAGCTGCTAGTGCTTGAGCTGCATCATCACCATTTGCAGTGATTTTAATTTCTGCGTTTTGTTGAATGCCTAAAGACATAACGCCCATGATTGATTTTAAGTTAACGTTTTTTCCGTTATACTCCAAGTTAATGTCAGACCCAAATTTGCTTGCAGTGTTTACAAGTAGAGTTGCTGGACGAGCATGAATTCCTGAGTCGCTAGTTACTTTAAAGATTTTTTCCATGATAATTTATCTCCTTTAAATTACAGTATTTTTTTAGTTGTATAGACGTGAGTACTACATCATCTATTGTATATAATAGGCGATGTTCGGTCAACCACATCGCCTATTATAATTATAAACATTTTGCGTCAAATTCCTACTGAATGTCAATAATTGCGTTTTCGCCCTTCTTAACATTTCCATCTTTTTTCAATTCGACTTGTTGCCCTTGTTGTAAATTTGTAAAGACAATTGGTGTAATGATAGATGGTGCATTTTCTTTTACAAATGCAAGATCTACTTTTAATAATGGTTGTCCTTGTTTCACTTTGTCGCCTTGTGCTACAAGTGCTTCAAAACCTTCACCATTTAATTTTACAGTATCAATACCAAAGTGGATTAAAATTTCTTTTCCGCCTTCAGATTGAATACCAATCGCATGCTTTGTAGGGAATACGTTGACGATTTCACCATTAACTGGAGAAACTACTGTTCCTTCTGTTGGCTCGATTGCAAATCCGTCTCCCATCATTTTTCCTGAGAATACTTGATCAGGTACTTCTGTAATCGATAAGATTTTCCCTTCAATTGGTGAAACGATTGTTTCGTTTGCATCAACTTGCTGAGGAGCTTCTTCTACTTTTACAGGCTCTTCTTTTTCAACATGAGGTGTACGACCTGACATAATATCATGAATTTGTGATTTTAATGTGTCAGATTTCGGTCCAAAAATAGCTTGAATGTTATTTCCAACTTCAAGTACACCAGCTGCTCCAAGCTCTTTTAAGCGATCTTTGTTTACATTCTTTTGTTCGTTAACTTGAACACGTAAACGAGTAATACAAGCGTCTAAAGAAGCAATGTTTTCTTTACCACCAAGTGCTACTAATACTTCACGAGGAAGTTCACCAGCTTCTGCTTTACCTGCACCGTCATTAGCATTTGCTACTTCACGACCAGGTGTTTTTAAATCCCATTTACGGATTGCAAAGCGGAATCCGAAGTAGTAAATAACTGCTAGCACAAGACCAACAATAATTACCCACCACCATGCTGTACGGCCTGGTAGTACACCGAATAACATAAAGTCAATTAAACCACCAGAGAATGTCATACCAATTTTAACACCTAAAATTTGCATTGTCATAAATGATAGACCAGCGAATACGGCGTGAATTCCGAATAGTACTGGTGCTACGAATAAGAATGAAAATTCAAGTGGCTCTGTAATACCTGTTAAGAAAGATGTTAATGCAGCAGAACCTAAAATACCAGCTGCTAATTTTTTATTTTCTGGACGTGCTTCATGATACATTGCTAAAGCTGCTGCTGGAAGACCGAACATCATAAACGGATACTTACCAGTTGTAAATGTACCTGCTGTTAATTCTACACCGTCTTTTAACTGTGCCATAAAGATTTTTTGGTCACCACGGATTAATTCACCAGCTGCATTTGTATACTGACCAAATTCGAACCAGAATGGTGAATAGAAAATGTGATGTAATCCAAATGGAATTAATGAACGTTCAATTAAACCGAATATGAATGCTGCTAATGTTCTATTCGCATCAATCATTTGATGTGAGAACGTATTTAAGCCACCTTGAATGTATGGCCAAACGAAGCACATGATAATACCTACTACTAAAGAGAATGTTGCAGTTGCGATCGGTACGAAACGCTTACCTGCGAAGAAACCTAAGTATGATGGTAATTCAATGTTGAAGTATTTATTATAGCAATATGCCGCTACTATACCGACGATAATACCACCAAACACTCCAGTTTGTAGTGTTGGAATTCCTAATACGTTTGCATATGCTGGATCTGTAAATCCAATTTTCACTGGATCTGCTCCAGAACTTGTTACTTTCACTAGCTTATCTACTTCTAAGAACACACTCATCGTTTTGTTCATAATTAAGTAACCGACGAATGCTGCTAAACCAGCTACTCCATCTCCACCAGCTAAACCAATTGCTACCCCAACTGCGAATAATAATGCAAGGTTAGCGAAAATAATATCACCAGATTGTTCCATAATTTTTGCTACCATTACGAACCAATCTGCTTTTAATGCAGGAATAACATTTGTTAACTGTGGATTTTGAAATGCATTACCAAATCCAAGTAAAATACCTGCTGCCGGTAAAATCGCAACTGGAAGCATTAACGCTTTTCCGACTTTTTGAAGAACACCAAAGATCTTCTTAAACATGGAAACCCTTCCTCTCTTATCTATATTGATACCTTCCGACAAACGCCAAAAAGACATGAGGAAAAAAAGATAGAACGATAGCTATACAAAGGGTAGTATATCCCTTTCTCTAGCTTACATTCCTTACTTTTCTCCACTCATGCCTGATCGAATCAGTAACACGTGTCAAAAATAGGTTTACGTATAAGTTCACTATAATTAAGGCAAACGTTTTCGTTATTTACCTTAATGTGTTTGTCGAAATTTGTATAACTTTGCAATAGTTATTATACATAACTATTGTAAGCGATTCAATGATTTTTTTTAACGTTTTCATTTTAGACAAAAATATATGTCTTTTTACACATGCTCTGCTTTCACTAAGCGCTGCAGGTGCATCGTTAAATATATGCTCTCTGCTTCATAAACAGGAAGTTGTAATTCTTTTTGCATGACCTTAACTAGCTTCCAAGCTAAATTATAGCAGACAGGATATTCCGCCTTTAATAACTCAGCAAAACTTTGCGATTCCTCTACTTTCTCCCCTTTTTTCACCCGTTCAATAGCATATTGCAAATGACGGATAAGGCGTAAATAGTGGATACTTTCTTGGTCTAATGTAATTTGTAAGTTTGTCTCAATTAAAGATACAAGCTGTGCAATGAGACGGGAGTTTTGATTAACTGAAGATAGATCTGAATTTGTAAGTGAACTGTAAATATGGAGTGCAATAAAACCAACTTCTCCCTCTGGCAATGTAATTTGCAAACGAGAATTTAAAAGATCTACGACACCTTCAGCAATTTCATATTCTTCTGGATAGAGCATTTTCGTTTCAACTAAAAAAGGATTATCAATTGTAAGTCCTTGTTTTAATCGCTTAATTGCAAAAGAAATATGATCTGTTAAAGCGATATGAATATGTTCATTCAATGGTGATTTTGCTTTTTCTTGAATATAGAACATAATATCATTCATTAATTCAATTAATTTTTCGCTCACATGCGGCACTAACAGTTTGTATTGTTCACGATCACGTTCATTTTTTAAAACAAACATTTTTTCAATTTGTTCTTGCTCCAATACATCTTTCGCTTTCTTTCCAAATCCAATCCCTTTACCAATCACTACTACTTCCTCGTGTTCAGGATGGCTAGCAATGATGACATTATTATTTAAAACTTTTTTAATTTCTAGATAATTACTCATATAACACCACCCTCGTACTTAAATAGCCTGCTTTTATGTTACAGAACATTCTTATTTGTCGTCAATGTAAAACATCTACCATTTCATAAAAATTCATTTTTTAGACATGTTTATATATGATGCGTATAATGTAAGAGCAACTGTACATAGAAAGGAGATAACAATATGATTAAAATGTTTGTAAGTGATATCGATGGTACAATGATGCAACACGGAGGTCTCATTGATGAGCAGGATGTTGCGGCACTGCGCAGTCTTGCTGAGCAAAATGTTATTCTTTGTTTCGCCTCTGGACGACTTGATAATGAAATCGCAGACTTAATGAAAGCTGTAACTACAAATTTCCATCGTATTAGTGTTAATGGTGTTTTCGTATATACAGATGAAAATAAGCAACTCTTATCTGCAACTTTTGATTCCAGCATTCTTCCTGAATTGTTAGATATGACGAATGAAGAGCCTTATTTTCGTTATGTAAGTGATGAACATAATTACTATATTGAAGAAAAAACACCTTTTATTCACGAACTGGAACAACAAGTAACAATGACTTCTGTTGAAGAACCAAATTTATTACAGAAAATAGATGATACAATTTTTCCAAATAAAATCTCTGTCGGTGGAACAAAGGAGAGCTTACAACTCCTTCAGAAAAAAATTGATGAAAAGTTCCACGGAAAAGTTAGTACTTTCATTTCAGCAGAACAATGTTTAGATGTAATGCCACCGAATATTAGTAAAGGTTCTGCTATTTCTGTTTTATTAAAAGAGTTTCAAATACAACCAGAGGAAATTGCTTGCATAGGGGATTCTTATAATGATATTCCAATGTTTTCTTTAACTCCTCACAGTTTTGCTATGTCGCAAGCAGATGACGCAGTAAAAGAACACGCTCATTATGTAGTAAATACGGTTAAAGATGCTGTTAACCACGTAATTGCTCATAATAAAAATACGACTCACTCCTTTTAAGGATGAGTCGTATTTTTTCTTTACATGTTAAACAATTTGACATTTACTGTACTTCACAAACTGAAATATATTATTTGTTACGTGCGATGTTTGTAATAAACTTATAACGATCCCCGCGATAAATACATTTCACATACTCTAACGGTACTTCCCCTTCTGAATATGACCATTGACGCATTACAAGCACTGGCGCCTTTTTAGGAATATGCAGATGTTCAGCTTCATTATCCGTTGCAATTGAAGCTTCAATTGATTGAGTAGCGCTAACAAGTTTAAAGCCCAGTTTTTTCTCTAAATGTTCATATAAAGATTGTTGCAATATTTCTTCGTTAATATCTTTTACAAGAGCTGGCGACAAATATGTCGTCTCAAAAGCAATCGGTTCATCATCAGCTAAGCGAATACGCCTCACTTCATAAACCGACTCTCCCTCCTGTATTCTCAACCGGTCTGCTATTTTCGCAGTAGCTGGAACTAGGCGGAAACTAAGTAATTGACTACTTGGGTTCATCCCACGAGAAATCATATCTTCTGTGAATCCCGTCATTCCTTGCAATTTTTGTTCCACTTTCGGAAGTTGGACAAACGTACCGATTCCACGCTTTCGATATAAATAACCTTGTTCCACTAAATTATTAATCGCCTGTCTGATTGTCATACGACTCACTTCGAACTTATCGCAAAGTTCATTCTCAGATGGGATTTTATCTCCCGGCTTCCATTCGCCGTCCTCAATTAGCTGTTTCACCCACTCTTGAATCTGATAATAGATCGGAAATGGTGAATACTTGTCGATGTTCATCAGCAATCGCCTCACTGCATAAAGATAGAGCTTCTTGATCAGCAATTACGGTTACATTCGGATGACGTTGTAAAACTGTAGCAGGACACGCTTCACTATACTCACCTTGCAATAATTCTTTAAGAGCTTCTGCCTTTTTAGAACCCATAGCAACAAGTAGAACTTGTTTCGCTTTCATAATGCTTCCAATTCCCATTGTAATCGCATGAGTTGGCACATCTTCTTCTTTTTCGAAGAAGCGAAGGTTTGCTTGGCGTGTAGATTCTGTTAATTCAACAATGTTTGTTGGAGAATTAAACGGTGTTCCTGGCTCGTTAAATCCGATGTGACCGTTTTCACCGATTCCAAGAATCTGTAGGTCAACTGGGTTAGCAGCTAGAATGCCCTCGTAACGTTTGCACTCTTCCTCTAAATCACTTGCCATCCCGTTTGGTACATAAGTTTGTTTAAATGGAAGATGATCAAACAACTGTTCTTGCATGAAATAGTGATAGCTGTTTTTATCTTCATGTGGTAAATTTACGTACTCATCTAAGTTTACAGTGGTTACACGGCTTGTATCAAGTTTATTTTTTCGCATTTCTGCATAAATACCTAATGGAGAGCTTCCTGTAGCCATTCCTAACACTGGATTTTCTTTTGTTTTTACAACTTCTTCAATTAATTTATAACCTGCTTCTGCTAGTTCTTCTGGAGTTTTTACAACAAGAATATTCATTTAATTACTTCCCTTCCTTCATATGAATTCCTAAACGAACCGTATCATATACATGTAAATCTTCATTCATCACAACAAAGTCTGCATCTTTTCCTACCGCTAATGCACCTTTATTATTTAATCCAAACTCTTCTGCTTGGTTCACTGATGTCATTAATACTGCATCTTCGATTGAACAACCTGTAAATTCAATTACATTTCGGAAAGCTTGATCCATTTTTAGAATACTACCAGCTAATGTTCCATCTTCTAATCGAGCACTACCATCTTTTACATGTACTGGCTGTCCGCCAAGCTCATATAATCCATTTTCAAGACCTTTTGCACGCATTGCGTCAGTAATAACACTTACTTTTTTCGGTCCTTTTAATTTATATGCTAATTTCACCATATCGGGGTGAATGTGAATACCATCTGTAATTACCTCAACCATTACATCTGGATTTAATAACACATGACCCACAACTCCTGGTTCACGGTGATGTAATCCACGCATTTGATTGTATAAATGCGTTGCATGTGTAATGTTTCTATTTTTTAGTTGCGCATCAATTGCATCGGTATGTCCCATTGTGCCAACAACACCAGTTTCAGCAAGATACTGCTCAAACTCTAATGCACCTTCTTCTTCAGGTGCATATGTTACTAATTTAATTAAATTTCCGCTTGCTTCCTGCCATTGTTTAAATTGTTCAATATTCGCAGGAACAATATGTTCAAGTGGTTGTGCACCTGCACGTTTTTTTGAAACATACGGTCCTTCTAAGTGAATGTATTCGAAATGTGCTCCTTTTTCTTTCGCTTCCTTCGCAGCATGTAGTGCTGCTTCGATTGCTTCTGGAGCTTGTGTCATTGTTGTTGGGAAGTAAGTTGTAACTCCTTCTTTTAACATTTCTTTACCTAGAGTTACTAACCCATCGCTATTTGCATCCATCGCATCAATATCGTATCCACCATGAATATGAACATCAATCATACCTGGAATCACAATTTTCCCTGCCGCATCTAAAACCGCTTCATTTTCTTGTGATACATATAGAGCCATCAAACCAATTTCTTTAATTGTTTCTGCGTAACGAATAAATCCGTTTTCCACTACTTCTTGACCTGTATAAATTTTGGCATTGATGACAACTTGCGTTTTCATTTTCATCGATCCTTTCCCATGAAATACCTACTTGTTATTATTACCTTATTCGCCTAATTCCATCTTAATATATGCACGAGTAGTTGTCTATACATTCGAATGAAATTTCCTCTTTGTTTAACAAAAAGGAAGCTTAGTACGTCTCTCGCAATTATAATATATGTTATTCATTTTTTCCAAAAAGGAACAATATCATCTATCGTATGAATCACTTCAGTAATGGCATTAATCCGCTAGATTCTATTGTAATATGTTCGCCATCTGTTTCCATTTCTACTGTACGTCTATTTGTTCCATACATCATTATACCATGTCGTTTTAATCGTCTCACTACACTTTGATGCGGATGTCCATACGGATTTCTGCTCCCATATGAAAGAATCGCGAACTGTGGTTCTACCTTCTTTATAAACCTTTCACTTGTTGAAGTATATGAGCCATGATGTCCCACCTTTAACACATCTGCATGTACATCAAATTGCTTTAATATTTCATTTTCCGTCCGCACATCAGCATCACCCATTAGTAAAAAATCTGCCTTACCATACCGAATCTTTAATACAATTGAAGATTCATTATTTTCATCTTTGGACTTCCCGTTGTTTAATACTTGTATGGAAACATGCGGATCTAGCGGTATGTGTTGGCCCTCTTTTACTGAAATGAAAGGGATTCCCCTTTTCTTTATATTAGTTCGATACGTATGATAAGTAAGAGAACTATATGTTTTTCCACTATCTAATATAAGTGATACCGGCATTTGCTCTACAATCGGAATGAGCCCTCCAATGTGATCCATATCAGGATGAGTACTGACGATAGCATCTAAATGATTAATTCCTTTTTCAATTAGTTTTTGGATGATAACCTCACCAGCTTCATAAGGTCCTCCATCAATTAACATCGTTTGTCCATTTGGCAATGTAATAAGTGTTGCATCACCTTGTCCAACTTTTAAGAAACTCACTTTCATTTTACCAAAATGTTGCCGTTGCATATGTAAAGGAGACGCGGTATGAATAGACATCATATACCTTTTGGCCGATGCACTATTTAAGGAAAAGCATAACAAAACAGAAATTAATAATAAAATACTTCGCATACTTCTCATAACTCGTCTCCTTTTTTCAATTAGTATGGCACGGTATATAATTGATATACAAAAAAAGCTTAGCAAAATGCTAAGCTTTTATTTCGATATCTCTTGTAAAGAACCGAAGAATAAATCCGCTTCATTCATTTGTTCGTTCTCTTCAGAAAGCGGAGGTAAATCATCTAATGTTTTCAATCCAAACGTATCCAAAAATTCTTTCGTCGTTCCATATAAAATAGGACGCCCTGGCCCTTCTGCTCTTCCCATTTCTTTTATAAGTAAGTGTGAAACTAACGTTTGTAACGCTTTATCGGTTTTTACTCCTCTAATCTCTTCCATTTCAGTTCTCGTGATTGGTTGACGATATGCAACAATCGCTAACGTTTCTAGAGCGGCCTGAGAGAGTGAAGCAGCTGTTGGGATATCTATTAGTTTTTGATAGTACGACGCATGTTCTTTCTTTGTAGCAAAACGATATACTTTTGCATACTGTACAATTTGCAAACCGCGGTGTGCACCTTCACATTCTTTTTGCATTTCTTCTAAAATATCGATTACTTCATTTCCTTCAATTTCAAGGACTTTCGCTATTTGTTCTGGGTAAATCCCTTCATCACCAGAAACAAATAAAAGCCCTTCAATGATTGATTTCTGTTCTGTTCTATCCATTTTACGAGCTCCTTCCTCCTATTTTCTCTATAAAAATACACATCAAAAAACCGAATCACAATTAATGCGTTCGGTTCAATATTTTTTCTCTTGTTCCAAACGATACATTCAAACCTAGCATGAGGTATAATATTTCTATCTCATTTTCCATACTAACTCTATGCAGATTTAGTAGAGCTTGATACGAAAATTTCATCAAAATTATGTTCTTGTTCGATTATGATTTGTTGATTTTTCATAAGCTCAAGTACCGCTAAGAATGTTACAACCATTATTTCTCGTTCATCATCAACAAACAAATCATAAAAACTTTGACGACCACCTTGTATTTCTAACTGCTTTAAAATATCAGTCATGCGCTGTTCAATCGGTATTTCTTGACGAGTAATACGTGTTGTTACAGGTGTCTTTGCTTTTTTACGGCGCATTAATTTTTGAAATGCCGCTAGCATATCATATAACGTAACATCAAGAGGCAAGCTTGTCTCCTCTTCTTGTTGCAATGATGTAAAATCAATTGGCGGACGTGTATATAGCTGTGCTCTTTCTTGTTCTCTTTCTTTTAGCTCAGTAGCAACTTGCTTATATTTCTTATATTCAATTAACCTCTCCATCAATTCTTGACGAGGATCATCTATAAAGTCATCACCGTTATCAAGTACATCTTCCTCATGTTTGGGCAACAACATTTTACTTTTAATTTGTAATAACGTTGCAGCCATTACTAAATACTCACTTGCAACATCTAATTGTAGTTCTTTCATCGTATGAACATAAGATAAATATTGCTCTGTAATTTCCGCTACAGGAATATTATATATGTCAATTTCATAACGATGTATTAAATGTAACAATAAATCTAAAGGCCCTTCAAAAGCCTCTACTTTAAAATTATACTGCACAAAGCATCCCACCACATTTTTTCTATAACAACATAAGTATAGAGCATACTCATGTTCTATCCAACCTTTTTAAGAAATTTAATTAAAAATAGACCGATGCCTATGCCATCATGCCCACCACTTCATATGATAACAGTGTAGTAAGAACAATGTAGGAGGTCAAAAAACTATGGGTCACGTTGATTGCGGTTTTAGCGGTGGGTTCGCATTACTTGTTGTATTGTTTATTTTACTAATTATTGTAGGGGCAGCTTGCTTCTGCTAATATGAACAATAAACGGCTAGGGAAAATTCCCTAGTCGTTTATTGTTCATATTTCTATGATACACTTGTATTTATAACCGTTAAACAGGGGTGAAGAAAATGTATCCTACCGAATACATACAATTTTTAATTCATTTTCATGGAGATTATGATTATTTTGAATGCCACGAAATACTGGAAGAATATTGGAAAACAAAACCGAGAGGAAATCGTGATAATTATTTAGTCGGTCTTATTCAAATTGCAGTTTCTTTATACCATCAAAGACGCTTTAACTGGAATGGCGCAGAGAAGATGATGAAAAGCGCCATAACGATTTTAGAAAAAAACAGTGCACCTTTACTACGTTTAGGAATAAATCAGACACAACTTCTATTCTTACTCGAGGATAGATTACAATCTATACAGAGAGAAGAAGATTTTACACCGTTATTTTTACCATTATCAGATACAGCATTAGAAAATTACTGCATAGAATTATGCCAGAAACAAAACCTCCCTTGGAAAGACGTAAATGCTACTTCTAATGAATATATAATACATAAACACACATTACGTGATCGAACAGAAGTCATCGCTGAACGAAACGAACAATTACAAAAAAGAAAGCAGAGATAATAAACTACTTATCTCTGCTTTCACGAATGTATATTTTGTTCAAGCCCTTTACACTTTTTGCAAAAACTTGCTGTTTGCTCATTTCCGCAAATTGTAAACTCAAGAAATTTACTCTTTAACTCTTGAACCATCTTCGTCCCAATACCCATATGACGGTGAGACGGGTTCACACTCAAATGCTGAATTTCCAAAACTTGATTCTCTTTTTTTACAATCCCCATTATCCCAACAAAATCTTCATTTTGTTTCCACAAATACAATTGCCAATCATCTTTTGCTTCATACTCTTTCATAGTCAATTGTAATGTTTTCACATCTTTTTCAGTTGGCATAAACGAAAGAAGCCCCATTGCAATCTTTTCATAACTTTTTTTAAAACGAATTAACATAACCCTTATCCCTTCTTACAAAAGTTACAAACTATTAATCCCCTCAACCACTCTTTTCATATCACATTCATTTTACAATATTTTCAACAGAGTGAGAAGGGCTTAAAACAACTTGATAATCATACAAAGCGAAAAGAAGAAAGTCAAATATATGTTTCAGTACTATTTTTTCTAAGTAGATAAAAGAAGAAATGCTGTTATATGAAAGTTAAAAGAAACATCCACTGCTCATTATCACTTCAATATTCATCACCTTAGAGCAAATGAATTCTAGCAAAATTAATTTAATAAAAAATATTTATTGAAACACGTAACCTAATGTATTCTATGTAATTTGTTAAAATTTTGTTCTCATAAGCGACATATTTTCACCACAATTACAATACTACTTGTATCATGTACTGTAAACGGAATACCCATTCCTATTAAAAAAACAAAAAAGAGAGCAATTGCTCTCTTTTCTCATTAACTTATTCTTCCCAAACTTTAACTTCTTTCATTACATCACCTTGACGCATGTTTAATACTGTTTCAATACCGCTTGTTGCTTTACCGAACACAGTATGCACACCATCTAAATGTGGCTGTGGCTCATGAACGATAAAGAATTGGCTACCGCCTGTGTTACGGCCAGCATGAGCCATAGAAAGTGATCCTACAAGGTGTCTATGAGGATTTCCATCAGTTTCACATGCGATAGAGTAACCTGGGCCACCTGCACCTGTTCCTGTTGGGTCTCCACCTTGGCTTACGAAGCCAGGAATAACACGGTGGAATGACACACCATCATAAAATCCTTGCTCTGCTAATTTTTTAAAGTTTTCTACTGTTTTCGGTGCTTCTTCTGGGAAAAATTCCAAGTCGATTTTTTCACCGTTTTCCATTAATATGTATCCTAAAGTTTTCATACGTATATGTCTCCTTTCAACTATCTCAGCACTATATTACCACATTCATGACTAGAAACAAAAAGAATCCGACAATCTACATACTTCTTTTTTGAAATGTGGAAAAAGCTAGGTGACAAATAAAAAAAATATACTATAATAACTGTGTTGCCCGAAAATTTTAGAAAGAGAAAGGGAGCGATTTTTCGTGAAAACGAAATTACTAGCTCTGCTATTAGCTGTAACGGTATTTATGATGCCAACAGCTTCGTTTGCAGACATCATCGAGGGAGAATCAATTGTTACACTAGGAGAGAACTTATCCGAACAGCAAAAGCAAGATCTGTTAAAAGAAATGAAAGCACCGAAAGATGCTACGATCATTACTGTATCTAATGCGGAAGAACATAAATTTCTAGAAGGCATTGTTCCAAAAGCACAAATTGGCACGAGAGCAATTTCCTCTTCTATGATTACATACACAAAACCAGGATCTGGTCTTATTGTACGTTCAAAAAACATTAATTCGATAACAGATGCAATGTACACAAACGCACTTATTACAGCGGGTGTGAAAGATGCGGAGATTCAAATCACCGCACCATTTAAAGTTTCAGGAACTGCTGCTTTAACAGGTTTAATGAAGGCCTATGAAACAACATCGAACAAAGCAATTCCTGAAGAAGTAAAAAAAGTAGCTAATGAAGAAATGGTGCAAACAGCCCAGCTCGGCGATAAAATTGGTGAAGAAAAAGCAGTTCAACTTGTTGCAAAAATTAAAGAAGAGATTGCAAAAGAGCAGCCACAAACGACTGAAGATTTACGTTCATTAATTAAAAAAATTGCTGATCAACTTGGTATTACATTAACGGATGAACAGTTAGATAACTTAGTAGCGTTATTTGATAAGATGAAAAATCTTAATATCGATTGGAATCAAGTTGGCAGTCAGTTAAATAAAGCAAAAGAACACGTTTCTGCCTTTTTAGGATCTGAAGAAGGGCAAAGTTTCCTAGATAAAGTAAAAGATTTCTTCTCAAGTATCATTGATTTTGTTAAATCGTTATTCAAGTAAAAAAGAAGCTCGTCACTGACGAGCTTCTTTTTTTATACAAGTAACGGCAATTTCATAATAGCTTCTTCTACCGACCGAACAACATGATTCGCCTTCTCCTTCACATATGGATGAGCATGATGAAGAGTAAATGAATGCGGGGTTACTTCAAACATAGAAATATCATTGAAAGAATCTCCAATACATGCGACTTCATTTGCTTCAATTTGCAAATGTTCCATTAGTCGCCTTAAAGCACTCCCTTTACTTACTCCCCTTGGCATAATGTCAACATAGCGTTTACCAGACATAAAAACTTCTGCTTCGCTCTGAAATGTATCTCGTAACTCTTGATTTAACGCTACAACCGTCTCTTCTTCCCCAAAAACAAACAATTTCGCAGGATGTACAGTCTTACCAAATTCCTCTTCTAATGCTTCTATCTCAGCAATATGTACGCCCATATACGTTTCAAAAGTATGATGATGTTCATTCTTTCTTTTTGTATACCGTTGCTCATTTGCACAAACAATATCTGCTAGTCCCTTTTTATGGATATATCGATATATTTCCTGGGCAATCCCATCTTCAAAGCTTGATTCATGAAATATTTTTCCATCCGGCAGTAACATCGTCGCTCCATTTAAACTAGTTGTGTAATACGGGAATGCAAACCTATTTACGACTTCATCAATTCGATGAGTAAAGCGGCCAGAGGCAAAACAAATCTTTGTCCCTTTTTCAGCTAACCAACAAAGTGCACGTTCATCTTCTTTTTGCATATGATTCACATCGTAAACGAGCGTGTCATCTAAATCACTTACAAATAATTTAATCATGTCCTCTTCCCCTTCCATACACAATATCTACTCTAAGTGTACACAAAAAATGTTTGATTTTTGTTAAAAAACAATAAATTTTCGATAAAAAAATAAGCAGGATTAATCCTGCTTATTTTTGCCTTCTTACATTTTGAGGTCTTACAATACTTGGGCGCACTTTTAAACTAGACATCGTTGGACGGAGTAGAATTTTTGTTAATGCCCCCCAATCAAATGGTAAAAACGGCCATAAATACGGTGTTTGCAGACTTTTTATAGACGTTAAAAATAAAATCAATATCGTCATTCCGACTACGAATCCCATTTCATGAAATATACCTGTCAAAATAATGACGAATAGCTTTCCGACTTTATTCCCAAGCCCTAGTTCATAACTCGGTGTTGCATATGCTCCAATCATAGAAACTGCTACGTATAAAATTACTTCTGGTACAAACAAACCTACATCAATTGCAATTTGACCAATTAATATGGCAGAAATTAATCCTGCTGCAGATGATAATGATGTCGGTGTATGAATGGCAGCCATCCTTAAAAATTCAAGTCCAATTTCAGCCATCAAAATTTGTAATAAAATTGGTAAGTGCGTCATCTTGTTTGGTCCAATGAAAGCAAGACTTTCTGGTAAAAGAGTTGGATCAAATACAAAAACTAACCAAAATGGTAATAAGAACAGCGAAAATATAACACCTAAAAAACGTACCCAACGTAAAAATGTACCTACAGCTGGATTTTGTCTAAACTCTTCTGCATGCTGTAAATGATGAAAATATGTTGTTGGAGTAATCATAGCACTCGGTGATGTATCAACAAGTACTAGCACGTGTCCTTCTAGTAGATGATTTGCCGCTACATCTGGTCTTTCTGTGTATCGAATAAGCGGGAAGGGATTATAGCCTTGTTTAACTACAAATTCCTCTATCGTTTTATCCGCCATCGTAATCCCGTCTACTTCAATGTTATTTAATTCTTGTTTTATAATCTTAACTAAATCCGGATTTGCAACATCTTGTACATATGTAATACAAATATCCGTTTGTGATCGATCTCCTACTCGAATCATTTCATTTCGAAGACGTGGGTCACGTATCCTTCTACGAATTAATGCTGTATTTACAACGATATTTTCAACAAATCCATCCCTTGCACCACGTACTACCTTTTCTGTATCTGGTTCTGTTGGTGTTCGTCCTGGATAACTACGAACATCTATCGCAAAAGCTTCCGTTTCTCCTTCCACAAATATAATAATGAGTCCTGATAATACTTGAAGCATTACCTCATCCATCGTTTTCACTTTACTTACTTGTTGATGAATTAAACGATTCTCTAAAAGCTTCACTGTATCTTCTTCTACATCTCTTATTTCATTCGTATCCACCGCTTCTTCTAAAATAGGGATAATATAATTTGTATCACAAAGTCCGTTTACAAATAACACACCAATTTCTTTATTTAAAATTTGAAATTTACGAATACCAACATCGTATGTAATACCCAGTCCAGCTGTTTGCTTTAAGTAATTTTCATTATCACTTATGAAAGATGAAATAGGGATTTCTACCTTTTTAGGCTTCGTCATAAAAACCACTCCTTTCCAAAATTAATTGAATCGCTTTTCTAGTAATAGGTGACCCTCTCTCCCATTCATCATTTCCACACATCTTACCAATGTCACCGACACCAACAATGACAGGAACATTCAAGTCATCCAAACAATAAATTGTATCTCCACTAATTCTGCCAACTTCACCATCTGGAAGTCCAAATTTGTCAACGCCGTATTCGGTTAAATTCCCATTTCGATCTACACTTACATCTACACGTGCCCATTCCCAATGATGTGTATTAGACGCTACTGCCAAAATCCCCAGTACATCAATTTGTTTATGCGTGGCTACATATTTTAAAGCTTTTTCACCAGATCCTTCTCCAATAAATCCGCTGTCATCAAACATGACAAATACAGGGTCATATGGCGTTTGCATAATAAGCTCAACAACTTTCTTCCCTGTCAATTTGGTTGGATTACTTTGTGATGCTGAAATACACCTTCCCCCAAATTCCTTCGTTAAAAGCTCAATTGTTCGCTTTGCATATTCATCTCCATCTGTGACCAAAACAACCCTTCGTCTCATTTGATTTATCCTTTCGGTTTACATATAAGTGCTACAAAAAATGAAAATAATATCGCTGCAGAAATTCCTGCAGACGTTAAATTAAACATACCCATACCAATCCCTATATATCCGTGTTTTTCTGCCGCATGCATTGCCCCATGTAATAGTGAATGTCCAAAACTTGTAATAGGAACTGTCGCACCAGCACCAGCAAACTTTATAAGCTTATCGTACAGCCCGAATCCATCTAAAACTGCTCCTACGACTACAAAGGTAGCCATTAAATGGGCTGGTGTTAACTTTGCGAAATCTAACAATACTTGTCCAATTACACAAATAGCGCCTCCTACAAGAAATGCATATATAAAATCCACAATTCACTCTCCCTTCACTCTCTCAAATACGACACCATGTGCAATTGTTGGAATTGTTTCTTTCTGCTGCATCATCATCGGGCTTAATAACGCACCAGTAGCAACGACAAAAATCCGTTGTAAATTCCCTTTTTGCATCTCACTTAATAAATGACCATATGTGACAACAGCTGAACAAGCACAGCCACTACCACCTGCAAATACTTCTTCTTGACCGGAATCATATATCATTAATCCGCAATCATTATATATATGCCCAATATCATAACCTTCTTCCAGTAAAAGCTGTTTCGCAATTGGTGTCCCAACAGCTGATAAATCACCGGTAACAATCAAATCATAATCAGCTGCACTTCTCTTCAAATCTTCAAAATGTTGTTGAATTGTATGAGCAGCAGCCGGCGCCATCGCCGATCCCATATCTAAAGGATTCGCAATTCCTAAGTCTTGCACTTTTCCAATCGTAGCTGCCGTAATTTTAATGGCACTTTTTTCTTTACTAATTAATATAGATCCTGCACCTGTAACAGTGGAATTTGCGGTTCCCGGTTTTTGTCCCCCATACTCTGTTGGATAACGAAACTGTCTTTCAGCCGTTGCATTATGACTACTTACTGTCGCTAAGACACGATTTGCAAATCCACCATCTATAAAGGCTGATCCAACCGCTAAAGTCTCCATCGAAGTCGCACAAGCACTAAACATCCCTAAAAAAGGAATCCCCCACTTACGCGCAACGTAATTTGCTGTCACTGTTTGATTTAATAAATCGCCCGCTAAAAAGAAATCAATTTGTGATGTTTCTACATTTCCTTTTTGTACAACTTGTTGAATAGAATCTGACATTAATCTTCGTTCAGCAAGTTCCCAGTTTTCCTCTCCGCAATGTAAATCATCATATGAAATATCAAAATCCTTTCCAAGAGGTCCTTCAGCTTCTTTTGGACCAACGGCAGTACCGGTTGCATTCACATAAATATCATTTTGAAATACCCACGTTTGTTTTCCTGTCAACCTCATACTAGCCCCTCCTTTAGGACATCAAAATTTGAAATGTATATCTTATTAACCCAATAATGTATGCACCAACGACCCCAAAAACGATAACACTTCCTGCAAGCTTAAACATATTTGTAGCAACCCCAAGCACAATTCCTTCACTCTTATGTTCTAGCGCAGCGCTCGCCATAGAATTCGCAAATCCTGTAACAGGTACGGCTGATCCTGCTCCAGCAAATTGACCGATTTTATCATATACACCACAACCCGTTAAAATCGCTGATAATAATACAAGAGTTGCAACTGTCGGATTTCCTGCCTCTTGTTCACTGAAATGAAAATAATTTATATAAAATTTCATCAATACTTCTCCGACAGTACAAATGAATCCGCCTACAAGAAATGCCTTAACACAATTTATGAAATAGTTTGGTTTTGGATGGTACTCCTTCACTTTATTTATGTAATCATCCTTTAGTTTTCGCCCTGTCATTTATATATTGCCTCCTACTTTACGAAATAAATCCAGTGAAACAACGAGCCTATTACTTTTCCAAGTACAAGAGCAACGAGTAAAACAACGATTTTCCCTTCTACCCCTACTCGTTTCGCTAAAATAGGTAAAACATTTAAAACTTCTGTTAATGCGGCCGCAAGCATTCCAATGAATGTGCCACAAAATATACCTAATATAACAAGCCAATATTGCGATGTTTGAAATGTAACATTTTTCAAGCTACACCAAGCCCCTGTTAACGTACCTGCAATAACCGCCCACTCAAAATATTGAATATGCTTTCCACTTCTCGTTAATTGAGCTAAGCGGGGGATTATTCCAAGTACAGCTAAAAATGCGACATATCCGCTACCTACTGCAATTCCTCCCGCTAAACCAATTAAAATAACAAGCCCAGACTCAATCATCGGTAAGTTGTTTCATATTATCCTTGTTTTCATGGACAATTACATATTGATCCAGTGACTGCTGATATTGGAACATCTCAACTTCTAACGGGCTCGGCTCTTCATTAATTCGCTTTTGAAATACATGATTAAAAAATAAGACCATACCTAACCCAAGACCTAATGAATAAGGAATTTGAAATAGAAGTGGTTGCGCCTTAAATTCTCCCGTAATCATGTAATATAACCGCTGATGTACTTGTTGCATACTTACATCTTCATGGAAATAAATGATCGCAAGGGCTGCTCCAATGAAAAGTAACAACCATACAAGTCCGAAGAAAATCGGATGTACTTTCTTTTTTTCATATATAATTTCAACAAGAGTTTGTCCAGAACCAAGTAAATTAATTTGTATATGGGCCGCTTTTTGTTGAATAATCTCAATAATTTTCATAACATCAATTACAACATGCGTCTTATCATGCGCTGTTATTTTGTAAACTACCTCATCCTGTAACGACTGAACTACCAGAGCATCTCCAGCAAGTTGAGCAACATCACCCAGCTTTACTTCATACGTAGGAGAAACTTTTAATCGATTACGCATTTTGATATAAATTGTTTGTTCCAATTTTCATTCACCTCTTCACTCTTCCTCGTAGTTGTAGTATGGTTATTGAATTTTTTTCTAATACAATTTTTTCATAAAAAAACATCTGTACCATTTCGGTACAGATGTTTTTTAGTTTATGCCTTTTTCTTAAATAAATTTGCAATACTTAATGCGAGTCCTCCCCAAATGACTACTATACCAATCACCATCATCATAATCGCTGATCCACTCATTATGAAACACCTCGATCTTTCCATTCTTTTTCAAGCTTAGCAGAATCTGAATGTATTTGTGCATTCCATTTCTTTAGACTAATGATTAGTGCAACGATAAGGAACGCTGCTGCAATTGACCAACCATATGTTACGACAAACTCCGTTGGATAGTCTCCGTAGTTCTTTTTAATATTTTGGATTGTGCCATCAATTAACATGTACCCTAACATAAGCGGGGTAATAACGAGTAAACTCACTCTCCAAAACGTCCCTAACTTTATATCAGATACGAAGTTTGCGTGGTTTTGATAAACTGGTAAACGGCGTAGAATGAGCCCTATCGTAACTACTTCCACTAATGCAATTGTGATTAATCCAAAGTTATTAGCGAAGTAATCAACAACATCTAGGAACATAAGCCCGCCACGTGTTGCAAAAACAAGAGAAACTAGTACGAGAAGCGTCCCCATAATTCCAATTGTTTTTTGGCGGCTTAGGCTGAACTTTTCAGATACAGCAGCAAAACATACTTCTGCAAGTGAAATAAGTGATGTAATTCCGGCTACTGTTAACGATAAGAAGAATAATACGCCAAATAATGGTGACATCGGTAATTCATTAATAATTTGCGGGAATACTACGAACGCAAGTCCTACACCAGCACTCGCTACTTTATCAACCGGTACTCCCATATTATTTGCCATAAATCCAAGAGCTGCAAAAACCCCAATCCCTGCTAATAATTCAAATCCTGAGTTTGCAAATCCTGTAATAAAAGCATTATTTGTTGTATCTGAGTTTTTTGGTAAATAACTAGAATACGTAATCATAATTCCAAATGCTAAAGATAAGCTAAAGAAAATTTGGCCATAAGCTGCAAGCCATACTTTCCCATCAAAAATACGACTCCAATCTGGTTTGAAGAATGCATCTAACCCTTGCATCGCACCTTCCATCGTCACTGCACGAACTACGATAATAAGGAACATAACAACTAGTAAAGGAATGAAAATGCGGTTAACGACTTCGATTCCTTTTTTAACTCCTTTGAATGCAACACCAAGCACAATAATCCAAACAAGAGCTAACGGGATTAATACTTCTGGTACAAGCCCTCCAAATTGTCCTGGCTTATCTGCAACCTGTAAATATTCTTTAAATAAAAATGATTCCGTGTCTTCCCCCCATGCACCAGTAATTGAAAAATATGTATAGGAAATAGACCAAGCAATAATTACTGCATAATATGTTGAAACGATAAACGTTACACACATTTGCCACCATCCAATAAATTCAGCACGCGGATGAATACGGAAAAATGTAAGTGGTGCTGAACCACGATGGCGATGCCCAAGAGCAAATTCAAACGCCAATAATGAAATACCTGTCGTTAATAATGCGAATAAGTACGGTAAAAAAAATGCGCCTCCTCCATTTTCATACGCTGTATAAGGAAAACGCCATATGTTTCCTAATCCAACGGCAGAGCCGACCGCTGCGAAAATAAATCCAGCCCTCGTTCCCCATTGTTGCCTCGTTTCCATATTCCCTTCCCCCTTTGTGACAAGTTCATACTTGGATTATATTTTAAATTTACTAAATTATCAATAAATTCTGTTAATTTTTACGAAAGTTTACAATCCCCTCCTATTAAATTCATAAAAAAAGATCGAATAGATAGCTATTCATCTATTCGATCTTTCATCTGTTTTAATATTTTCTTTTCAAGTCTTGAAACTTGTACTTGCGAAATGCCTATTCGTTCCGCTACTTCTGATTGCGTTTGATCTTTATAGTAGCGTAAATACACAATTAAACGTTCTCGGTCATCTAATTCTCTAATTGCTTCTTTTAAAGCAATTTTATCAAACCATTTTGTTTCTGATTGATCTGCAATTTGATCTAAAATAGTGATTGGATCTCCATCGTTTTCATACACCGTTTCATGTATGGATGAAGGGGCACGACTCGCTTCTTGCGCCAGAACCACTTCCTCTGGCGTTAGTTCCAACGCTTCAGCTACTTCATTAATCGTTGGAGCCCTTCCAAATTCTTTCGAAAGCTCGTCTCTCATCTTTCGAATTTTGTTTCCTGTTTCTTTTAAAGACCTACTTACTTTCACTGATCCATCATCACGTAAAAATCGCTGTATTTCGCCAATAATCATTGGAACTGCATATGTTGAAAATTTCACGTCGAAAGATAAATCAAATTTATCTACCGATTTTAAGAGCCCAATACATCCAATTTGAAATAAATCGTCTGGTTCGTATCCACGATTAAGAAAACGCTGCACAACCGACCATACGAGACGCATATTACTTTGAACGATTGTATCTCTTGCTTGTTGATCTCCATCTTGACTTTTTTGAATTAACGCTTTTAGCTCGTGGTCCTTTAACTGAGGTTTCTTCTTCTCATTTTTGACCTCTATGTCCATAGGCTATTCTCCTTAATTGCATAGAGCGTTACTATTTGATAAGTATTTTGTCAAATGGATTGTTGTCCCGAAAGATTCGTTTGAAATAACTTCTACTTCATCCATAAAATTTTCCATGATAGTAAATCCCATTCCGGAACGCTCTAATTCAGGTTTAGTTGTAAAAAGGGGTTGTCTCGCTTCATCTAAATCAAAGATGCCAATCCCTTCATCTCGAATCGTGAGTTTCACCATTGCTTCTTCCAAAATTACAGAAATATAAACAACACCTTCTGCATTTCCTTCGTACCCATGAATAATTGCATTCGTAACTGCTTCTGACACAACTGTTTTAATCTCCGTAAGTTCTTCCATCGTTGGGTCAAGTTGCGCAATGAAAGCAGCTACTGTAACGCGAGCAAACGATTCATTTTGACTTAATGCTGAAAATTGAAGGTTCATTTCATTTCTCATTTATGCCACCCCCAACGTCGCGAGCGCATGCGCTTCACTTTCTTCTAAGCGAACGATTTTAAATAAGCCCGACATTTCAAATAAACGTTTAACAGGCGGTGAAATTGCACAAACAACCATTTCTCCACCTAATCCCTTTACATGCTTATATCGGCCTAATATAACACCTAAACCAGAACTATCCATAAACGATAAGTTCTCTAGGCTCAAAACAATATGATGAACACCATGTGTTTCAATCATATCTGTTACTTTCGTTCGCAACTCTTCAGCAGTATGATGATCTAATTCACCCGCTAGTCTCACACATAGGACGTCACGTTTTACTTCTAATTGCATGGAAAGACTCACACGATTTCCTCCTTATGCTCAAACTTTACTCATTTACATACATAAAGATTTTCGTGATACAACATTAGAATCCTTCCTACCGACAAAAGAAGAACTATTTCGTCATAAAGTGAAACCATTCAGCAATTATTTACTTACATACGAATAGAAAAGCGGCAAAATGTTTGCCGCTATTTTGATGTTGAAAACATCCCAAAACTTCTTTTAAATAACTCCCACCAGCTCGCTGCTGCAACATCTTCTTTTGCTACAATTGTTTGTTTTAATAAAACATCTTTATCTTTTTTAATAACAAGTGTACCAAGTGCGTCACCTTTTTTAATCGGCGCTTTCACTTTCTTTTCAGCAATTACTTCTTGCTTTACTTTGTCCATATTTTCGCCCTTCTTCATAAGAAGAGACACATTGTCTGACGCAATTAAATCTACTTTTTCTTTTTTCCCTTTCCCTACTTGGACAGTCTTAATTTTTTCGCCTCGTGTATACAATTTCTTTGTCATATATTGACCAAATGCGTAGTCAAGAAGCTTTGTTACTTGATTGTTCCGTTCTTTCGATGTAGGTGCCCCCATAACAACTGAAATAACGCGCATCCCATTCTTTTCAGCCGATGCTGTTAAACAATATTTTGCTTCTGTCGTAAAGCCCGTTTTCACACCATCTACTCCAGGATAAAAACGCACTAACTTATTCGTATTAACGAGCCAAAACTTCTTATCCGTATCTTCACGTAAATAGTCTTCGTATTTACCTGTGTATTTGCGAATAAGTGGATACTTCATCAATTCTTTCGCCATGATAGCCATATCATTTGCTGTGGAATAATGGTCTTTAGCCGGAAGACCTGTCGGATTTTGAAAATGAGTGTTTTTCAATCCTAAATCTTTTGCTTTTTTGTTCATCATATTTACAAAACCTTCTTCTGAACCAGCGATATGCTCCGCTACTGCAACAGATGCATCATTCCCTGATGCAATGGCAATACCCTTTAGCATTTCATTTACAGTCATCTCTTCTCCAGGCTCTAAAAAGATTTGTGATCCACCCATTGAAGCTGCATGTTCACTCGCTCTAACTTTATCGGTCAGTTTTAGTTTTCCTTTTTCAACTTGTTCCATAATTAATAGCATTGTCATAATCTTCGTCATACTAGCAGGTGGTAACTTCTCATTTGGATTTTTATCAAACAAAACTTTACCTGTATCTTGTTCAATTACAATTGCTGATGATGCTTGTTCTGCTAACTTAGGCGTTGTTTCTTCTGTTTTCTCCTGCTTCGTCTTCTCAGATTGTGCAAAACTAACTGAAGTACCAGAAAGCAATAACATGAAACAAACAAGTATTCCAAAAACTCGCTTCATGACTAACCCTCCATTCTATATCAGACCTATTTTTTCCAATTTATTATTTTTTAATACCATATTTTTCTAATATTTTCGGTTGACAAATATATTCATTGCCTATATTGTATTAAGTGTATTACATGGAGTAGTACACCTAATACATGCTAGAAAGGAGACATTGCTCTTGCATATTCAACTTGATCCAAGAAGCAACACTCCGATATGGGAACAAATTGTTCAGAATATAAAAGAACTCGTATTAAAAAACATGTTAGCTCCAAGTGACAAGCTTCCTTCTGTACGCGAACTCGCTTCTTTACTCGTTATCAATCCAAATACAGTGAGTAAAGCGTATCAAGAGTTAGAACGACAAGGGATTATTGAAACATTACGAGGAAAAGGAACATTTGTATCCCAATCGATTACCCCAACATTAGACGAAAGGAAAATCGCTATGGTTGAAAAGCAATTTCATCAATTACTATTAGAAGCCTCTTATCTTGGTGTTACGAAAGATAAAATTCATGATTGGATAGATTCATACTATAAAGAGATTGGAGGAAATGCAGATGTTGAAAGTAACAAACTTGAAGAAAACGATTGATAATCAAACGATTTTAGATGATGTTTCTTTCACATTGCAAAGAGGGAGTATCATCGGATTACTCGGAAGAAACGGTGCGGGGAAAACAACTTTATTACGAACGATGGTCGGCATTTTAGACCCTGATGCAGGGACTGTTACATATGAAGATACAAACATTCATCAGTGTCCTGAAATAAAGCAAAAAATCGTATATGTCCCGGATTCTACTAACATACTGAACGGATATACAGTAAAAGAAATTGTAAAGTTTTATAAAGCTGTTTACACCGCATTTGATGAAGCCTATTTCTATGAACTGTTAGAACGTTTTAACTTACCAAACAAACGAATTCGTAGTTATTCAAAAGGAATGAAAGCACTACTTGCGATTATTTTAGCTGTTTCTACAAAAGCAGAATATATCATTTTAGATGAACCGACAAACGGACTTGATCCTATCGTGAAAAGGCAGATTTTACAGTTTCTCGTTGGAGAGGTTGCAGAAAAAGAGATTACGATTTTCATCTCAACTCACCATTTAGATGAAGTGGAACAAATTGCAGATACAATCATTATATTAAAAGGCCATACTATATCTTCTATTACATCACTAGACGATGCAAAATCACGATTTGCAAAAATACAAGTAGCTTACGAACGTTCACTACCTCAAAAACTAGAAAACTTGAGCAATATTAAAATATTAAATCAAACAGGAAAAGTATATACAATCTTAATCGAAGGAAATGTGGCTACAACACTTGAGAAGTTTTATAAAGAGCAACCTATACTCATTGAAGAATTAACAATGTCACTTGAAGATGTCTTCGTTACGACACTTGAGGAGGATGGGTATGTTTCATAAGGCGTTATGGATGTGGAATTGGAAGCGCGGGAAATATGCTGTACTACTATTCTTCTTTAGTTCGCTTTATCTCTTATCTTTTGGCTACTATAGAAGTGCTCAGAGACAACTTGATGCGTATTACGAATTACAAGAAAAAGGAAAACACTATTATTATTTTTATGCCTTTTCGCCAGGGGAAGGTAATAGTTTTTGGTTAACTGTTCTTATCATTGCTTTAGCCTGCTTATTGATAGGATGGGAACGTAGCAACCAATCTAATACACTACTTATGACAATGCCATTTAAAAGAAAAGATGTTTTCTTATCTAAATGGATTTTTGGTTCCTTTTGTATTGTGAGCTCGTTACTTATAAATTGGGTTCTTATGTATGTTATTTATAGAACAACTATTCATTTTGATTATCAATCATTTAGTCCATTTCACCGATACTTTCTTTATGCGATAGTTTCTTATGTTGCAGTCTATACAGCTGCACTATGTATCGGTACTTTTACTGGAAGCATTGTTTCACAGGTCATTTTTTGCATTCCATGGCTACTAATGGGGCTTACATTTATTCCACTAGTGTACACTTTTACGCTAAACCATTTAGAGGCTACCAATACTAAAAATTATAAGCACTATGAACGACTTTATGAAATCAATCAAAAAACAAATATAGTTGCACCAATATATAATTTCACGATTTATTACCATTATGATCCTGAATTACGTAAAAAAGAAAAGGATTCAACTACTTTAAGAGATCCAGCATCTTATTACTATTATTCAGCTAAATCGATGTTAGTCCCTATTTTTTATACAATAGTTTACTTACTACTTGGAACATATTTATATACACGATCGCCAAATGAAAACAGTCAAAAGATATTTATTTTCCAAAAGCATTTACGAATATGTATATGGGGGACAACCATTTACTTTGCATTACTAGGTGGCTATAAAATCAATCAATTTTTTTTCTTACCTAACTACTATATTAGTTTGTTTCTCGCTGGAATCATTACTTATGTTGTATTATCACGCCTAACAAATTATAAAGTTTTTTAAAGGAGAGATCCTATGTTTCAAAAAGCACTATGGCTAAGAACATATCAACAAAGTAAATATGTTGTATGGTTATTTTGGCTCGTCGGCTTCTATACTTTGTCATATAAATACTATATGACTTCTATTCAACAGCAATATTTTCTAAATATGAATAAAAAATGGAAAGCTATATATCATTACAGTTTTGATTTAACACTTCTAGATTCTATCATGCTGTTAGGTAGTTTGCTAATCGTTCTAGCTTGTACGTTAATTGGATGGGAAAGACAAAATAACGCTAGCAACTTGTTATGGTCTATGCCCTTTAAACGTTCGCACCTTTATATAACAAAGTGGTTGTTTGGAATCTGTAATATCGCCGCTGTTGTCGTTTTAAACTGGGGACTATTTGCTATTATGAAAAAGTTGACTTTTCATAATAAATATCAAGTATTCTCCCCCTTTCATAGTTACTTTATATACATGTTAATTGTATTAATTGCTATTTATACACTTGCCTTATGTATAGGAACAATCGCTGGAAATGTGATATCGCAAGGATTTCTTACTGCAGCTATATTAATCTTCCCAGCGTTACTTCCATCTCTAATATCAGGAGTCATTGCTGTTCACTCAAACACTGAATTTCATATGGACAATGGCCTTATACATAATGTGATGGAAAACATACGTATTTCTAGTCCAGCAGAAGATTTTAATATTTACTTTAATTATGATCCACAAAGCGCTTATACTGATCAAAATGGAATACGTCATAACGAACCAAACTTTACAAAGATTCCTCCGGCAAAAACATTGCTTGGCCCTATCGCACATATCATTATTTTATTACCACTCGGTATATATTTATATGCCCGTTCAGTCAATGAGCGAAATGGTAACTATTTACTATATCCAAAACTACAAAAAGTAGTATTAGGTTGTGCGATTTTCTTTGGTGGAATCGTTGGAGGTTTAATACTAAGTCGCGCACAGTCATTGTACAGCTTTTACATCGGATTTTTAGTAACTAGTTTCATTACGTATTTCCTCCTACCTAAAATATTAAAATGGAAAGTCTCTTGGAATTTTAAATGAAATAACCTCCTCTTGATGAGGAGGTTATTTTACATTCTCTCTTCTTTTCCCATACTCTTTTTCTTGCTTCGTTCCAAACCCGTCACCATTTGCCACGATTTGATCTGTTGGAGCAACTATGCTTTCAGCAATTCTCCATTCTCCGCCTTGTTGAATAAACACTTGCATAAAATAATTCATTCCATTTAGTTGGTATGGGTTCTCTTTTTTCACTTCATAACGAGCTGCAACATAATACACTTGCACATTCTCAGCCTCAAACTTAGAAATATATTGTGATAATCTTGGGATGTACTGCGATGCTTTCTGAAGTGGAAGTTGTTTTACTTTTACAAGAGAAGACTTTGTTACATTGCTGATCGTGTCTTCATGCCGAATGTTATCACTATGATGAAATAAAATAGCACTCTGCATAGAGCGAATCCATAGTTTTGAATATAAAACAGGTTGCTTATTTGAAATATGTTGTAATTCTTTTTGAACGACTTGAAGAGGCGTTGCAGCATCCGCGAATTGATGAAAGCAGAAAAAACTTCCAATCATAATGAAAAGCGTAAAAATACGTTTCATAATTTTTCACTCCGATTCTTTTTAATTAAAGTATTGGAGTTTCAAAATATTTTTATTCAAAAGAAAAAGGATAGGAAAGCTTTCGCTTCCTATCCTCATTTATTATAATACGCGGCCAAATAGCTCTAACACCATTTCTATTTCTTGGTCGCTCCAACCTTTAAATCTCTCTTTATAATATTCTTTACGCACAGCTTCAAGTTTTTCAGTTACTTCTCTTCCGTGTTCTGTAATTTCTAAGTACACGATACGACGGTCTGAATTTGAACGCTTTCTTTCTACAAACCCTTTTCGTACGAGACGATCAGTAACAGCTGTAATATGACTGGAGGTTACGTTTACTTCACTCGCAATTTGCGAAGCCATCTGTGGACTGTTTAAAAATAACGCGCGTAATACAGAAAATTCATTGTATGGCATATGTTCTGCAAAACGTGTATTAATATCATTTTGTAATAAACGTATCATCTTTCGAAATGATCCGGATAATTCTAAAATCAGTGTTTCTCTTTTTTCGTTCACTAGCCTCGTCCCTTTTTTATCATATTTACACATATTATAATCTATAAATACCCTTGTTGTATATGCTTTCTTTCTTTTAACATTACCATTTATGTAACTTTTTCATACAAATTTCTTTTTTGTTCACACATATATATATAAATAAGGATGGTGATGGAACATGCAAGGTGGAATGAACCCTTATTTACACAACGTACGTACAGCTAATACTGGTAAAGAAGCTACCATTACGGTGCAAGGTGAAGGTGTTGTAAAGGCAAAACCAAATGTTGTTATATTAACAATCGGTATTCGTACAGATCATAAAAATGTGAAACAGGCACAAGAAGAAAATGCAGTGCAATCAAAACAATTACTAGATGCACTGAAACAATTAGGGATTGCCGACAAAAATATAGAAACCATTTCGTATGCGATTACGCCCCAATACGAATATATAAATGATAAAGCATTACTACAAGGATATCGTGTGGAACATTTGTATGAAATTACCGTTTTAAATGTACAAAAAGCAGGGGAAGTATATGATATAGCCGTTTCAAATGGGGCAAACTTAGCAAAAGGATTACGGTTTCGAATATCTCATCCAAATAAATATTATGAGCAAGCTCTCATTCAAGCTCTGCAACAAGCGGTAGAAAAAGCTCGTGCTATTGCGAGTACATACAATTTAAATATTAATCCTGTTCCACTCTCATTCGTTGAAGAATCTGCCCAATTGCCACGGGAAGTGACGTCCTATGCTACTTTACATGCACAGGCAGCCCCGCCCATTCAATCGGGAGAACTAGAGATTATTTCCACAATACGAGCGATTTTTACGTATTTATAAATAATTTCATTTATAAGTAAACGTTATCATTTTCCTTGTTGTAAAAACATGATGTTCTGATATAATAAAGGACGGTGAGCTCTTACAAAAGAGATATCACGGGTGGGAGAGGGATATGAAAAAGAAGGTTTAACATGAAAGGAATACTTGAAAGTACATTTAAATTAGGTTTACACGAAACATCACCAAAACAAGAAGTTTTAGCTGGAGTTACGTCATTTTTCACAATCGTATATATTATGATTGTAAATGCATCAATTTTATCAGATGCTGGCATTCCTCTTGAAGCTGGAATTTTAGCAACTGTTTTCAGTTCATTTGTCGGATGTCTGCTCATGGCATTTTGGGCAAATGCACCTGCTATTCTTGTCCCTGGTATGGGTGTAAATGCATTCTTCACGTACACTGCTGTGCATACGCTCGGATTAGCTTGGCAAGAAGCATTAGCAGCTGTTTTCATCTCTGGTATTATTTTTGCAATTGCTGCGTTTACACCAATCGCTCGCGTGCTCTCAGTATCAATTCCAAAGTCATTAAAGGAAGCTATTACTGTCGGCATCGGATTATTTTTAGCATTTATCGGATTGCAAAAAGGTGGTTTAGTCGTTTCGAATCCAAATACGGCTGTTGCAATGGGTAAATTAAGTAACCCTGTCGTTCTTGCGACCGTGCTTACTCTTATCGTTGCACTTGTACTATTTATTCGTAACGTACGTGGAAACTTTTTATGGACGATTGCAATAGGAACTGGTATCGCATGGCTATTTGGTCTTGTTGATACAAGTCAAATCGGAAATAGTTCATTCTCATTCGCTAATTACGGCGATGTGTTTGGAGCTATGTCATTTGGCAAACTTTCTTCCTTACCATTTTGGATTGCAACATTCTCCTTAAGCATGGTGCTTATTTTTGAGAACATGGGACTTCTGCACGGTTTATTAGAAGATGACCGTAAATTCCCGCGTGCTTACCAAGCCAATGCAATTTCTGCAATGACATGTGGTCTATTTGGCACAAGCCCTACCGTATCGACAGTAGAGAGTGCCGCAGGTATTACTGCAGGCGGAAAGACAGGTCTGACGTCTATCGTTACAGGGTTGTTATTCTTTGCATCACTGTTTGCACTTCCGTTTGTCAAACTAATTCCTGATAGTGCCATTGCACCAATCTTAATTATTATTGGCGGCCTGATGATTACAAGCATTCAACAAATTCCTCTGAACGATTTTTCAGAAGGATTTCCAGCGTTCTTAATTATCGTCATGATCCCGCTCACATATAGTATCGCTGATGGCATTGCGTTCGGATTTATTGCTTATCCTATCTTAAAAGTTGCTCTTGGAAAGCGTAAAGAAGTCGCACCGTCTATGTATATCATTACATGCTTATTCTTAGCCATGTTCGTATTACATGCTATTGGTTAAGTAAAAACACCGAGGAATTTTCCTCGGTGTTTTTTTACTTAAACCAACCTTTTTTATAAAACCAAGCCATCATTCCCCCGCCAATTAACGCCATGATAAGTAAACAAATAAAATAACTATATTGTCCACCAAGCTCTGGCATATGCGTAAAGTTCATTCCATATACTCCTGCAATAAATGTTAATGGCATGAAAATAGTCGAGAATACAGTTAATGTTTTCATAATGTTATTCATATGATGTGAGTTTAATGAAAAATAACTATCTCGAATATCTGCCGTTAACTCTCGGCTTGCCTCAATCATTTCTGTCAGTTTAAGCAAATGATCATGTATATCTTTAAAGTAAATTTCATGATCACTTATACCGTAAAAACGAGTCGAATTTAAAATACGATACAATAAATCACGCATCGGAATGATTGTACGCCTTAGCTTTGATAAATCTGCACGTATATCAAATACCTCTTCTAGTACACTTCCTGCTGTCTCACCCGTTAAATTATCATCAATTGCATTTAAATGATCCTCAATGTAATATACAGGCGCAAAATAGTCATCTACAATTTGGTCGATAATTGTATGAGCTACGTGTAAAGGACTATTTTTAATACGCTTCTTTTCTCCAAGTGTTTTCCATACTCTTTCGATTGCATTGTTATGAGAAAAGTGGAAAGAAACAATATAACGATCACTTATAAATAAATCGATTTCGTGCGGTTCTAGTCCATCTTCCCCAAATGCATGAAGAACTAAAAAGTTATATCCATCATAAAAATCAACTTTTGGTCTCTGTACATATTCTATACAGTCTTCAATTGCAAGGGGATGGAACTTAAAATGATCTTGTAAAATGTATATATACTCTTCTTTCGTTGGCTTATATAAATCTAGCCAATACCATACAATATGGTCTTTCGTTGTTTCTTCTAGCGAAACATCATATAATACTTCATCTGTTTTTGTTATTGCACAAATTCTAATCATAATTTCACCCATTATTATTATAAACAAAAAATAGCAAAAAAAGCCAAGGAGAAATACTCCCTGGCCCTTCTTTATTATTCAGTAACGATGCCGTGCACTAATGTTGGTGCATCTACATGCTCGTTAGCAATCTTCATGTTCTCATAAATTTTTGCTTTTACATCTTCCACATTTTCACGGTTTGCGTAAATTGTAACAAGGGATTCACCTTTTTTCACGCTGTCCCCTACTTTTTTGCGAAGCATTAAACCAACTGCTAAATCAATTTCAGATTCCTTTGTCGCACGTCCTGCTCCTAAAAGCATTGCTGCTGTTCCGATTTCATCTGCAACGATTTCTGATACATAACCGTCTTCCTTCGCTTCCACTTCAATTTTAAATTGTGCTTGTGGTAATTTAGAAGGATCATCAACAACAGATGCATCGCCACCTTGCGCTGATAGGAACGTTTTAAATGATTCTAGCGCTTTACCGTTGTTCATTACTTCAATTAATTTCTCACGTGCATCTTCTAAAGATGAAGCTTGTCCAGCAAGATATACCATTTGACTTCCAAGTGTTAAACATAACTCTTCTAAATCTTTCGGTCCTTTACCTTGTAATGTATCAATTGCTTCTTGTACTTCAAGTGCGTTACCAATAGCTTCACCAAGTGGTTGACTCATATCAGAAATAACAGCCATCGTATTACGGCCAACGTTATTACCAATGCGCACCATTGCTTCTGCTAAACGTTTTGCATCTTCATCTGTTTTCATAAATGCACCTGCTCCAGTTTTTACATCAAGAACAATTGCATCTGCACCAGCAGCAATTTTTTTACTCATAATCGAGCTTGCAATAAGCGGAATCGAGTTTACTGTTGCCGTTACATCACGAAGTGCATATAACTTTTTATCCGCAGGTGTTAAGTTTCCACTCTGACCAATAACTGCAATTTTGTTTTCATTTACAAGACGCATGAATTCATCATTTTCGATTTCAACATGGAATCCTGGAACTGCTTCTAATTTATCAATTGTACCACCAGTATGTCCTAGACCACGTCCAGACATTTTTGCAACAGGTACACCTAAAGCGGCTACTAATGGACCTAATACAAGTGTTGTTGTATCACCAACACCACCTGTTGAGTGCTTATCTACTTTTACCCCTTCAATAGCCGATAAGTCGATTGTATCACCGCTATTTACCATTGCCATCGTTAAATCAGCACGTTCTTGATCGTTCATATCTTGGAAGAAAATTGCCATTGCAAGTGAACTTACTTGATAATCAGGAATATCACCATTCGTATATCCTTCAACAATAAAGTTAATTTCTTCTGTCGTTAATGCATGTCCGTCACGTTTTTTTGCAATTAGGTCCACCATTCTCATTATGAGTTCACCCCTTCATTTGTTTTACGATTGCTTTTACTAATGCTAAGAAGTTAGCTTTAACACGTTCTGTCGTTTCGATTACTTCATCGTGGTGAAGTGGCTGATCTAAAATACCAGCTGCCATATTTGAAATACAAGAAATACCAAGTACTTTCATACCAGCATGACGCGCTACAATTACTTCAGGTACTGTTGACATACCAACTGCATCTCCGCCAAGTGTACGAAGCATACGAATTTCTGCAGGTGTTTCATATACAGGACCTGTCATTCCAACGTATACACCTTCTTGTACTTTAATATTTAAGTCTGCTGCAACTTGTTTCGCCATTTCGCGAAGTTCTGTCGTATATGATGTAGACATATCAGGGAAACGTACACCCATTTCAGAATCATTTGGTCCGATTAATGGGTTTGTACCCATGAAGTTAATGTGGTCTGAAATTAACATAAGATCGCCTGGTTCGAATGATGTATTTACACCACCAGCTGCATTTGTTACAACAACTGTTTCTACACCTAGTTCTTTCATAACACGAACTGGGAATGTTACTTTTTGCATATCGTATCCTTCATAGAAGTGGAAACGTCCTTGCATTGCTACTACTGTTACACCTTGAAGTGTACCGAATACTAGTTGACCTGCATGACCTTCTACAGTTGAAACTGGGAATTCAGGGATTTCACTATAAGGTACTGTTACTGCGTTCTCGATTTCATCTGCTAATACACCTAGTCCAGATCCAAGGATTAGTCCTACTTGTGGTGTCTCTTGAAATTTCTCTTTTAAGTATGAAGCTGATTTTGTAATAAGTTCACGATTCATTTGTTTATCCCCCTATTTCTTTAGCTCGTTTAAGAAGCTTGTTCCGTATTCTGGCATTTTCACACCGAAGTTTTCTGCTACAGTTGCACCAATATCAGCAAATGTTTGACGAAGTGGTAACTCTTGTCCGCCTTCTTTCATACTTGGGCTATATGCTAATAACGGTACATATTCACGTGTATGGTCAGTACCAGGATGAACTGGATCATTACCGTGGTCTGCTGTAATTAATAATAAATCATCTTCTTTTAGTTTTTCGAATACTTCTGGAAGACGCGCATCATAGTCTTGCAGAGCTTCTCCGTATCCTTGTGGGTCACGACGGTGACCGAATAATGCATCAAAGTCAACTAAGTTTAAGAAGCTAAGACCTGTAAAGTCCATATTTAATGTATCTACAAGTTTATCCATTCCATCCATGTTAGACTTCGTACGAAGCGATTCAGTTACCCCTTCACCATCATAGATGTCAGAGATTTTACCGATAGCGATAACATCATAGTCACTATCTTTTAATTCATTCATTACCGTACGGCCGAATGGTTTTAATGCATAGTCATGACGGTTTGGTGTACGTGTAAAGCTTCCAGGCTTACCAACGAATGGACGAGCAATAACACGACCTACCATATACTTCTCATCTAACGTTAATTCACGTGCAATTTTACAAATTTTATATAATTCATCAAGCGGCACTACTTCTTCGTGTGCTGCGATTTGTAATACGCTATCAGCAGAAGTGTAAACGATTAAAGAACCTGTTTCCATTTGTTCTTGACCAAGTTCATCAAGAATCTCAGTTCCAGAAGCTGGTTTATTACCGATGATTTTACGGCCTGTTTTTTCTTCTAATTCATCAAGTAATTCTTTCGGAAATCCTTCAGGGAACACTTGGAATGGTGTATCAATGTAAAGACCCATTATTTCCCAGTGTCCTGTCATTGTATCTTTACCAGTAGATTTCTCTTGCATTTTTGTATAATATCCAAGTGGTTTTTCTACTTTAGAGATGCCTTTCATTTCACGAATGTTACCAAGGCCTAATTTCACCATGTTAGGCATTTGTAATCCATTCATATGTTCAGCAATGTGACCAATTGTATCAGATCCTAAATCACCAAATTGTTCAGCATCTGGTGCTTCACCGATTCCAACAGAGTCCATTACGACTAGGAATATACGTTTATATTTATTCATAACTGCGACCTCCTATAAGTTCAGTTCTACTTCTTGTAGTATGTTCAAAACGCTATAAAGTGAAACTGTTCTCCATAAGAATTATCTTTCGTTCTCATTATCAAACAGTACTTCTTTAAATCATTCTCTAACCTATTTCGTTTACCTTGAAACGACGCAAAAACATTTCTAGTTTTTTCTAAGTCAGATGTCAGACATCTGATACTGATATCATAACATGTTTACGCTTTCTTTTTAATACATTTTCGTAGAATTTCTCATTTTCTTCACACTTCTATTGTAATCCATTATGCACAGAAGTGCTAATTATTTTATGATTTATTTCTTCATATAAAATGAAATTTTAATTAACCCGCAAATAACGGGACAAAAATAAAAAGCAGCTCTAAAGAGCTGCTTTTTATTTTACTTCTACTGTTTCTTCTTTATGTTCATGCAGTTCACCTTTTCTAACATGAACTTTTACTTTGTAAGAACCGTTTTCTTTGAAAGTATGTTTCGTTTCATACTCTCCTTTATTTCCTTCTTTCGCTGGAATAAATTCGTGTTTTTCAACACCATCTTTCCAAATCTCAAGTTGTACTTCAGCACCAGTTAACGCTTCTTCTTTTTGTTTTAAATGAACTTTCATTGTTGATTCAGCATTTGCTTTTATATCACCAGCCATAAGGTGGATCATTGTATCGCTTTTATGATCGCCATGTCCTGCACCGTGATCATTATTTTCTTTTTTCGCATCTTCTACTTTCGCATTTCCTACAGCCACTTTTACTTCTGGCATAACATGCATTTCACGCGCATTTGTGTGAGCGATAATATGGTATACTCCATCCGTCTCGAACGTTTTCTCTACAGCATAAACACCTTTTCCTTTATGCTTACCATCTAACATCTCGTGCTTTTCGTCGCCAGCTTTCCAAATTTCAAACTTTACATCATCAGCATCTGTTACTTTTTCTTTTCCTTGTGTAACAAGTGCTTGTACTTCTGTTTTTTCACCAGGTTTAATTTCTTTCGGATTTGTTTGAACTGCTACTTTTACAGCTTCCAGTTTCTGTTCTTTTTTCGGTTCTTCTTTGTTTGTATTACAGCCAGCCAATGCTAGCATCGCGATAAATAAAGTCATAATAAGTTTTTTCATCATCATTTCCTCCTTCATACCTTATTTAGTATAGAGGAAATACATTGTAATATTCCAGTCTTCTGCTGAAAACAATGTACGAAATATTTGTGAAGTTTCTGTGAAGTACTATAGCCTTTTGAATCTATGAAAAAAGAGCATAGTAACTATGCTCTCGGATGAAACTGTTTATATACATCTTTTAATCTAGCTTTTGAAACATGCGTATAAATTTGTGTCGTTGAAATATCTGCATGTCCAAGCATTTCTTGCACAGCACGCAAGTCTGCTCCATTTTCTAATAAGTGCGTAGCAAAAGAATGACGCAACGTATGAGGTGTAAGCTCTTTTTCAATATTTGCTTCTTTCGCCAATCGTTTTAAAATTTTCCAAAATCCTTGTCTTGATAATCGATTCCCATGATGGTTTAAAAAGAGTGCATCTACTACTTTTTTACCCATCAATTCTCTTCTTCCCTTTTCAATGTACTTTTGAATCGCTTCCGTCGCTAAACTTCCTAGTGGAATAATTCTTTCTTTATTCCCTTTCCCTATGCAACGAACAAATCCCATCGTCAAATGTACATCTTCTAAATTTAAGGCAATTAATTCCGAAACACGAAGTCCTGTTGCATACAGTAACTCTAGCATCGCTTTATCACGAACCCCAAAAGCACTCGTCATTTTTGGTGTCTGAAGTAACGCCTCTACTTCATCGACTGATAATACTTTCGGTAATTTCCGTTCTCCTTGCGGCGTTTCAATATGTACGGATGGATCGTGCTCTACCGCTCGTTCACGAAGTAGAAATTGATGGAACGAACGAATCGATGCAATATGACGTGCTAATGTTTTTGAAGATTTTCCGTTTTCTTTTAAGTGCTGCAGAAAATTAACAATGTGCAAGCGTGTCACTTCATGAAAGCTTTTCGCTTGTTCTACGTTTTGCAAGTACTTTACATAACTTTTTAAATCACGTTCATAAGATACTACTGTATTTTTCGCTAGCCCTTTTTCGACAACCATATAATGAATAAAATCTTTTAATTGATCTTCCAATCTACACTACTCCCCATTTTCATAGAAAAACATCATTCTATTTACGAAAGCATCCTTTGCCGGCTCTTCATTCCCTGATACTTTTTCTACAGTCTCTTCTTTTGGCTTTTCATAACGATGATAGCTTTCATATTCTTCATTTATCCATAGTATAGCGAAATAAAACAAAATCGTACAACTTGTAAATAATAAAAATACTTTTACCCCATCAAAAGTTAATTTTAAAGCTCGGCGCATTGTAAATTCCTCCAAAATATAAGTTATTACAACATATGCCAAGCTTTCACCAATTTATACCTTATTCAAATAAAAAACCTCTTCCTAGTTAAATAGGAAAAGGTTATTTTTCATCCGTTTCATTTTCTTGACAATTTTTACAAATCCCATGGAATGTTAAACGATGATCCTTCACCTTAAAGCTCCAGTCACGTTCTACTTTCCTTTCCACTTCACCAAGTAAATCCTCTTGTATTTCTTGTACAGCACCACATTGTGTACAAATCAAATGATGGTGGAAACGCTGCGCACCTTCTTGGCGTAAGTCATAGCGTGAAACACCGTCTCCGAAGTTAATCTTATCGACAACTTTTAACTCAGATAATAGTTCTAAAGTTCGATAGACGGTTGCTAATCCGATCTCTGGCGACTTTTCTTTTACAAGGAGGTAAACATCTTCTGCGCTTAAATGATCTTCTTCATTTTCTAGCAGCACACGAACTGTTGCTTCACGTTGCGGTGTTAATTTGTAGCTCGCTGCATGTAATTGCTTCTTAATTCGTTCAATTCTTTCTTCCATTCGGTACTACTCCCTCCTCGCCACTCTTACACCATTATATCAGAAGAAGGGCTTCTGTCAAAAGAAAAACAATAAAAACAAATTGATAATTATTCTCAAAAAGTATTTATTGTTTATTAATAGCCTCAACGACTTCTTTCATTAAAACTGGCGATGCATAAGCTTCTACACTAGAAGCAAGAGCTAACACTGCTCCAATTATAAGAAAGAAGCATGTATAACGAATTAATAATGGTAATAGCGGCTCGGTTATTTTCCTGATAAATTGATGCCTAATCATGCGTAAGGAAAAGCTTGCAGCAATTGTTGTCATAACGAGAAATACTGGAATAATAATGAGGTTTTGTGGCAATACAGAAACGAATGCTAATAATAATCCATTCCATCCATGCTGACTTACTAAAAAACCTACTGTAAATCCGACAACTACTCCTTTTACAAATAATAAAATAAAAATAAGTGGCAATCCAATAATTGAAATTCCCAAAATCCAAATAAATCCAATGTATTTTAATTGCGAAAAGTAACTTTCTCGAAACATTTCGCTTGCAATAGCAAATTCTCCTTTAGAAACTTGTCCAAAAAAACGTTGTAAATAAAATGATAAATCTTGTTTTTGATTTAATTGTAAACTATTTACAAGAATGGCCCCAAATATTACTCCCATCAATAATAAAACAGCGTTAAATATATATAATGAAGAGTTTTCCTGTATGTGAGACATTACACGGTCTTGCCAAGTTTTTCGCCACATTTTTCTTCCCTCCGTTCACACTCTTACTAAAAATGTATGAAAGAAAGAAAAAAGTATGACGAATTAACATTGAAATTCCGCTCTACTTTGCTAAACTAAAAAGTAGAGAATAGGAGGGATTTCTCTTGAAACCATTATTATTAGATTTTCCAACATTATTTCAAACTGAACGCTTACAAGTTCGTAAGCCATTTCCAGGTGATGGTGCAGAAGTGTATGAAGCAATCCAAGCTTCTCTAGAAGACTTAGTACCGTGGATGCCAATTAACGCTGAAACAGAAGAAAGTGCTGAAGAAATCGTTCGTAACGCTCACGGACAGTTTTTACTTCGTGAAACACTTGATTTTCACTTATACGATAAAGTATCTGGTACATTCATCGGAGCTATAACGCTCAAGCCTGAAAACTGGGATATTCCAAAGTTTTCACTTCACTTCTGGCTGCATAGTGCTTATACAAAACAAGGTTATATGACCGAAGCTGTTAAAGGTGCCATTCAATTTGCCTTTGATAAGCTAGGTGCTAGAAGAATTGAAATTCGTATTGATGCAACAAATACAAATGCATGTAACCTAGCAGAACGTTTAGAATTTATTCTAGAAGGTACAATGGAAAATGATTTCATAGCACCAGATGGTAGCTTACGTGATGCACGCGTATATGCAAAAATCAATTAAAAAACACTCGCCTTTGGCGAGTGTTTATTTTTGTAGTTGTAAATATTGTACTGCAAACATCGTCTTCGCATCATGAATACGAAGATCTTTCATAAGAATAACCGCTTCTTCTAACGATACTTCCATCAATTCCACAAACTCATCTTCATCTAACTCAGCTTTATTTTCTTTTTTCGTCAAACCTGTCGCTTTATATACATATAAAATTTCATCCGCGAACCCTGGAGATGTGTAGAAAGAAGTAATAAGCTCCATATTTTCACATACATATCCTGTTTCCTCTTCTAATTCACGAACTGCTGTCACCTCAGGTTTTTCACCAGGTTCTAACTTGCCGGCTGGAATTTCTATAATCGCCTTTTCAAGCGCTTTACGATATTGCTCAACAAGCACAATTTTCCCCTCATCAGTAATAGCAATAATAGCAACTGCACCAGGGTGATTTACAATTTCACGTTTACTCATTGCTCCATTTGGTAATACTACATCATCAACACGAACTTTTATAACTCTACCATCAAAAATTGGTTCAGTTTTTACGGTTCTCTCTGCAAGATTACTCATACTACTTCATCTCCCTGTTCTATTTCCTATTCTTTCCTCATACATTTTACCACATTGAAAGGAGCGTGATAGAAATGAAAGTTTATATTTTACCAAATCGCGTCACTTTAGTCGGAAAAGCGTGGCAAATTCGCCATAAGCTAAAACAATATGGCAAAGAGTACACAACTGTACAAGAGTGGATTACAGCAAATAAAGGGAAAATTTAATCAGAGGGGGCATCCCCTCTGATTATTTCTCTTCACCAATCGGGATAAAAAGTAAAAGTTTGTCAACCTCTTTTCCCTTGCGTACAATAAAGATAAGGAGGTTGACTTATGAAAAAACGTCAATTAGGAAACTCGGATTTATTTGTGACAGAAATGGGACTTGGCTGTATGTCTCTCGGTACATCTGAAACAGAAGCTATGCGTATTATCGATGAAGCAATCGATTTAGGAATCAATTTTTTTGATACAGCAGATTTATATGATTATGGATTAAACGAAGAATTTGTTGGAAAAGCCTTAAAAGGGAAACGAGACCAAATCGTTCTTACAACAAAGGTTGGAAATCGATGGACAGACGAAAAAAACGGCTGGTCTTGGGATCCTTCTAAAGATTACATAAAGGCTGAAGTGAAAGAAAGTTTACGTAGACTCCAAACTGATTACATTGACCTTTATCAACTTCACGGCGGGACGCTTGAAGATCCTATAGATGAAACAATTGAAGCCTTTGAAGAATTAAAAAAAGAAGGTATCATTCGCCATTACGGTATTTCTTCTATACGTCCAAATGTCATCCGTGAATATGCAAAACGTTCAAATATCGTTAGTATATTAATGGAATATAGCCTTTTAAATCGTCGCCCTGAAGAATGGTTCCCGCTTCTTAATGAACATCAAATTAGTGTCATTGCTCGCGGACCACTTGCAAAAGGAATTCTAGCTGATAATAATGCAAGAAAGATAGAAAGAGTAAAAGAAAAGGATTACCTTTCTTATTCTTACGATGAATTATATGCGACACTCGCAAGTGTAAAAGAAGTAATCAGAGAAAGCTCTTTAACCGGAACAGCTATTCAATATTGCTTACATAACGAAACTGTTGCAGCTGTTATACCTGGTGCAAGCTCTATTCAACAATTACAAGAAAATGTACAGGCTTGTAAACAAACACAGTTAACAACAGCACAATATATACAACTTCAGCAAATTGCTAAATGTGATACCTATGCTTTACATCGTTAAAAAGACGCTACCATACTGGTAGCGTCTTTTTATAACGTATCATATTTATCAGGATTCGTTCCTACATGTAAATTACGATTTAATGTATTAATTTGATTCATTTCTTCTTCCGTTAGTGAAAAATCAAAGATAGTAAAATTCTCCTGAATGCGAGATGGTGTAACAGATTTAGGAATCGTCACTATTCCACTTTGAATATCCCATCTTAATATAACTTGCGCAGGTGTTTTTTCATATTTGTTAGCAATGGCCTGAATAATCGGGTGCTGAAATACTTCCCCGCCTCTCATTAATGGACTCCATGCTTCCATTTGAATTTGCTCACCTTGACAGAAATTACGCAATTCAAATTGTGTTAACATTGGATGAAGTTCCACTTGGTTTACCATTGGCTTCACTTTACAGTTTGGTAATAACAGTTCTAAATGATGTTTATGGAAATTAGAAACACCAATCGCGCGCACTTTACCTTCTTCGTACAGTTTTTCTAACGCTCGATACGTATCGACATACTTCCCTCTTATTGGCCAATGTATTAAATATAAATCTACATAGTCCATTTGTAATCTCTTTAGGCTTTTCTCAAATGCTTCAAGTGTTTCCTCGTATCCTTGATCGTCGTTCCAAACTTTTGTTGTAATAAAGATGTCTTCTCTCGGAATCCCTGATTCACGAACCGCTTCTCCGACACCGCTTTCATTTTCATATACAGTTGCTGTATCAATCGAACGGTATCCAACTTCTAACGCTGTTTTTACTGCTTGTTTTACTTCGTCGCCTTCTGTTGCTTTATAAACGCCTAGACCAATCATTGGCATTTTCACGCCATTATGAAGTGTAGTTGTTGGAATATGCACATTCGTTCTCCCTTTCATTGTTACATTTTTATAAGCCACCACTTTATTTCAACAAGATTCAAGCAAAAAGTCAAAACATATGTACAGTTTACATAATAAATTTATACACCTTCAAAAATAATGCGAACTCATTCATTCACGCTATTTTCTATCCATTTCTTCGCTTTTTCATCCACATTACGTACAAACTCAGTTTTCCCTTCCGAATATAACGCACCATCATATGTATACTTTTCAGCTAATTCTTTCTTTAAAGTTGCATATGCCTCTGCTTCTTCACAATGAGCCATCATATAATCACGAAATGCTAAATGTCTTACTATCTCTGGATTTCCTTTTTCAAACACGTGTAAATGATACGAACGTTTTTCCTCCGTTCCATGAATAAAATAGCGGCGTCTTGAAATACCATTTTCTCCTTTTGCGATGTAACCAAGCTCTATAAATCGTTCATTCCACCTATCTACTCTTTCGATACTCTCTACTTCCATAATCATATCTATAATTGGTTTAGCTGCCAGTCCTGGCACTGACGTACTTCCAATATGATGAATTTTCACCGTTTCTGGCATCGCTGATTTTAATCTTTCAGCCTCTATTTGAAATTTTTCACCCCAATGATTTTCATGCGGAACAACTACAATTTTCCTCATTCTAACTCCCCCTTTCTTACAAGCTCGTCAAAAAAAATGATCAGTGAAATATCACTGATCATTTTTTTATTATTTAAAGTCTTTCCAAGTAAGGCTACTTTCACTTAACAGTTCTTCAAATGATTTATTCTTTTCACGTTCTTTTTGTTCTTGGCGCTTTCTTTCCAGTTCTGCTGCCTCTTTTTTCTCTTCTCTCACTTGCAATTCTTTCTTCTTATTCTTTAATTGCTGCATAAGTGAATCATTTAATTGATCACCTAATGTAAGAGATTCTTTCTTTGGTTGATTCACTTGAGATTGTCTTTGCATTTGTCTTTGTTTCTTTTTCTTCATGCTGCTCACCTTTTACTTTTTTCTCCATTATAGTAGATACACGATGAAATCGACAACAAAAAAGGGTCATTACTCTATTATTCATCTTTTGTAAATATGTTAATTTTTCGAAAAAACTAAATTTTTATATAGATATAATCCTATGAATCTATTAAAATTATGTCGTATGATGTCAGATTATAAAAAAAGGAGAATTAAATTATGTGGAAAAAAATTATTCCTGCTGTTGCCGTTTTAAGCACCATTACTTTTTCAAGCGTATTTGCCGCTCCCCCATCTCAGACTCCAGCTGAACAAAACCGCTACATAGACGTACAAATGCTTGGTATTAATGATTTTCATGGACAACTAGATACTGTTAAAAAAATTAATAATAAAGAAGCTGGTGGCGCTGATTACTTAGCTACTTATTTAAAAGAACGGAAAAAACAAAACCCGAATACACTTCTCGTACATGCTGGTGATATTGTAGGTGCTAGTCCACCAGTTTCAGCATTATTACAAGATGAGCCTACAATTGAATTTTTAAATGACTTAAAGTTTGATGTTGGTACAATCGGAAACCATGAATTTGATGAAGGTATCGATGAAATGAAACGCCTCATTTACGGTGGATATCACGAAAAAACAGGAAATTTCAAAGGCGCTAACTTCCCTTATGTCGCTGCAAACTTCTATAACAAATCAACTGGTCGCCTATTTTTACCCCCATTTACTGTAAAAATGGTAAACGGTGTGCCTGTAGGATTCATTGGCGTTGTTACAACTGATACACCAAATGTCGTTATGCCAACTATGCTTAAAAATGTAGAAATCACTGACGAAGTAGAAGCAATTAATAAATCAGCGCAACAATTAAAGCGTCTCGGTGTTAAATCTATTGTCGTCCTTGCTCATGTCGGTGGAACAACAGATGAATCTGGTATAACAAATGGAGACCTTACTCGAATTGCAAATGAAACAGACCCGGAAGTTGATATTATTTTCGGTGGACATAGTCATACGTATGTAAATGGTACAGTAAATAATAAACTAATTGTCCAAGCGAACTCTTATGGAATGGCTTTCTCTGATGTGGATGTAACGATTGATAGAAAAACAAAAGATATTGTGAAGAAAAAAGCTGAAGTTGTTACAACATACCATGAAGGCGTAGAACCTGATAAACAAGTAAAGAAAAAACTAGATCAATATAAAGAAAAAATCGCACCACTTGTAAATGAAGTTGTCGGAAAATCTACAGCACCTATCGACCGTAAACAAAATGCTGCTGGTGAGTCCACTCTTGGAAATTTAGTTGCCGATGCCCAGCGCCAAACGATGCAAACTCAAATCGCACTTATGAATCCGGGCGGCATTCGTAATGACTTAGATGCTGGCGATATTACATGGGGCGAATTATATGGTATTCAGCCTTTTGGAAACCAATTGATTAAAGTAGATTTAACAGGTCAAGATATTCGCGACATTTTAAATCAGCAATGGCAAAAAGGAACGACAAGAATGCTTCAAATTTCAGGTATTCAATATACGTGGGATGCAAACAAACCAAACGGTGAAAAAGTTACAAATATACGTTTAACAAACGGAGAAGAATTATCTCCATCTAAAACGTATAGCGTAGTAGCGAATGCTTTCTTAGCTTCTGGTGGTGATGGATTTGTATCATTTAAAAATGGGAAGGATTCAGAAACTGGTCCAAACGACTTTGAAGCACTAGTCGATTACGTAAAACAATTAAAAGAACCAATTCAGCCAGTTATTGATGGAAGAATTCAAAAAGTAAATTAAGTATTTTCCTAATAAACAATCCAATTTTTTCACTGCAAAGGATATGCACTTATCCTGTATATTATCCGTAATATACAAGAAACAAAGAAAAGGATACTCGTTCTTACAATGAACATAGTATCCTTTTCTTTAGTTATCAAAATTTGATGTTTTGTTAAAATCATATTGTTGTAAAAATTGTTGTAACGCCTCTTCTACAAGTTTAGATTTTTGAATTCCTTTCGATTCTGATATAGCGTCTAATTTTGCTAATATTTCTTTATTAATAGAAAAGGTACGTTTCTTTTTTTCTGTACTTATATTCATAATGGGCGCAATTACTTCTTCCCTCTTTCTTAATAGCTCATAAATACTTTGTAATTGCTCATAAATTAATAATTGATAATCCGTTGTCGCATATTGAAGGGCTGTCGCTTCTTGGAGTTGTAAGTGACGCGGTTCTTCTCCATCTCCTACAAAAATACGTTTTTTCTGTTCTCCATCATATTCGTATCCAATCAACCTTAATTTCTTTGATAATGTATACGGGCTTATTTCAAGACGTTTTGCTATAATAGCGATGGATTCACGTCTATTTAAACAATCTATAATTTCTCCAATCGTCACAATTTCCCACCTCCCGTGTTGAAATGACACTAGTATGGTATGTTACAATGACTTTCTAACAGTATATGCAAAACGAATAGCCTGTGCGATTCATACGATTTTAGAAAAGGAGGTTTTCAATATGCTTTTTCGTAGCTATACTCCGCAGTTCTATAATGAAAATAAACAACTCATTCCTAATAGTATCGCTACGATGGAAAGCGTTATGATTAACAATCGAAAACAAATCCTCCTTATGCGCGGGCAAAACATAGGGCAGCCTATTTTATTGTGCTGTCATGGTGGACCTGGCATGGCACAAATCGGATTTATTCGCCATTTTCAAAAAGAATTGGAGAAACATTTTATCGTTATTAATTGGGACCAACGCGGGGCAGGCAAATCCTTTTCAATGAAAGATTTCGGAGCAAATTTTACAATCGAACAATTCGTTTCCGATGCAAAAGAAGTGATTCAATATGTACTGAAAAAGTTCAACAAACAAAAACTCTTTCTCGCTGGTCATTCTTGGGGAAGCATTATTGGGCTTAACATAGCACATCAATATCCACAGTATATCGAGGCCTACATCGGTATTGGGCAAATTGTACATATGAAACAAAACGAAGAATTACTATATCAACATTTAATTCGTTCTGCCAAAAAGCATGATCATAAAAAAGCATTAGCTTCTCTTTTAAAATTAGGTAAACCACCATTTTTAGATACGAGACGTCTCATTATTCAAAGAAAGTGGCTTGGCACATTCGGAGGAGCAATCCAAAACGGATCTTCCTTTTCTTTCATACGAAAAGGTTTCTTTTCTCCTGAATATACGCTATTAGATTGGTTCAAGTTTCTCGCAGGAAACTTAAAATCTGGTGTTTTATGGGAAGAAATGCTGACAATTGATTTCTTTTCGTCCATTTCAAGTTTATCTATTCCTGTTTACTTTTGTTCTGGCCGCTATGATTATCAAACTCCTTATGCACTCGTTCAGGAATATTGTGATGTTATGGAAGCACCTATAAAAAAGATGATTTGGTTTCCAAATTCAGCACATTCTCCTGATTTAGAAGAACCGGATTTATTTGCTAATTCTTTACAATCAATTAAACAAGAGCTAACTTTTCAGCATTAGTAACAAAGGGCTCTTTTACATTTCATAAAAAACATTTTATAATAATATGTCGCAACTATGTATAAATCTAGCAAAGTGCTTCATATTTACTTGCCTTAACAGAATAAAAAATTTAGGGAGATTACATTTATTATGAATGCTGTACTCGTCGCAGTAGCAGTTATGCTATTGCTTAGTTTGTTACGTGTCCAGGTCATTGTCGCCATCATTGTTGGAGCTTTAATAGGCGGAATTATCGGCGGACTCGGTATTTCAGAAACTATTAACACTTTTACCACTGGTCTTGGAAACAGTGCTCCAATCGCTTTAAGTTATGCAATGCTTGGCGGTTTCGCTATTTCCCTTTCCAAAACAGGACTTCCAGATGCCATGATTCAAACGGCATTAAAATGGATTGGCAATGAACAAGACACAAAAAAACAAGTTTATTCAAAAATACTTATTTTATTTATCATTTTAACGATGGCTTGTTTCTCACAAAATATTATTCCTGTTCATATCGCTTTCATCCCCATCTTAATTCCAGCACTTTTAAAAGTATTAAACGAGCTGAAAGTAGATAGAAGGCTTGTTACATGTATTATTACATTCGGATTAATTACTCCTTATATGTGGATTCCTGCAGGATTCGGAAAAATTTATCATGACGTATTGCAAACAAATGCCGCGCAAAGTGGTCTTACATTTGACGTTACGCTTATTCCAAAAGCGATGACTATTCCAGCAATCGGTATGATTATCGGATTATGTGTCGCGGTATTTATTACGTACCGAAAACCTCGTACGTATGAAACTGAACAAGTTCATACTACCGAAAATGAAATCGTTCCCTATACAAAACGAAGCATTACTTTCGGGTTAGTATCTATCTTAGCTACATTGACTGTTCAATTAGCAACAGAATCAATGATTTTCGGTGCTCTAGCGGGGATTATCGTTTTATCAGTTAGTGGTAGTCTACCTCTTAAAGAAGCAGATGCAATTTTAACAAGCGGAATGCGTATGATGTCCTTTATCGGATTTGTTATGATTTCTGCCGCTGGGTTCGGTGCTGTCCTTCGAAAAACAGGACATGTTGAATCCCTTGTACAAACGAGTGCACATATGATTGGGAATAACAAACCACTCGCTGCATTTCTTATGCTCGTTATTGGACTTCTCGTTACGATGGGAATTGGTTCATCCTTTTCAACCATCCCTATTTTAACAACAATTTTTGTACCTCTTTGCATTCAACTTGGATTTAGTCCAATGGCTACAATTGCAATTATCGGTACAGCCGGAGCGCTAGGCGATGCAGGATCTCCAGCATCAGATAGTACACTTGGACCAACATCCGGTTTAAATGCTGATGGTCAACACCATCATATATGGGATACATGTGTACCAACTTTTCTGCATTATAATATACCGTTACTTATATTTGGCTTTATTGCCGCAATTACATTATAAAAGGTGCGTTTTATACGCACCTTTTACTTTTTTATTTTTCCTTTTAATTGTTGCAAAGCTATTTTCCCATTTTCCTCGACACAACTTTCAATTTTCATGAGTGATGGGCCTATCCATTCACTGTCTATGCTCCCGTTCAGTCCAATAATTTTCAATTTATTCGGTATACAGATATTTAAATTTTTCGCTGCTCGAATTAACTCAAAAGTAATCTTATCACTTGAAGTTACAATTCCATCTATATACGGATTGTTTTGCAATAATGTAATAAACTGTTTATTCGTATACCCTTGTACACATTCTTCTCGATAAGAGACTCCTTCCTCCCAAACAGCATCTAAAAATCCTGATATGTGCTCTTCTATTTCTTCACTATCTTCTCCCTCACCGAAATAAGCAAGGAAGTGACAGCCTTTCTCTTTTAATAAAGAAACCGCTCTTTGTCCACTTTCATAATAATTTGTATGTGATTTTTTTTCATCAACCACAACAAACGGAAGTGGAATTTCTCCTATACTTTTAAAAACGGCTCTTGTCAAAATAACACCTGCAACATTATTTTCCTTCAACATATGTATGTATCTATCTTTATTCTCTATATTACAAACAATGATTTGATATCCTTCGTTATATGCTATTTCCTCAATACAATGTAGCAAAGTGATGTTTGATGGGTCATATAAATTATCTACAAGTAATGCAATTATCGTTGAATCTTGTTTAAACAATGGCTTCGCTGTAACATTTGGCCTATAACGTAATTCTTCAATTGCTTCCTTTACTTGTTTTACTGTGTCCTCATGAACGTATCCTTTTTCATTCATAACTCGTGAAACGGTTGCGACTGAAACACCTGCTAATTTTGCCACATCACGTATAGTTGCCACATCGTCACCCCTTAATATGGTAATAGATTACAATTTTACGGTAACCTATATTCTACTATTCGTCAAGGTTAATAACTTATATTTCTGAAAATTGTTACATCATTTCATTAAATGATACTCTAATTGAATTTCATGCAAAATTGAGATACCGTCATATCCAATACGCGGAATTTCTTTCTTTATCTTTCGTGCTTCTTCCACTGCGTTCACATATAAATGAGTCATCACAAAATTACGTTTTTGGTAAAAACGTAACGCATTCATATTATCATTTGTTGTAATAAGCCAAACCTGCCTGCACCGTTCTTCTTCTGCAACTTGTAATACACAATCTACAAGCTTCGTCCCTATTCCTTTTCTTTCTTCTAAGCTATCTAACGATACAATTTCACACATATTTCCGTTCACTTCATATGTTATAATTCCGATTATTCTGTCATCTGAGAGCGCAACAAATCCTGGCAACTCTTCTAACCGATGCCCCTTACCACGCGAAACCATCAATGAACTTCCCCAGTTCGCACACATGAACATTCGGATTGTTTCTTTCATCGCTGGTGTAATTTTTTGTATATGCAGCATTTCCTATTTCTCCCCTTTTCTATCATTGTGATACAATATAAGTGTATCACATGTAACGGTATTTGGAGGATGAGGTAAAGTATGAAACGTTTTTTTGCAGCATTGTTTACTATACTAGGTGCGATAACTGCCCTTGGGATTTTCTTTACAAATAAAGTGATGTACTTAAAGAAAAAAACAGAGGAAGAAGTACTCGAAAGAGAAACGAAAAAACATTTTCGTATAGAGGATTTTGATGCTCTTCATAAAGAAGAAATTCATATCCCTTCGCAATTCGGATATGATCTTCACGGGTATTACATTCCTGCTGGTCATTCCAATAAGTTTATGGTTTTTTGTCACGGCGTAACTGTAAATAAAATGAACTCTGTAAAATATGCAAACTTATTTTTAAACAGAGGATATAATGTCGTTATTTATGATCATCGTCGTCATGGTAGAACTGGTGGAAAAACAACAAGCTATGGATATTATGAAAAACATGATTTAAAATCTGTAGTTGACTGGCTAAAAAGTCGTTTTGGCACAAATATAACCCTTGGTATTCATGGTGAATCGATGGGAGCTGCAACACTTCTTCAATACGCAGGGCTTGTAGAAGATGGGGCTGATTTTTATATTGCGGATTGTCCTTTCTCTGATTTTTACGGGCAATTGCAGCACCGTTTAAAAGTGGAATTCCATTTACCAAAATGGCCTTTATTACCTTTAGCAAACGCATTTTTAAAAGTTCGCGACGGTTATACAATTCGTGAAGTGTCACCAATCGACTGTATAAAAAACATTAACAATCCCGTTCTCTTTATTCATAGTAAAGATGACGATTATATTTTAGCTGATATGACAAAAGCGTTATATGAGGCAAAAGAGAATAAGAAACAACTTTATATTGCAGAACACGGTGCACATGCTTGCTCTTATAACGAAAATAAAGAAGAGTATGAAGCAGCCGTCGATCAATTTTTAAACACATATGTGAAAGAAACAAAAAACAGGCTTGCATAAGCCTGTTTTTTTATTGCGCTAAAACGTCTGTAACTTGTTCCATATTTTCAGAAATCCATTGCATTGCATCATCTAACGTTGGAAATTCTGTCGTTTGAAATGTTACTTCATCTTGAAGTAACCAAACATCCTTCGATTCTTGTCCTACACCTGCAATGGACCAATGTAACAAACTATATGGATGATTATCATTCAAAAATGATGCCCACGTGCGCTCATCTGCAATATTTCGTAATGTACGTAATTGTTTATCCATCTTTCGTCACCTTACTCTAGTCAGTTATAAAAAACATTATAACACTCTCTTCTCTTTCGAACAAAGTGCTCTTTTTGCCCCGCTATTTGCGGGCAGTAAAAATCCTACCTCAAAATTCAGCTGAAACAAAGACGTTAGGTGTGAGATTAACTGCCCCTAAAAGCCCGATTGGTTCAACTAATAATCAGTGGGGGATGCCTCCCCCACTGATTAAAGTTTCACTTTATATTGTCAAGTACTTCTCTTGATTATATGATGGAATTAAGCGTTTGGGAAGGAGGGATAGTGTTGGCAAAAGTACAAATTAAAGTAAATGACAATGGCTCTTTTCGCGTTACAGGGGACGTGGAATTAGTCGACTCACAGGGGAATGTATTCCCAGCAAAACCGGCATTTTCTTTATGCCGTTGTGGTTTATCAAAAAATATGCCTTATTGCGATGCTTCGCATAAAGGTAAATTTGAGTCTGTTATTAGAGCACCAGAGGCAGAATAATTTTACATGTGACATGCACATTTTTTTGTGCATGTTTTTTCTTTTTATCAACTCCGCTATATCCCTTCTCCTTACAACATTTCTAATACTTTTGTCTCCATTCCAGCCTACATATATTTTCACACAATTCTTCACATTCGAATACTTTTTACTAGCCTTTTATTTTTTTTGTGCTATAATTTGACCAAACAGCATCCTTCGGGGTCGGGTGAAATTCCCAACCGGCGGTGATGAAGCGAAAGCTTCTAAGTCCGTGACCCGTTTTCAACTCGAAAACGGTGGATCTAGTGAAACTCTAGGGCCGACAGTATAGTCTGGATGGGAGAAGGATATGTTTCTAGTTTTTTATATAGTGAATACACTTTTATTTCAGTATGCATATTTTTAAAGATTCATTTTGATTCTTTATATATGTTTAGTTTTCTATACTCATTTTTTATACTGAAATAAAAAGAGACAACTAGCGTTTAAAAAATCCGATATTTTGCTAGGTTTTTTCCTTATGCAGAAATATCGATTATCGTTAGGTTTCTTTCCTATGCTTTCGTATTCGAACTATATTTCTAGAAATCACGTCTCCCAAACCCCAAGGATATTAAATCCTTGGGGTTTTTTGATTTTTTTAGGAGAGGTGAAGAAAATGACAGATCAAGAATATATGAGGATTGCCCTGCAGTTAGCAGAAGGAACATCAGGACAAACAAGTCCAAATCCTATGGTTGGTGCTGTTGTTGTAAAAGATGGAAACATCGTCGGTATGGGGGCTCATTTACGTGCTGGTAAAGAACACGCAGAAGTTCATGCCCTTCAAATGGCTGGTCAGAACGCCAAAGGCGCTACCGTTTATGTAACACTGGAACCGTGTAGCCATTTTGGAAAAACACCACCTTGCTGTGAATTGCTCATCGAAAAGGGAGTTAAGCGCGTTGTAATTGCTACCCTTGATTGTAACCCGCTCGTTTCTGGTAATGGAAAAAGGAGATTAGAAGAAGCTGGAATCGAAGTAACTACCGGTGTCCTTGAAGCAGAAGCAGTTTTATTAAATCGCTACTTTTTTCACTACATGAAAACGAAACGCCCATTTGTAACAATAAAAACAGCGATGAGCTTAGATGGAAAAACAGCAACTGTAACTGGTGACAGTAAATGGATTACAGGTGAAGAAGCACGAGCTGATGTTCATCAATATCGCCATACACACGATGCAATTCTTGTTGGAGTGAATACAGTTATAGCTGATAATCCGCATTTAACAACAAGAATTCCTAATGGGGGTAAAAATCCAATACGCGTTATTTTAGATACTCATTTAAAAACCCCACCATCTTCTCATGTCATAACAGATTGTTTAGCACCGACATGGATTATGATTGGTAAGGATGTAAATAAAGAGAAAATAGCTTCTTATGAATCTGAAAATATATTTATATTCCAAATGAAAACGAAACAAATTGAAATTCAAGATGTTTTAGACCTACTCGGTGAAAAACAAATCCTATCTCTTTTCGTTGAGGGTGGTCAAACGGTTCATGCAAGCTTCTTACAAACAAATAATTTCAATGAAATTGTAACTTATATAAGTCCAAAATTAATTGGCGGGAAAGATGCCCCTACTTTATTTGGCGGAAATGGTTTTTCAAAATTACAAGATGCGCTTTCCTTAAAAATTCAAGAGATGAAACAAATTGGCGATGATATAAAAATCGTTGCGAATGCCCGAAACGAGGTGACGAAATGTTTACAGGAATTGTAGAAGAATTAGGAACGATAACAAATATGCAACAAAGCGGGGAAGCAATGAAGTTAACGATACATGCAAATGAAATTTTATCAGATGTTCATTTAGGCGATAGTATAGCGGTTAACGGTATTTGCTTAACTGTAACGAGCTTTACACCTACTTCATTTACAGTTGATGCAATGCCCGAAACGATGAAATCAACATCACTTCGCCTACTCAAATCACACTCTAAAGTAAATTTAGAGCGAGCAGTGGCTGCAAATGGACGATTCGGTGGACATTTCGTTTCAGGACATATTGATGGCATCGGGACGATATTAAACAAAAAACAACACTATAATGCCATCTATTACAAAATAGCTATTTCGGATGAACTGCTACGCTATTGTTTGCATAAAGGATCCATTGCTGTTGATGGAACGAGTTTGACAATATTTGATATAGACGAATCTTCCATTACAATCTCACTCATCCCGCACACAGTAAGCGAATCTGTTATCGGAGAAAAGAATGCCGGTGACATCGTAAACATTGAGTGTGACATGATTGGTAAATATATCGAACGCTTTATTACTAAGCCTGTAAAACGAAAAGGTTCAATGACCGAAAACTTTTTACAAGAAAACGGATTTCTATAAGGGGGAAGCATTATGTTTCATCGTATTGAAGAAGCTCTAGAAGATTTAAAACAAGGAAAAGTCGTTATCGTATGTGATGATGAAAACCGTGAAAACGAAGGCGATTTTATCGCTTTAGCAGAGTATATTACGCCAGAAACGATTAATTTTATGATTACACATGGACGCGGTCTCGTTTGTGTACCGATTACGGAAGGGTACGCAGAACGCCTACAACTAGAACCAATGGTATCTCATAATACAGATTCGCATCATACTGCATTTACAGTGAGCATTGACCATGTTTCTACCACAACAGGGATTAGCGCTCACGAACGTGCAACTACGATACAAGAATTGTTAAACCCTGCATCAAAAGGCGCTGATTTTAATCGACCTGGACATATCTTTCCATTAATCGCGAAAGAAGGCGGTGTCCTGCGTCGTGCTGGTCATACAGAAGCTGCTGTCGATTTAGCACAGCTTTGCGGAGCAGAACCAGCTGGAGTCATTTGCGAGATTATCAATGAGGACGGTACGATGGCACGCGTCCCTGATTTACTACAGTGTGCAAAACAATTTGATATAAAAATGATTACAATAGAAGATTTAATCGCTTATCGCCGCCACCATGAAACACTTGTGACGAGAGAAGTGGAAATTACATTACCTACAGATTTCGGTACTTTTCAAGCAATTGGCTATTCTAACTCATTAGATACGAAAGAACATATCGCACTCGTAAAAGGTGATATTTCAACAGGTGAGCCTGTAATTGTACGCGTTCATTCAGAGTGCTTAACAGGAGATGTATTTGGCTCGTGCCGCTGTGATTGCGGACCACAACTCCATGCTGCACTTGCTCAAATTGAGCGTGAAGGAAAAGGCGTTCTTCTTTATATGAGACAAGAAGGACGAGGCATTGGCCTTCTTAATAAGCTTCGCGCTTATAAGTTACAAGAAGAAGGCTTCGATACTGTAGAAGCAAACGAAAAACTTGGGTTCCCCGCTGACCTTCGTGATTACGGTATCGGCGCTCAAATATTAAAAGATTTAGGTTTACAACATTTACGATTATTAACGAATAATCCAAGAAAAATTGCTGGCTTACAAGGTTATGATTTAAAAGTTACGGAGCGCGTACCGTTGCAAATGCCAACAAAAGAAGAGAATAAAACGTATTTACAAACGAAAGTAAACAAATTAGGACATTTATTAAACTTATAATCAAAGGAGAGATTTATTATGGTATTCGAAGGTCATTTAGTTGGTACAGGATTAAAAGTTGGGGTTGTTGTTGGACGTTTTAATGAATTTATTACAAGTAAGTTACTAGGCGGAGCTTTAGATGGATTAAAGCGTCACGGTGTAGAAGAAAACGATATTGATGTTGCTTGGGTTCCTGGCGCATTCGAAATTCCTTTAATCGCTAAAAAGATGGCGAATAGTGGAAAATATGATGCTGTTATTACGTTAGGCACTGTAATTCGTGGTGCTACAACACATTACGATTATGTTTGTAATGAAGTAGCAAAAGGTGTTGCATCTTTATCACTTCAAACAGACATTCCAGTTATTTTCGGTGTATTAACGACAGAAACGATTGAGCAAGCGATTGAACGCGCGGGCACGAAAGCTGGTAATAAAGGCTATGAATCTGCAGTTGCTGCCATTGAAATGGCTCACTTATCAAAACAATGGGCATAAAAAAATAAAAAGAGGCTGCGGCCTCTTTTTATTTTTTTACTTTTTTCCGTACATCTTTTATTAATTCATTCATTGTTTTTCCTTCTGTTTGTATATGAAGCGTTTGTGCTGTTCTCCATACATTCTCTCTTTTCTTCGCTTCTTCTATAATAGTAATTTCTTTTCGTACTTCCTTTAAATCTTTCCCTTCTGTTTTCAATCCAAAATGTTCAGCTTTCGTTCGAAAATGTTGTTCAATTCGTTGTTGCATCTCTTTTTGTTCAGGATTTTCAGCGGCCTTAACTGGATCAGCACTTATTGCTTTTAGTAAAATGAGACAAGTCATAATCGCTAATATATATTTGTGCATATAAAATCCTCCAACCCAATATAAATTACATATTTACTATGTACAATTAGGGCTTGGAAAATTCGTCCGTAAAAATTATATTTCTCACTCAAAACCCATTCATATCAAGCGTTAACAGCTTTTTATTACATTTTATTTACAAAAAAAGCAAACTCTTTTACAAGTTTGCTTTTTCCTCTATCTTATAACGCACATTCTTCAATCTCAAATCCTAAATCTTCAATCATACCCCAGTCTGCAGTCGGTTCTTGTCCAGCTGTCGTTAAGTAATCCCCAACAAAAATAGAGTTTGCTGCAAATAAACCGATTGGCTGTACAGCACGTAAATTGATTTCACGTCCTCCTGAAATACGAATTTCTTTCGTTGGGTTTACAAAACGCATCATCGCCAGCACTTTTAAACATTCTACTGGTGTTAACTCTTTTTGTCCTTCAAGCGGCGTACCCTTTACAGCAACAAGGAAATTACATGGGATTGAATCTGCATCTATACGTTGTAATTCAAATGCAATTTCAGCACGCTCTTCTATTGTCTCCCCCATCCCAAAAATCGCCCCAGAGCATGGTGAAATACCCGCTTGTTTCGCTTTTTGAACTGTATCAACACGGTCGTCATACGTATGCGTTGAACAAATACTTTCGTAATTATTTGCATGTGTATTTAAGTTGTGGTTATAACGATGTACGCCTGCTTCCGCTAAACGTCCTGCTTGATCTTCATTTAAGAAACCTAAACAACAACAAATCTTCAAATCTGTCGTTTCACGAATCTCCTTAACTGCTCCAATTACATGATTCACCTCTTTATCCGTCGGACGACGACCAGATGCTACAATACAATATGTACCCGCTTTACGGCGAATCGCTTCATGTGCTCCTTCTACAATCTTTTCCTGCGTTAACCATGCATATTTATCAATCGGTGCCTCTGAAATAATAGACTGAGAACAATATCCACAATCTTCAGGACATAATCCAGACTTCGTATTAATAATCATATTCAATTTTACTTTCTTACCAAAGTGATGATGGCGAATGATGTAAGCTGCATTCATAATTTCTAAAATCTCTGTATCGTCAGCCTCCAATATCGCTATTGCATCTTCTTTCGTAATCATTTTCTCTTCTACTACGTCGTATGCAAGTTTGTTCCAATCCCTTTTTGTTTGTACTTGTTTCATTTCATCTCTTCCCCTCTTTTGTTATATGCACAAATAAAGCATGATACGTTGCCATTATCCCTTCATTTCCCGTGAAGTCTCTTTCGTATATGCGAAGCATCGCACGAAAGAGTGAGGGACTTTGACAATATGATTCTTCATTACTATTGGTCGCTCCTACTTTTCGAATAGAATGCAGAAACTCCTTAACTTCTGTAAAACTCTCTATGTAACATGTTTCAGAAACATGCACATCCCCTGTTTCTATCTCACATATATGGTGCAACTGATTTTTCGAATAAAAACGTTGTCCAATCGATGTTTCGTTTTGTATATTTTTTTCTTCTTTCGCCCGCTGGAACGAAGCATGCAACTCTTGAAATGTTTCATGTCCAAACGTTGAAAAAAGTAATATCCCATCTATAGACAAATGATGAAATAAATTTCTTATCACTTGTTTTAAATCATTTAGCCATTGAAATGTTGCATTTGAAATAATGACATCATATGTTTCTTCTAGTCGTAACCTTTCTATATCCTCACAGTAAAACGTTACATTTTTCACATTTTGTCTAGTTTTCGCAACTGAAATCATACTTTCAGCAAAATCAATGGCTGTAATATGTGCTTTCGGAAATAACTCTGATATTCTTTCTGTTACATAACCTGTCCCGCATCCAAGTTCTAAAATACGTATCGATGAATTTGCACTATATCGCCGATTCAATTTAGAAAGTAATGAATGTGCCATCTTTTTTTGTACATTTGCATATTGATCGTAGGATACAGCTGCCACGTTAAACCGTTTTTGTAGTAACGTTTTATTGATCATGTCGTATCCCCTCTATAAATTGAATTATCTCATTTGCGCAATATTCGAAATTCGTTACGCATAATGCGTGTCCAGCCTCACTTACTACCTTGAGCATGGCAGTCTCATTCTCAGCCATACTACGCGCTGCAGACAATGGACATATTACATCCTTCTCCCCATGAATAAGTAGTATAGGTACTTTCACTTCTTTCAGTTCTTCTCTCATATCTGTTTCTATTAAATAATCCAAACCTAATTGTAAAGACTGGATAGAATCACCTTTAAAATGTTTTACGATGTCTTCAAAACTTTTATTCTCTTTCAGCTCATCTTTCGTAAACATATTTTCATAAAACCGCTTGAGCGTATCTTCTTTCTTTCTAGTCAAATTCTTTTTCAGCCGTTCCACATGCAAAGCATTCCATCCACTTGTATAGTCGCTCGTATTTGTAAATTTGGCAGTACCACCAATTAGTACAATACCTTTTGCCTTAATCTTTTTATGAGCTTGAACTGCCGCTAACGCTCCTAGTGACCATCCAACTAAAATTATATTTTCATCCTTTGCTACATCTATTATTCGCCCCGCAAATTCACTTTGTTCTTTCACGTTACGCCAATCAATGCATTGAACAGGATATTCTTTAAAATGCGGAAGTACTAAATCCCAAATATTTTCTTCCATTCCCCATCCAGGGATAAAAATAATCTTCAGCTCTTTCATACGAAAAGCTCCTCTTCTTTCGCAATGTGAATAATTCGGTCAATAGCCCATTTCAAATCAGCTATTGTATGTTGCGATGTAACTGCAAAGCGAATTCGAGAACTATTGACTGGTACAGTTGGCGGACGAATTGCAATAGCTGCAATACCTGCCTCTTGTAACCTTTTACTAAACCGTAAAGCTGTTTCATTTGAACCGACCACAATCGGTACAATATGAGTTGAGCTATTCCCAATATCAAAACCAGCTTCTCGTAAATGGTTTCTGAAATAAGCTCCATTCTCTATAAGTCTCTCTCTTCTTTCATTATCTTCTTTCACAATTTCAATTGCTTTTTGTACCGCTCCTAAAGTCCCTGGTGGTAAAGCAGTAGTAAAAATAAAGCTTCTCATCATATTTTGTAAATACTCTATATAAATTGCATCACCTGTCAAATACGCACCATAACACCCTAAAGCCTTGCTAAACGTCCCCATATGTATATCAATTTTTTGAGCAAGATCTTTTTCTATATGAGATAATCCAGCTCCGCCGATTCCATATATTCCACTCGCATGCGCTTCATCAACTATAATGATTGCCCCGTATTTCTCTTTTAACTGCACTAACTCCCTCAAATACGCAGTATTACCATCCATACTAAAAACAGTATCAGTTACAATTAATTTCCGCTTTTCAGGAGATGCTGTTTTCAACAGCTTCTCTAAATGCTCCAAATCATTATGCCGATACCTTTTATGTTCTGCCCCGCTTAATATAATTCCATCAACAATGCTTGCGTGATTTAATTTATCACTAAATACAATATCGTGACGACAGGCTAAAGAAGATATTGCCCCTACATTTGCTGTATACCCACTATTTACGATTAATGCTCTTTCAGTACCTTTCCAGTTGCATACACTTCTCTCCACCTCTTCATACAATGGATAATTTCCTACAACGAGACGAGAGGCAGTCGAACCAGTTCCATATTTTTTTGTACACACAATAGCAGCCTCTTTTAACCTCGCATCTCCAGCTAACCCTAAATAATTATTTGACGCTAAATTTAGCATCTTTTTCTCATCTCGAATAAGCCATGTCTCTTCTGCTTGTTCTGTTACGTACAAATTACGATACTGCCCTTGCTCATGTAATTGTTGTAATTTAGATTGAAGATGTGCGTGCCACGTTTGATTCATTTTGAATGAACTCCTCTAATTTTGAAATCATTATATATTCTTTAGCAGATTCCAATACTTCTTCTTTTGTAAAGTTACCTGCAAAAAATGGTAATAAACCTAAAACTGGTACCCCGCTCAGCTCTTCAATCATTTCTTTATTTTCTTGCACTCTTTCCATTTCACATTCTTTGCAACCAGATAAAATGACACCTGCTACCTTTAAGCCATGTGCCTTTGCATAAGCAATCGTTAAAACTGTATGATTTACCGTTCCTAATGTAGGACGTGCTACTATAATAAGAGGAAGCTGTAATTCTTTTGCGAAATCAATTACTAAAGCGTCTTCTGTATATGGAACAGCTAGTCCACCTGCTCCTTCTACAAATAGACTATTAAACTCTTTCAATCGTTCATTATAGTGATCAATAATGTCTTTTAAACGTACTACTCTTCCAGCTCTTTTCATGGCAAGTCTCGGAGCAAGCGGTTCTTCAATAGAATAAGGACAAATTTCATTTTCTTTTGTCGATACACCCGATAATGCTTTTAACCTTGCTGCATCTCCCTCTGGATTTGATGCAACATGTCCACTTTGCAACGGTTTATATACCCCTACGTTATATCCTAATTCTCTAAATACACCTGCTAATGCACCTGCAACTACAGTTTTCCCCACTTCAGTATCCGTTGCTGTTATAAAAAAACCGCCCATTACTCTCCCTCCGTAACATCCGAGATTGCTTTATATAAAATACGTAACATCTCATCAATCTCATCAATTGTAGAAGCAAGAGGAGGCATAAATACAATCGTGTTGCCGAGCGGCCGCAAAATCATGCCCAGCTCTCTTGAGCGTTTACATACTTGAACACCGACTCTCTCTGTCCATTCAAACGCTTCTTTCGTTTCCTTATTCTTCACAAGTTCAATTCCAACCATCAACCCGCACTGACGAATATCCCCTACATGTTTATATGTAAAGAGTGCTTCTAATTGCGTCGCCACATATTCTGTTTTACGTGCTACTTCTTCTATTAAATTTGTTTTTTCGTATAGTTCTAGATTCGCAATTGCTACCGCACACCCTAACGGATTCCCTGTATAACTATGACCATGGAAAAATGTTTTTTGTTCTTCATAGTCTCCTAAAAAGGCATTATAAATTTCATCTGTCGTTACGGTAATTGCAACTGGTAAATATCCACCTGTTAAACCTTTTCCGGCTGTTAAAATATCCGGCGTTACATTTTCATGTTCACATGCAAACATTTTCCCGGTACGCCCAAACCCAGTCGCTACCTCATCTGTAATAAATAAAACGTTATATTTTGTACATAAATTACGTAGTCCTCTTAAGTATCCTTTTGGCATTGTAATCATACCGCCAGCACCTTGCATTAAAGGTTCTACAATAATCGCTGCAATTTCTTCATGTTTATCTTTCAGCAGCTCTTCCATTTCTTCTAAATGTTTTTTTACAATTTCCTCCTTATTATTTCCGTAAGGAGAACGATATGTATATGGATAAGGCATTTTAATTGCCTCAAATAAAAGTGAACTATACACTTGGTGAAACAAGTCTATTGCTCCTACTGAAACAGCTCCAATTGTATCACCGTGATACGCTTCTTTTAATGTAACAAATCTTTGTTTCTTCGGTTTTCCTTTATGCTGCCAATATTGAAATGCCATCTTAATTGCAATTTCAACAGCGCTAGAACCGGAGTCAGAATAGAATACTTTCTTCAAACCTTCTGGTACAACTTCGATTATTTTTTCTGCTAATAAAATAGATGGAACGTTAGCAAGTCCTAGCATAGTAGAATGAGCAATTTTATTTAATTGCTCACGAATTGCTTCATCTAGTTCCGGTACTTGATGTCCATGAACATTTAACCAAATAGACGAAACACCGTCCCAATATTCATTTCCATTTACATCGTATAGCTTTCTTCCCTCTCCGCGTTCAATAATGACAGGATCTTCTTCTAAATAATCCTTCATTTGTGTAAATGGGTGCCATACATAGGCTTTATTTTTTTCCGATAGCTCTTCATATGTATAAGACGATTTTTCAGTCGTATTACTATTAACAGTCACAATTGTCACCCCTAATGTCAACTTGTTTATAAATATAGTTAACATTAAATCCAAAAGACTGTCAATTATTTTTAAATCAAATGGTTCTTAAAAAAGAACAACTCATCATATGATAAGTTGCTCTATCTTCCGTGCTGTATCTTTCCAATTTCTAAAATAATCTCTTCATCTTTTTTTCCTTCTGTATCAATTCCAAGTTGTTTTGCATGTTCAATTAATAGATCGTGACGTTTTTCAAATCTTGCAGTATTTACTTCTTTCTTAACCTCTTCTTTTGTTTTCCCTTCAGTAGAAATCTCTAGTTTTTCAGCTACTTTTTCCATCGATTTCTTCTCTTCTATTTCTTTTACTTTCTTCACTTCTGACTGCTTTGTTCGACTTTGTTTTGACTGCTCTGATTCAGCTGCAAAAGCTGTATAAATTCCAGCACTTCCGCCAATGACTAGTAAGGTGGTAAAAAGAATTATTTTTTTCTTCACTCTTTCCTCCCCTTTCGAATTCATTATAACGCACATTTTCACAGTATGAAAATCTTTCTCCTTTATTTTCCTAAAAAAATTATTGAACATTTTTATTGACATGTAAGACGAATATATGATAAAAATTTAACTAACATCATATGAATCGGCGTTGATAGGATTTAGTAGTATTTCGATTTCTGATTTCAGAGAGCTGGTGGTCGGTGCGAACCAGTACAGAGCGAATTATGAATTACCCCCTGGAGCTTCTTTTGCGAAACGTAAGGAGTAGTGAAAGACGGTTATAGACCGTTATGTCTAAAGAGTGGTGAAACGAAACTGTTTCACAATTTAGGGTGGTACCGCGAATTTTTCGTCCCTGCATATATTGCAGGGGCGTTTTTTATTTTATTAACGCATATCATACGACCCTTTATTTTGTGATACATTCATTTCACAAGCTAGGGTGGTACCGCGATTTCTTCGTCCCTGCATAATTATATGCAGGGACGTTTTTTTATCCAATTATTTCCGCATCATATTGAGATATGGACAATTACCGGTAATTTGTCACAAAATTCTAAATTTTAGAAGGAAATAAACAATATTGGCGAATTTTATATAAAAAAGAGCTATTTTAGATTACTTAGGAGGGAAAAACAATGGTTTCAAAAATTGAATCTGTTCTTTTAACAATTTTTATCTTTTTCTGCATTGGCTTTAGTGTTATCAAATTAGAAGTTTCACCACACATCCCGATTTTATTCGGTATCGTTCTTTTATTAGCATTTGGATTTATGAAAAAAATCTCTTGGTCTACTATGGAAAAAGGAATGATAAGTAGTATTTCAGCTGGTATTCCATCTATTTTTATTTTCTTACTTGTAGGCGTATTAATTAGTGTTTGGATCGCTGCTGGAACAATTCCAACTTTAATGGTATACGGCTTCCAGCTTGTATCTCCAAAAATTTTCATTCCAACTGTTTTTGTTGTTTGTGCAATTGTTGGAACAAGTATCGGTAGTGCCTTTACAACTGCTGCAACTGTAGGACTTGCCTTTATGGGCATGGGTAGTGCTCTCGGATACGATCCGGCTCTAATCGCTGGTGCAATTATTTCTGGTGCATTCTTTGGAGATAAAATGTCTCCTTTATCTGATACAACAAACTTAGCTCCTGCTGTAACGGGTGTAGATTTATTTGAGCATATTCGTAACATGCTTTGGACAACAGTCCCTGCTTTCATTATTGCTTTTATCGCATTTTTCATTTTAGGAAGCGGTACTGGTGGAAACGTTGACTTCACAAACTTTATTAGCACATTAGAGAAAAATGCAACGATTTCTATCGTTACACTTATTCCAATTTTATTACTGTTCCTATTCGCATTTAAAAAAGTTCCAGCAGTTCCAACATTACTCGCAGGAATTGTGGTAGGAATTATTATTCTCTTTATTTTTAAACCTAGCACTTCTTTAGCTGATTTAATGAAAATTATGCAAGATGGCTACGTTTCTAAAACTGGCATTAAAGACATTGATAGCTTACTATCTCGCGGTGGTCTACAAAGTATGATGATGTCGATTGCCCTTATTTTCCTAGCTCTTTGTATGGGAGGTTTATTACAAGGAATGGGTATTATAGCGCAGCTGATGAATATCATCTCTAGCTTCGTAAAAAATAGCACACGCTTAATTATTTCTACTGCTTCAACTGCAATTGGTGTAAACTTCTTACTTGGTGAGCAGTACTTATCCATCGTTTTAACAGGACAAGCATTTGCTAAGAAATACGATGAAGTCGGTTTAGAACGTCGTAATTTATCACGCGTATTAGAAGATGCAGGTACAGTTATTAACCCGCTCGTACCATGGGGAGTAAGTGGTGTATTCTTAACAAACGTCCTTAGCGTTCCAACATTTGATTACCTGCCATACGCTATCTTCTGTTTAGCTTGTCCAGTCTTAACGATTATCGTCGGCTTTACTGGATTTGGTCTTTCATGGAAGAAAGAAAAAGCAGTAACAATTTCATAATATAATAAAAAGGATTACCTTAATCGGTAATCCTTTTTATATTTCTCGACTATCTATTTGCTTTTTTTCTTCTAAATAACAGAAGTAATCCCGCTCCAACAAATGCCAAACCTGCTCCAATTGTAGAAACAACACTTGTACCTGTTTTCGGTAAATCACGTTCTTCTTTATTTTCACTCACAGTTGTTGTTTCTTTTGCGTTTTGATTGTCAGTTGTAGTTTGTCCAGATCCTGTATTTTTACCTTCATCTGTTGGTGGTGTCGTTGGATTTCCTCCATTATTTCCTTCACCTGTTGGCGGTGTCGTTGGATTTCCTCCATTATTTCCTTCACCTGTTGGCGGTGTTGTTGGATTCTCTCCATTGTTTCCTTCACCTGTTGGCGGTGTTGTTGGATTCTCTCCACCAGTTTCCTTATCATCATTCTTCTTCGTTATATCAATTGCATATTTAGCAAATTCATTTTCAGATGGTCCAACGTACGATATTTTCCCATCTTTCTTTATATACTTTTGTGCATTTGGTGAAGAATCAAATGTTGTATTTAATTTATCTGCAACAATTGGTTTAAACGTCCAATTTTTATCTGCTGCTGGGTCAATAACTGGTGTTTCTTGCATATACTTCACAATGATTTGACGTGTTTCATCTTGTGATTGATATACAACTTCCCCTTTACTTACACCTGGGAACGTTTGGCTACTTCCACGATAGTTATTTGTAGCGACGATAAACTCTTGATTGTCAGCTACTGGTTTACCTTCATATGTCATATTTATAATACGATTCGTATTTGCATTTACAACTTTTCCATCCTTATCGTATTTCGCCGGTTGTGTTACATCAATTTCGTATTTTAAGCCATCTAAAATATCGAAGTTATATGTAGGATAGCCTATATTTACTAACGGCTGTTCTTCTGTTTTCTTTGGATCTATTTGATTAAACTGACCTGCAGACATTTCAAGCCATTCTTTCACTTGTGCCCCATTTACTTTTACAGCATATAACGTATTTGGATATACATATAAATCTGCAACGTTTTTAATTGCTAACGTTCCAGCTGGAATATCCGTATAATATGTAGCACCGTTTCGTCCACCTGCTTTAAATGGTGCACCTGCAGATAAAACTGGAATTCCTTTATATTTGCTATACTGTCCATTTTCAGCAAATAACTTTTCTACATACCATTTTTGTGCATTTGTCACAAGTTGTACAGAAGGATCATCTTGTACTAATGAGAAATAACTATTAATTGGCGCTGTCGTTTTTCCTACAGCTGTATTCACATAATCAATTGTCGCTTGATGATCATCTTTAATTTCATTAACTAATTTTTCATCGGATTTTACTAGTGGGTTTCCTTTACTATCAGCAATTGGACGAAGTTGCGGCTTCGATTGCTCTTTTTGTACTTCCCATTTTCCGTTTACCTTTTTCAATTGCATATCAATAATACCTAAGTTACTTCCAAAGACACCAGGCATTACAACTGGAACACCATTAAATACATCTTTCATTTCAGTATGTGAATGTCCCATTAATACTGCATCTACACCAGGAACTTCTGTTAAATAATACGACGCGTTTTCCATGCCAACGTTGTATCCACTCTTATCAACGCCGGAATGCGCTAGTGCAACGATAACATCTGCACCTTCTGCCTTCATTTTTGGCACCATTTTCTTCGCTGTTTCAACTATATCTTTCGCTTTAACTTTTCCTTCTAAATTTGCTTTATCCCAGTTCATAACTTGAGGTGGAACAAATCCCATTACGCCAATTTTCACCTTTTGTTTTTGACCTAATTCATCTTCTACTTCTTTTTCAAAAACATGATATGGTTTAAAGTAATTTTGGTCGTTCTCTTCATTATTATCTTTATCATCTTTATAGACGTTCGAGTTAATAACCGGGAACTCTGTTTTACTAATTACTTTGTTTAAATAATCTAAACCGTAGTTAAATTCATGATTCCCAAGAGAGATGACGTCATACTTCATTAAATTCATTAAACGATATAATGGATGTGTATAACTAGGATCCACAGGATTTTTCGGATCGTTTATTTTATTCGCTACATAATCTCCAAGCGGTGTCCCTTGTAATGCATCCCCATCATCAAATAGGACAGAGTTCTTCGCTTCTTCACGTGCTTTATTAACAAGTGTTGCCGTTTGCACGAGACCTACTTTATTATCTGTTTTCGTTTGATAATAATCGTAATTCATTAAGTTAACGTGAATATCTGATGTTTCTAGAATTCGTAAGTTAACTGTACTCTCCCCAGCTTTCTCATCCGCATGAGCTGTTGTTGGCAATACTTGCGGCGCTATTACGCCAATAGCAAGAGTTGCTCCAGCTAGCATTTTTTTTGACTTTTTCACAAAAAATCCCCCTTATACAATTACCAAAGAATAATGAAATGAATTTCTATTAGTCTCTAACCACATACCTTTTTTCTTCTAGTAGATACACGATTTTCATTTCATCCTGCGCTAACGAGTAGTCTCCTTAAACGATCAATTGATGGAGACTAGCAATTAACGGGAGATAAAGCTCCCACTATGTAGAATTTTACCTTATCTGACATTATCATATATAATGTCCTTTCATATCGTCAATATTTTTTGACATACTTCTACAAATTTTCTGTAAAGTTATTGTAAACTTTTCATAAACATATAATATGCCCTTACATTGCTAATACTGCTGAATATGATACAATTACCAATTACAAGGAGGATGAATTATGAAAAAAGTCATCTTAACAATTGTTTGTCTCCTCCTTCTAATCATTTCTTATTCTTATTTTGAAAAGAACGATGAGACAAAACAAAATGAACCCGAAGAAAAAACAGAAAAAACATCTACTCCAAGTTGGATTGATAAGCAAACAAACGATTCCTTTTATCATCTCGTACTAGGTGATTCGCTCGCCAAAGGATATGGATCGACACAAGGGGGATTTGCTGAATTAGCCTCTAGACAAATAGAAGCACAAATTCATAAACCAATTACTGTAGAAAACCTTGGGATAAACGGTCTTACAACAGATCGTCTCGCTAAAAAGGTTCAATCAGAAGATGTAAAGCAAAAAATTAGAGCAGCAAATATAATTACGATTAATATTGGGGGAAATAATTTATTTCGCTTAAATCGTGATGTCGGTGTTATAGATGGTATTAAAATGTTAAATAAAGAAAAAGCTCATTTTGAAGCGGATGTAAAAAATATTGTAAAGACAGTTCGAGATCAAAATCCGGATGCTTTACTCATTCTTTCCGAACTCTATAACCCGTTACAACTCGATGACTCTATCGCAAGTTATGCAGATATGTTTTTAGATGGCTGGAATGAATCCGTTTATTCCATTTCAAAAGCAAATCAACCATCTATCGTTTTACCAATTCGTAAATTAATATCGAATGATAAAAAAGAATTACTCTTTGACCAAGTACACCCAAATGATAAAGGCTATACGATTATTGCCGATTCATTTACAAAAAAAGTGTTAGCCTACAAATATTAAAGTTTCCATGAAACAATTCTATTTTTATAACATGTCTTTTTTGTTACAATGAGAGTGGAAGGGGGCCTTTATATGGAATCACGCGAGTGGGAACGTATTGTTGATCATCTTCTTTCGCTAGTGCCTCTTTTTTATCGCAAATTTATGCTTCCTGGAGAATTTTCTTCTCAAAGACATATGCCGCCATCACATACACAAGTATTACTGCTTCTGCATGAGAATGGCACATTAGCAGTTTCCGAAATCGGCAAGCGGCTAGCGATTTCAAGGCCTAACATGACACCTCTATTAAACAAACTGATTCAAGAAGAACTAATAGAGCGTCATTATAGCGAAAAAGATCGACGGGTCATTTTAATTTCCCTAACAAGTGAAGGGAAATTGTTAGTAAATCAGTATCAACAATTCATTTTAGACAAATTAAAAGAAAATTTCCAAACATTATCTGAGGAAGAGCGTGAGAAGCTCATCCATTCTCTTCAAACCATTCAAAATTTAATTTTGAAAACAAACGCATAAAGCTGCTTCTAAATAGAAGCAGCTTTATGATTCGTAATAATTACCATAGTATACATTTGAATACGGCCATGTCGTTAAATATGGTTTTTGATCTTGCGTAGGTTGTTGTGATGGTATTTGTGGTAATTGCTGTAATTGTTGTTGTCGATATAATTCGTATTGTCTATTCATATCATAAACCGGATGATAATTTACATATGGATATACTTGCGGTACGTAATAATAATACATTCATTCTCTCCCCCTTTTTCTTAAACATATTCAAAGGAGAAAATGAATGTGACACTCTTTATATTTGCATGAGTGGTTCTCTCACTCGTTTCTTTCTATTCTTCAGGCGTAACTTACGGTTCTTTTCATATAAATAATGCACAACGAAATATGAAACTACACCAAATACAACTCCTAAAAGGGTCATTCCAATTAATACATACACTTCACTCTGTAATAACCCCTTCAATATCGTAAAAATATGACTCGAAAACAAATCAGATATTGTAAATGGTTCATGATGTATTTTCTGTACATGAAATGGATAAATCATTTTCCCTAATGCATAAGCAAGTGGGAATAAAACTACTGGAAGAAACGAAATCTTCCCAATAATATTGCCAATAACCGCAGCAGGAAAAGATCCCCTTGCTAATCGAACAATCGGATAAAATATTACATATACGAGCGATGCCGTATAAATGACTAACATTTCTAAACCAAATCCTATAGCAAAACCTAGCGATACTTTCTTTGCTCCTTCTGGCGATCGAAGTAACTTATAATATTGAAACTTTAATATTCTCCACATCCGCTGAAAAAACGAATATGTTTTCTTAGTTGTTTTCACTCTCATCATCTCTTTAACTATATTTTTATACCTAGTATGCCCTTACACACTCCGAAAAACAAATTTCAATTTCTCTTTTATTATAGATGATATCAAAATGGTTAACTAAATATACATATGACATTTCAATATAAAAAAGTGCACCTCAAATTGTTATTTGTGTCTAACAATTTGAGGTGCACTTTAGTTGGGCGGCTTGTTTCTTATTTATTCTCCTAATGTTTGTCCCATGTCATTTGTTTTTATGTCAAGACGAAAAAAGCACTTGTTTCCTTTTGTGGGCAAGTAAGTACTTTAAGGTCATATACTATAGTCAAAGCTTATATCCATAAAAATATTTTTGTCCCTTTTCCCAGTTTTCACTTGAAAGTTCATTTATATAGTCAATAAAATCTTTATAATTGCTTGCACTAATAATAGTGGTGTAACCCGCAGGCACTCTTTCACCAGTCCAAATTGATAATAAAGATGGTATTAATTCCATTTTTAATGGTTCGTTATTATTTGCAGCAATCATAACACGCTGAATCATTTTTTTAGATAAGTCTCCTGGAAAAGCTAAATTCTGTTGGAAATAATATCTATCTGTATCCTTTTCCTGACAATATATAAAACAAAAACTTCCAATTTCATCAATAGTTGCATCTTCACCAATTTGCTCTTCAAAATTAATAAAAGAATCAATAGAGTCTCTTATAATAGTAGCTGTATCACTGAATTCCTCCCACTCTTCAAGTAAAGCCAATAAATATGGAATTACCTCAAGAGAAAGTGAGGTTGTGGCTGCTGATGCAAAAGTGTCTACTGTTTCTTCAGTTACCTCACTAAGAAAACGGAGATTATTTGAATCCCTTAAGTCTTCATGTGTTGCGACAGATAAAAATACTCTAATACATAAATTCAGAACCGCTTCATCTTTAGTCTGATTCATTAATTGAACGAATAGTGGTTTTTGCGTAAAATCCCCTGTTTTAAATAATTCTATTAAGTTAAATAAAACTTCCGTTTCTGTTACAGATTTTAAAATTTTTTCTTTAATTTCCGATTGAGCTAACGTCGTTTTTTCTCCAAACCATTTACTATTCATTAAATTTCTTGTTTCTCCCATAAATGCACCTACTTTCATTAAATTAGCTCTTCCCACTTTCTTTAATCAATTTATCTATATACTTATATTACTTCAAATCCCACAATATTTATGAGTCTTATCTTTTATTTTTGAAATATGTAGAGTGACCTTTTCCAGTAGATACATTTAGGCTATTCTCCCCCTCAATTTACTATTTAAAGAAATTACACCATCATTATCAACTAAAATTAGCTCTTTACTATCGCTACCTTGAACATTGCCATAAATTACAGTCTATAAAATGCAACACTTCATACACTTATAAAATTATACGTGTATCAACTTATTTCTACGCTAAAACCAAAAAAGCACTCGTTGCCTTTAGTCTACAACCCAGCGCTTTAAGTTCATCTATTTTTAAGTTTTGTAGTAACAGTTTGACAGCCTTTATATGTCGTGACAACTACTACGTTAAAACTTACGAGTTCGTTAATTTAATATACATTCCATGGTTTATATTCATCGCCACGTAAAATATCATTTCGCCTAAACCCGTACTTCTTTTTCTATTCTATCATTGCACATTGTACTCCATGATGGTACAACCATCATGAGGTATGTATTTTTTAGTAGCTTATTCTTTCCACTCCAATAATAAATTCTTTTCTGTTAGCTTGACCTTATTTACTTATATGTCCTTTCAACTTTAAACATTAGATGCTCTTAATTACCTCATTAACAGATTCACTAAACATATCAGGGTCTTCATTTTTTATATCAATCAATAATTCTTTAATACTAATCGTAATTGATGGATCAAATCCCGAAAGAACTTTTCCATATGCTAATCTTACTTGAGGGTGATTAAGAATTCTATAATGTAAAATTTCTACCCATTCTTTAGCTGCGTTAATCATCTTCAGAAAAGCTTTAGCAATACATACAAGTCCTTCTTCTATATTATTTTTATACAAGCTCTCTATTCCATGAATCAAATCAAACATAACCTCAAATTGCTCAGTCTCATCATCCAGAACTAAACATAAATCTGTAATAACAGAGACGTCGTTATACGCTATTACTTCCATTAATGACTCATTAAAATCTCGTATCTCATTCTCACTTTCTAATAAACGATTATCGTATAACCTTTTTAAATGGCTCTTTATATCCAAAGATGATCGTCCTTTCCATGTTTTATTTATCAAATAAATGCTGATACAGCTCTTTGTTTCTTTTTATAACTCCTCGTAAACCTTCTCTTATCTCTCCAGTATATAAACCATCTTTTATATAAATTCTTCGAGCATCCAAACTATTATGAGCTAAAGTTTAAATACTCCTTTGATTTTCTCTTGATAGACCATATACATTTCACGATGTCTCCCACCAGTTTCTTCATTTTAAAATGTTTCTTTTAGCGTAGTTCATTTATTTTCTTGCATAACTTAATCCTCTCGAACTAAATGGCTTTTATTCTTACCTTCCCAGTATCTATACTCATAGAGTACTTGTTCATCAAATCGCTGTAAATAACCTTCCCAGTTATTCGGAATATATTCTTCAAAAGATATTGATTCCGGATAATTAGAATAAAAAATTAAACGATCAAAATCTATCAAAAAACATGGGTTATAATCATAATAGACTTCTTCTCTATTAGTTCTTAGTTCCCTTAAAAATTCTAATCTAATATCTTCTGTAAACCTTTCATATTCTTCTATTCTTTCTAAAAAATCAGATATTGTAGTCTCGTTTAAAATACGAATGCCTTTTCTTTCTTCTGGATATTCACTAGGAGCGTACCCAGCTTGATCATAATCTAAATACCATAAATCCGGTTCAGTTATATACCAATTGAACTTATTTTTATATTTTACACCCACTATAATATTTTCTGCATATAAAGGCTTAATCATTTAATTCGTTATCCTCTCTTACTTAATAAGTTTGGAATTTTGGCCATACTCTACCAACCACCGACTAATGGAGGCAGTTGATTCTTACTAGTCACTCCTCTATTATTTGACGCCAATCGAATAATAGAGTTCCTTTATATTTAGTTTAAACAATTCTGTTTCTAAAGATATACATACTAAGACTGTGTATTTTGTTGTAAAAATGCTTCTAAAATTCTCTTAACTGGCAGACTCGATCTTTTCAGTAGACTCTCTGCTTTATCCATTATTCGCTTGTTGGAAGCGATTATTTTTTTATATTCTTCATTGTTAAAAGAACGCAAAGAATCTATTACATATTCAGCTATTTCATCATTCACATTCAGTAAATCTAGTAATAAATTGAATCCATTCATCCCAGTATCTTCATCTATACAATATACTAATCTAATTTTATATTTGTCATCTCTATTCTTTAATTGTTGAAGCAATTTATCCCAATCATTTTCAGTAAATTCACTTATCAATTTTTGTACATACATAAATTCATCATCATAGAAGTAATTATCTGAGCTATTTCCAGATAATACTGCATCTACTTTTTCATACATTTATGTCCCTCCTCTATTTGATAACTCCACCTGATAATAGTGCATTAATTTGACCTGTTGGCTATCCACTAACCACATTGTCACCTATTTTTATGACATCAATTTCTAGGCCGTCAATACTTTCCCTATGAAAAGTTGCTCCATCCCTTCCTCTAATACTTAACGGGAAAGAGTTACCTATATCAATTATACTACCTAAAAACTTTGTATCACTCCAACTATCTGGAAATATTGTACTATTTTTTATTTTAGCCAATTTCCCATCAGGGAATTGAGTCGTATAGTTGATACCTTTCGTACCATTTAATGCTATTAACCGTGATAAAAGAACGAAAGAAAAGAGCATGTTTTGAAAAAAGATTAATCAAAACATGCTTTTATAGTATTTAATCGAATTATTCTTTTATAAAAAAGATTGATTTCTTTGTAATCCTTCTTTAAATAAAAACCTATTTTTCTCGTATCTTTAACTATACTACTTTTCTAATTTTATTAGGTTTTTCTTCTGATTTGATAAACCTATTGTAAAACTATTTACTTTAATTATGATATTCCACCTGTTCTCAAACATAAATCTTCATAAAAAAACTACATACTTTCTACACATCTAGATAAAAAAAGAGCATTTTCCTTTTGGAATTGCCCCTCTCACCTAAGCCCGTACCTTGTTTTCTATTCTATCATTGCACACAGTACTTCATGATGGTACAACCATCATGGAGTATATATTTTCAAACAGCCTATTATTTTTTCTATCCACTTTACATATGCTTTTTAATTACCTGTGCATGTGCTTATTTGTGTATAAAATAAGTCATAGCCAAAACTGTAAGCATCTCAGTAACAACTAACTACTTAATAACGCATGTACAACTATGTTACTCCCTATTCAACCTTTGAATATTTCTGTAATCTTCTCTCTCCATATTAACAACAGCTCTATAAACTCCTCCGTTTCAATTTTATTTTCAGAAGGTTCATCAATCCGATAATGATGTTCAGCTATTGTCACATCCTTCTTGATTTTTACACTCGTAGTATTCAATGTAATTTCAAAGTCTTCATATCCCCCTTCTAAAACTTTCTTAATGTATCCTATGTACTCATCCACTTCTTCTTCTGTTGAAATATCTTGAATAAAATCCGAGAAAATACTTATTTCTTCTGGCAAAACTATCCCTAAATCACCAAATGGGTCTTCCTTAAATTCATATGAATATCTCATATACCTTAATCACCTTCTATATTATTTTTTATATAATGGATATGCCGTAGCTATTGAACCATCTGTATTCAAGTACATTTCTATTTTAATTCCTGATGATGTTACGCCTTTATACTTGTATGAACCTACCTGTATTTTATTTTGATAGGCTTCATCAATACCTTTTAACACATCAACGCGATTCGGGTATTACTTGCACGATTCGCAACTTCTTCTAGCATTTCAGGTGTTACTTCAATTTGAACCATTTTTTTCCTCCCTCTCCCAATTAAAATTATGAGATAAAAGGAAAAAATGTAAATATAGAAATTTCAGGAAATCTAAAAATCTTTATATAACATAAAAACTGCTTAACAGCAAATAAAGCCTATGTGTATGTGAAGTAAAGGAAAGAACCTTCTTAGTGAACTGGACCCAAAAAGTTAGACAAAAAATTAACCAACTGTTTCTCTATTAGATGTCCCTTGTCTATCCATATAATTAAGCACTTTCATTTTATACTGAAGGGAATACCTTTTTTCATTTACCTTTTCTTCTAGTAAGAGTTTAGACATAAAAAAATACACCTCCAATTGTTATTCGTGTCTAACAACTGGAGATGTACATTATTTAGGAAGGCTCTTCTACATTTTTAAATAAACTTACTAATAAGGCTTTTTGCGCATGCAATCGATTACCAGCTTGCTCAAAGACAATAGACTGTGGTCCATCTATAATCTCGCCTGTTACTTCTTCTTCACGATGGGCAGGTAAGCAGTGTAAGAAACGATATGTTTGCTTCGCATGCTTAACAAGTTTGTTATTGATTTGATATGGTTGAAATAAAGTATATTTCTCTTCTTCGCCCTCTTGCCCCATGCTCATCCAAACGTCAGTATAAATGAAATCTGCTTCATTCACCGCTAATTCAGGGTTATGCAAAATTTCAATTTCAGCTCCTGTTTCCTTGGCAATCGCTAACGCTTTTTTTACAATCTCTTCATTCGGTTCATACCCTACAGGCGTTGCAACAGTCATATGCATTCCGACTTTCGCACTCGCTAACAACAATGAATGACATACATTATTTCCGTCACCTATGTAAGCCAATTTTATTCCTTTAAATGTATTTGTTTCTTCATATATTGTCATTAGGTCTGCCAATGCTTGACAAGGATGATGATCATCCGTTAAACCGTTAATTACAGGTATGCTCGATTCTTTTGCAAGCTCTTCTACATCCGCATGTGAGAATGTACGTATCATGATCCCGTCAATATACTGCGATAATACTTTCGCAGTATCTGAAACGGTTTCTCCTCTTCCCATTTGCATCTCTTTCCCACTTAAAAACATACCATGTCCCCCGAGCTGTACCATTCCCGCTTCAAAAGATACACGAGTACGAGTTGAATGTTTATCAAAGATAAGCCCTAATATTTTGCCTTGTAATAAAGGCTCCTGCTTATTCTTTTTTAAATATATAGCGAACTCAATTAAAGAAATAATTTCTTCTTGCGTTAATTCTTCTAGTGTTAAAAGATCTTTCGTATTTAATTTCGGTACTTGTACAGTTGACATGAAATTTCCCCCTTATATGATCGATACGTTTTTTGTACAAACTACTTTTTTTATCATATATACTGCCTGTTCTAACTCTTCATTCGTTACAATAAGTGGCGGTAATAGCCTTATAACATTAGGCCCTGCTTGTAATACGAGAAGTCCCTCTTTTTCTAGTTGTTCTATAAAACTTGTAACTTCATGCGTACATTCAATTCCAATCATAAGCCCCTTACCACGTATATTTTGAATACATTCGACATGTTGTAATTCCTCTTGCAACTTCTGTAATACATACTCGCCCTTTTCTTGTACTTCTTTTAAAAACGATGGTCTTTTGCTTACTTGCAATACTTCTTTCGCTGCAGCCATCGCAATATAATTTCCACCAAACGTTGAACCGTGTGATCCTGCAGTAAACGATGTTCCAAGTTCTTTCCGGCCAATCATCGCTCCGACAGGAATCCCGTTTCCAAGTGCCTTTGCGACGGTAACGATATCAGGTTTTATTCCCATTTGTTCGTAAGCAAATAATGTACCTGTTCTTCCGATCCCTGTTTGTACTTCATCTATAATAAATAAGGAACCGAACTTATTACATAATGCTTCAATCGCTTGCAAAAAAGATAGATCAGCAGGTATGACTCCTCCCTCTCCTTGAACAACTTCTACCATTACCGCCGCAATTTCTTCATTCATTACTTCCTCTAATGCTTTTATATCGTTAAAGGGGATATGTAAAAAAGACGGAAGGAGTGGACCAAATCCTTCTTTCACTTTATTTTGCCCCGTCGCACTCATCGTTCCGAATGTTCTACCGTGAAAAGATTGCAGACATGTTACGACGAGAGATTTTCCAGTATGCTTACGAGCTAGCTTCAAAGCTGCTTCATTCGCCTCTGCTCCGCTATTACAGAAAAACACATAATCTAATGCTATATTTTCTGTTAATAATGACGCGACTTCTTCTTGTAAACTGTTTGTAAATAGGTTAGATATATGCCATATATCATCAAGTTGTTCTTGTACAGCTTTCATAACTGTAGGGTGACTATGTCCCAAATTACATACGCCAATTCCTGACGTAAAATCTAAGTATTGTTTACTGTTATTATCAATAACTTTCGTTCCCTTTCCCTTTACAAACTCAACAGTTCTTCTCCCATATGTTTGAAAAAGATGAGTTGTCATACGATACTCACTCCTCTCGTTACCGTCGTTCCGATACATTCTCCTGTATCTTTAGTAAAATCTTTTGTACCATTTACGATACTTATCTTGTGCACTCCCATTTTTAATGAAGCTAGTGCCGCCTGTACTTTCGGAATCATTCCGCCTGTAATAACTCCTTTTTCTATAAGAGTTGCAATTTCAGACTCATCTGTTTTCTTTACCAATTTCCCTTCATGTAATATCCCATCTACATCCGTAATAAAAATGAGTTCTTTTGCGGATAGTGCGGCCGCAATCCCAGCTGCAGCGGTATCCGCATTTATGTTATAAATCTCATTATCATGGATCCCGATTGGAGCGATAACAGGAATATAATTCATATTTATTAATCCTTTTAGTAAGGCTGTTTCTACATAGCTTACTTCTCCCACATATCCTATCTCCTCGCTGACAGGTTGAACTTGAAGTAATTTGCCGTCACACCCTGAACAACCTACCGCAAGTAAATTATGCCTTTGCAAATTCATTACAAACTTTTTATTCGTACTCCCGCATAGCACCATTTGAACAATATCCATAACTTCTTTTGGTGTCACTCGTAATCCATCTCTTTTTTCTACTTTGATATTACAATTTTTTAAGTTGGTATCAATTTCTGGACCACCACCATGGACAATCACTACCTTATACTTCTGCTGCAATTTCTTTATACAATCAAAAAACACATCATTTAATTGCTCCAACATACTACCGCCGCATTTCACTACAATATAATCGCTCATCTTCCCTCTCCTTATGTACGATAACAAGCGTTTATTTTCACATATTCATAGCTTAAGTCACAGCCCCAAGCTGATCCTGCTTCTTCTCCTAAATGTAAATACACATCAATCATAATTTCATGTTCTTGTAATCTCTTTTTCATTTCCTCTTCAGAAAACATTTGAGGTTCACTATTTTTTAGCACAACGATAGATTGAAGAGTAATATCAATTGTATTTGGATTAATCACTACTTCACTTTGTCCAATGCCGCTAATAATTCGCCCCCAATTTGGATCTTCACCGTGTATTGCTGTTTTCACAAGACTTGAACCGACTATTTGCTTTGCAATTTTCTTTGCCTCTTCACTCGCTTTCGCTCCTAGCACATTTACTTCTATTAACTTCGTAGCACCTTCACCATCTTGTGCAATTTTTTTGGCTAAATCTTCACATACCTTCTGTAAAGCAAATACGAAAGTTTCCCAATCCGGATGTTCCATATGAATTGGTTTCGTTTCTGATAATCCACTTGCCATAACGATGACCATATCATTCGTAGAAGTATCTCCATCCACCGTAATTTGATTAAATGTATGATTCGTTATTTGCGATAATGCTGTTTGCAATACGTCATGCTCTATATGAGCGTCTGTCGTAATAAAGCTCAGCATCGTTGCCATATTCGGATGAATCATCCCTGAGCCCTTAGCAACACCAGCAATCGTCACTTTTTTCCCATCAATAATCATTTCATAGCAAGTTTCTTTCGTTATAAGATCCGTCGTTAAAATCGCTTCAGAAAAAGAACGCGCTTCACTTTCTTCCTTCGTCGGTATAAGAGTTGCAACTCCCTTTCGAATTATATCCATCGGTAAAGGAACACCAATTACACCTGTCGAAGCTACTGCAACATAATTTTCTTTCAATCCAAAATGTTCCGCTCCTAATACTCGCATCTCGTAAGCATCTTGTAATCCTTTCATTCCTGTACAAGCATTTGCATTTCCACTATTGACGATAATAGCTTGTAATTTCTCCTCAGCCGCTATACTATCTTTTGTTACTTGCAAGGGGGCTGCTTGTATTTGATTTGTTGTATAAACAGCAGCACATGGTGCCGGTACATCACAAACGATTGCCCCTAAATCCTTTTTCTCCTTTTTCAGACCAATTGCAGTACCAATGGCCGAGAAACCTTTCGGAGTTACAATCGAACCATTTTCTACTTTTGTAATAGACGCTACTTTAATCATCATGTCCCCCTTATAGATAAAGCGGCATATATTGTAAACCTGTAGTTTCTTCTAGTCCCGCTACTATATTTGCATTTTGAATCGCTTGCCCAGCCGCGCCTTTCATCATATTGTCTATAACAGAAACGACTGTCACTCTTCCTGTTCTTTCATCGTAAGCTATCCCCATATCACAATAATTTGAGCCCCTCACTTCTTTCGGACTCGGAAACTCTCCTTGCGTGCGAATTCGAATAAAAGCCGATTGTTCATACGTTTCTTCATATAACTTTTGAAGTTGTTCTATTTCCATTTCTCGTTTTACTTTCGCATACAGTGTAACCATAATCCCTCGTGATATCGGTATTAAATGTGTACTAAACGTGATTGGCTTCGTTTCCCTATCCCACTCTGCAAGCATTTGCTCAATCTCAGGAACGTGTTGATGCTCATTTACTTTATAAATACGCAAGTTATCGTATAACTCAGGAAAGTGCGTCATCGTTGTTGGTGTTTTGCCTGCTCCAGATACTCCTGATTTTGCATCAATAATAATTGAATCTTCTTCAATCATGCCGCTACGTACTAACGGCAATATCGCTAATAATGCAGCTGTAGCAAAACATCCTGGGTTTGCAATTAAATTTGCATTTTGAATCTCGGACCTTTTCCATTCACTTAACCCATATACAGCTTCACTAAGAACTTCTTCTTTTGCAGCTGCCCTTTTATACCACTGTTCATATGTCGAAGGATCTTTCATACGAAAGTCTCCAGATAGGTCAATTACTTTTAAACCTACTGCTAATAATTTGGGAGTTAACTCTGCCGATACTCCTGCTGGGGTTGCTAAAAATACAATGTCTGCTTCCTTCTCTATTTCCTCCGCATCAATTTCTTGTAACGTATGAACAAGAATATTTCGAAGATGCGGATATACATTTGTTATGCACTCGCCAACTTGTGAAAAAGAATGGAGAGATGCTATCGAAAAATATGGATGTTGCTCTAATAACCGAATTAATTCAATACCTCCATACCCAGTTGCTCCAATAATCGCGACTTTCATACGCTCCTCCTCATATCGATTCTTTAAATTAAGTATGATTATAATATTGTATATTTATAGAGTCAATTAAATATTTATAATTTTTTAAACTTAAAAAACTTTAATTTTACTAGAAAAATAATATACACACCCGAATTTTTATACACAAATAATGTATAGTAGTTTTTTCATTTCACTTCAAGTACAATAAAACAATACATACGTACATACAGGCGGGGAAAACATGAATGAAAAATTAATTGAGAAAATGATTATAAAAAGTTTTCAACAATACCAATGTAATCCTATGTCAAATGAGGATCAGGAGATGCTAATTAAACAGATTCAAACGATAATTCATTCAAATACTGAAATTGATGTATACGAAGCAGTTGAGGATATTGTTTACGATTATGTGACTGGAAAATAAAAAAAATAGGAGATTTCCATATGGAAATCTCCTATTTTTTGCTTAATGATTTGCCTGCAACACGCTCAAATAAACCTGGGAATAGAGCATAAAGTTTCGGCCCCATGCCCATCCACTTCGGTAAGTTTACTTCACGCTTTTTCGTTTTCATTGATTTTACAATTTGTTCTGCTACATAAGTTGGCTTTAACATGTATCGTCCCATATTTTTCACATATGTACCGGATTGATCAGCTATTTCAAAAAACTTCGTATCTATCGGACCTGGATTAATCGCTGTTACAAAAACGTTCGTACTAGACAACTCCATGCGTAAACTATTCGTAAACCCTAATACGGCATGTTTCGTCGCTGCATATGCGCTTGATTTTGGAGTCGCAATTTTCCCAGCAAGTGAAGCAATATTAATAATATGTCCTTCGTTTCTGTTTACCATATAAGGTAGTACCGCTTTCGTACAAGCTACTAATCCAAATACATTTACTTGGAACATATCTTTCACTTCATCCATTGACGCATCTTCAAACGTTTTAAAAATACCAAATCCCGCATTGTTTACTAATATATCAATACGTCCCACTTCTTGTAATACCTTTGAAAAAACAGATTGTACCTCCGTCTCTTCACTTACATCTAATACATAATAATGGCAAGGCGTATTATAAGTTTCTTTAATTTTTTCTGCTAACACTTTTAATTTCTCTTCTGTTCTAGCCATTAATACTGGAGTCGCCCCTTGCTCTGCAACTTGCATTGCAACTTGCTCTCCAATTCCACTAGAAGCACCTGTAATGACGATTACTTTATTTTGTAAACGTCCCGTCATTGCTGTCACCTACTTTGCATAATAAATCAATTGTTGCGAAGATTCATCAATCATCACTTGTTGATTATATGCTAAAAAGTCTAATTGTCCAACCGTTTCTGAAATAGTAAGTGGTAATTGCTCTTTATATAATACCGGAAATAGTTTTACACATACTTCAAATGCTGTCATTGGTTTTTCCTTTAATAACTCAAGCACTTTAAACGCACGTGTTTCTTGCTTTTGTAATCTCGTTTCAATAAGTTGTTTCACATTTAGGACATCTGCTCCATGTCCTGATAAAATGCGTGAAATATTCATTTCACTTAAACGCTTTAACGTTTGATTATATTGTAATAACGGGCGTGCCCTTTCTGTTTGTCCTTCATATGGTGGTTCTAATATTGGATTCGAAGAAATATTACTAATGAGAGCATCACCGCCAATTAATATTCCATCAGATTCTCTATATAATGAAATATGAGTGGAAGCATGACCTGGTGTTTCGATTACTGTAAACCCAGGTAAGGAATCAATACGATCTCCCTCTCTCACAGTATGCGTTAACGATCTATTACAAGAATATTTAAGTGTTCTTGTCGTTAATAACGCCTCGTCTTTCAAAAATGCTGCTGGAACACCAAATTGCAAAGCTGTCTCTCTAAAAAACTCATGATACCGCTTTAAAAATTCTGGATTTTGCGTAATCCAAGGCTCATTCCAAGGGTGTCCAATAATGCTTGTTTTCTCAGAAAATATATTTAAAAGCCCACAATGATCCGCATGATGATGCGTAATGACTACTGTTTCAATATCTTCTATCGTATATCCTAATGCACCTAACTGACTTTCTAACGCATTTCTTGCCTCTTCTGTATTCGTCCCTGTATCAATTAATGTTAATGTCTCCCCCTCAACTAAAAACACATTCACAGTTTCAACTGCAAATGGCACAGGAATCTCCATTCGGTGAATCGCCGTCATGCTTAGCCCCCCTGTCTCTTTCCGGTTCAAAAATGAATACTTCTTCAGTTTACAACTTCTATATATATTTGTCATTATTTTCAGATAAAAAGAGGTGTTTCCTATTTAAAAACGAATGTATGTACATTTATAAGAATTTCTACCAAATTTAAAGGAGGAACATCATGTCTATTCAAAACATTTCCTTTCTCGGTGCAGGCTCTATTGCTGAAGCTATTATTGGTGGCTTGTTACATGCAAATGTTGTGAAAGCCGAACAAATTACCGTAAGTAATCGTTCTAACGAGACAAGGTTACAGGAGCTACATAAAAAATACGGTGTCAAAGGTACACATAATAAAAAAGAACTACTTACTGATACAAATATTCTTTTTCTAGCGATGAAACCAAAGGATGTTGCAGAAGCGCTTATCCCTTTTAAAGAATATATACATAATAACCTGCTTATTATTTCGTTATTAGCAGGTGTTTCTACTCACTCGATTAGAAACCTACTTCAAAAAGATGTTCCGATTATTCGCGCCATGCCAAATACATCTGCTGCTATTTTAAAATCAGCTACTGCTATCTCGCCTTCAAAACATGCAAAAGCGGAACATATTCAGACTGCAACAGCTTTATTTGAAACGATTGGTCTCGTCTCTGTTGTAGAGGAAGAAGATATGCATGCTGTCACTGCATTATCCGGAAGTGGCCCTGCTTATATTTATTACGTAGTAGAGGCGATGGAAGAAGCCGCAAAAAAAATCGGTTTAAAAGAAGATGTTGCAAAGTCACTTATTCTTCAGACGATGATTGGTGCTGCTGAAATGCTAAAAGCAAGTGAAAAACACCCTTCTATTTTGCGAAAGGAAATTACTTCTCCTGGTGGAACGACCGAAGCTGGCATTGAAGTATTACAAGAACATCAATTTCAACAAGCCCTTATTTCTTGTATTACACAGGCTACACAACGATCACATAATCTCGGGGAAACATTAGAACAACTAACAAAAGAAAAATAAGAAATGGAGCTCAATCTTACTTGAGCTCCATTTTTTTATAAACATATATTTTTTAGTTATTAGTCTTTCCAAAAATCTCTTCTTGCAGACGGCGACCAGTCGGTGTTGCTGCAAGTCCACCTTCAGCTGTTTCACGAAGTGCTACTGGCATTGTTTGTCCGATTCTAAACATTGCCTCAATTACTTCATCACATGGAATTGTACTCGTTACACCAGCTAATGCTAAATCAGCTGAAATCATCGCATTTGCAGCTCCTGCTGCATTACGTTTTACACAAGGTACTTCTACAAGTCCTGCAACAGGATCGCATACTAAACCAAGCATGTTCTTTAATGAAATTGCCATCGCTGTAGCTGCTTGATCTTGTGTTCCACCAGCCATCTCAACTGCAGCTGCAGCTGCCATTCCACTTGCTGAACCAACTTCAGCTTGGCATCCTCCTGCCGCACCAGAAATACAAGCGTTATTCGCAACAACCATACCAAAAGCTCCTGCTGTAAATAAAAATTCAATCATTTCTTCACGTGTAGGCTGCAATTTTTCTCTTAGTGCAAATAGTACACCTGGCACTGTTCCAGCAGACCCTGCCGTTGGTGTTGCACAAATAATTCCCATCGCTGCGTTTACTTCATTTGTTGCAACAGCTTTACTCACTGCATCCAAAATCGTATCTCCAGATAAGCCTTTTCCGCTCTCCATATACGCCTGAACTTTTACAGCATCTCCGCCAGTTAAACCAGTTGGTGATTTCACACCGCGAATACCACGTTCTACTGCTTGCTCCATCACGACTAAATTCTTTTCCATACCCGCAATTACTTCTTCACGTGAAATACTTCTTGTTTCCATTTCACATTGAATCATAATTTCTGCGATTTTTACATTTTGTTCTTTAGCTTGCGCCACTAGTTCCGCTGCGTTCCGAAACATGGTGTGTCCCCCCTGCAATTATTCCATAATAGTTACTTGACAAATATTTTGTTGCGCTTTTATTTCTTCAATCACTTCATTTGCTAATAATTCATCTGTTTCGATAACCATCAGCGCTCTTCTTCCTTTTTCTTTACGAGAAACACTCATTGTACTAATGTTAATCTCATGTTTCGCAAGGATTGAAGCTACTGCTGCAATAGCACCGAAGCGATCGTTATTTACAATAAGTAGTGCTGGACTCGTGCCTGATAATTGAAGATCGAATCCGTTTAATTCTACAACTTCAATTTTACCGCCACCAATTGAGCAAGCTACAACTTCAATTTCTTCTTCACCTTTATACAAACGAATTCTCGCTGTATTTGGGTGAGGTGCATTTGCATCCTCTTCAATGAATTCCACTTCAATTTCGCGCTCTTTTGCTATATCTAGCGCTTCTGGAATACGTAAGTCATCTGTTTCAAATCCTAATATTCCACCAATTAACGCTACATCCGTACCATGCCCTCGATACGTCTTTGCAAATGATCCATATAATGAAATGCTTACTCTTTCTGGTTCATGACGAAACAGCTGGCGAGCAACTTGCCCCATTCTTGCTGCCCCTGCTGTATGTGAACTTGATGGACCAATCATAACTGGACCAATAATATCAAATACTGAGCGATACTTCATCATAACTCCCCCTAAACCTCTATGAAAAAAATTTTTACTATTCTATTAAGCTACCAAATCGGTTGCTTTTCCAGTTGTATTACGAATTTGTTCCGCTGTACGAATTGGATTGTTTTTGAATAACAGTGAAGCAATATATCCTGAAATAATACCAGTTATAATATTAAATAAGAAACTTAGCATTACCTTCATTTAAAAATAATATAAGATAATCTACGGTAAAGTCTTGTAGCAATCCAAAGTTTAACACAGAACCCCTTACAAGCATAGCACAAACAAGTGAAACACCCATTGATTTCATACCTTTTGATGCCTTAAAGCTAAAAAGTGAAAAAGACTTAATACAAATAATAGTAATATCCTTCCTATTATAATTTCCATGTTGCTCTCTCACGATTTATTCAACTTCACTTGTTATGATAAATGAATCAAACACATGTAGCCTACAGTAAATTATAATCTGTCCTCATTATAGCTTGTTTTTAATAAAACGCTTACTTTTATTGAATTTTAAAAGTTCTGAATAAAAATCCGTTTTTGCTATTTGTATCACTCGTATGTCGTCTGACTTATATAACAGTTTTTCTAAATAATCGATACTATGTAGTTTCATCCTATATCTTCACATCATTAAAACTTTCTGTTTCATCCAATATAAGCATAAAATGATAACAGCTTTATTTTAAATTTTTTTTAGAAATAAAAAAATGGCAACCTTTCGTCACCATTTTTTCATAACATTATTATCTTTCCACTGGAAATGATTTCAAATCTGTAGCTATTTCTGTATTAGAAAATAGCTCTCTTGCCTCTTTCAATAATTCCTTATATGTATCTCCTTGATAACGAGAACTAATATGAGTCAATATTAATCGTTTTGCATTTGCCTGAAGTGCAATACTTGCAGCTTGCTTAGATGTAGAATGAAAATAATCATACGCTTGTTGTTCATCTTCTGCCGCAAAAGTTGCTTCATGAACAAGTACGTCAGCGTCTTGTGCCAGCTCTCTACTCGCTTCACAATATCTCGTATCACCTAAAATGGTAATAATTCTTCCCTTTTGAGGCGGACCGATAAAATCTTTTCCATTTAGTATCGTACCATTTTCTAATTCAACTACTTCTCCATCTTTTAAACGTTTAAAGAGTGGACCTGGTTTCACGCCCATCTCCAGCAATTTATCGACTAAAAGAGCACCTTGTATATCTTTCTCTATAATACGATACCCAAAACATTCAATACCATGTGACAACCTTTTCGTTTCCACGTGAAATTCATTATCTTCAAACACAGTACCTTCTTCTGTTATCTCAACAATTTCAAGTGGGTATTTTACATGTGTCGTACTTACTGATAATGCCACTTCAATAAATTGTTTAATTCCTTTTGGTCCATACACTGTTAAAGGTGTAGTCCCTCCTTGAAACGAACGGCTTCCTAATAAACCAGGCAATCCAAAAATATGATCACCATGTAAATGCGTAATAAATATTTTTTCAATGCGGCGTGGACGTACTGACGTATGTAATATTTGATGTTGCGTCGCCTCGCCACAATCAAATAACCAAGTCTGTCCTCGTTCTTCTAACAATTGCAAAGCAATTGCCGAAACGTTCCTTCCTTTCGAAGGAACACCTGCACCAGTTCCTAAAAATACAAATTCCACTTTCTTTCCTCCAGCTCTTTATATAATCTACCTTCCATCTTACGGAATGTTATTTCAAATGGCAAATCGATTTTACATAACCAATCATCTAGACGACTATATATCACGAACGTTATACTCGAAAAACTTAGCAATCGTTCGTGTTTTATGCTAAAATGATTATACTACATTTTAAGGGAGCGTTTTATTATGAAAGAAGCATTTCGTTTACAAACTGATTTTTCATCTTCATTTGATCGCTGGGTAAGTTCTTTCGTGTCTGATCACCCAGCACAATTAGAATGGACGACTTTGAAAGAGTTAATCCATGAATATACAACAACACATACAAATGATTCGTTACCAACATATATTTCTTCAGCTTTCACATATTATGCACAACGTGTTTCAACAACAAACAGTTCAGAAATTGTTATTTTTGAAAATCATACAATCTCTTAATCTATCATAAAAAGCACTGGTTACAGTGCTTTTTTATTTATACTTATATAGCAAATCGGCATATTCCGTCCCAAATTTGTATACATACTTTGATCAAACTCATCTAAAATTATCTTTTCACTTGAGTTATTAAATAATTCTTTTGCTTGTAGTGCAAAAGAGACAATTGGTTTTCTATAAAAACTTTATAATAAAAAGGGTCATGATATGTACTGCTTCATGACACCTTCTACATAAACTTATTTTCTAATTTTTGCTGAAAAGACTTTTCTTGCTTACGTAGTAGTTGACTACCTCGTTGTAAAATTGGCATTCCATACTTATCATTAATTTGATCAATGACAGCAAGTAATGGTTCTTCTTTCGCATCTTCTTCAAATGAAAACAAATCTAATTGTTTCACCGATTCTGTCTTCCACTCTATTTCAGTAGCTGTAACACCTAGCAAACGAACGGAATCACCATCCCAATGTTGCTTCCATAAACGAGAAGCTGCTTGAAAAATATCTCGTTCTTCCCAAATGGCATTTTTCAATTGCTTACTCCGCGTTACTGTTCGCCTATCATGATATTTAATCATAATTTGAATATTATAGCTGACAAGAGTTCGCTTTTGTAACCTTTTACTCACTGATTTTGATAGCCGTTCTAACATATCAAGTAATTCTTTCTCTTCATCCATATCCTTTGAAAAAGTCATCGAGTTACCAACGCTTTTATGTTGTCCCATTTGACTCGGATCAACTTCCCTATCATCCATACCTTTTGCCCGCTTTTGTAAATCAACACCGTGCTTTCCAATTTTAGCGCGAATGATATGTTCGTTTCCCTTTGCTAACTGCTCAATGGTTTGTATATGAATAGCATTTAATTTTTCAGCTGTTTTTTCTCCAATTCCATGCATCGCTCCAACTGGAAGTGGCCAAATCATTTCTGGAATATCTCGTTTTCGAAGCACCGTAATACCGAGAGGCTTTTTCATATCAGAAGCTGTTTTTGCTAGGAAAAGGTTTGGAGCAATTCCGATGCTACACGGCAACTGTAACTCTGTTAATAACGCTTGCTGAATCATCTTTGCTATTTCAAGAGGTGAACCAAGTGCGTAGCAATCTGTAATATCTAAATACCCTTCATCTATTGAGACTGGTTGTATTTTTTCTGTAAAACGGGAAAGAATTTGAAACATTTGAAATGAAGCTTCGCGATATAATGTAAAATTAGGACGTCTTATAACTAATTGTGGGCATAACCGTTTCGCTTCCCAAAGAGGCATCGTTGTACGTATTCCATATTCTCTCGCCTCATAACTACATGTTATGATAATTCCTTTTCTTTCTTTTTCATTTCCAGCAACCGCTAACGGCTTTCCTTGTAATGATGAGTCATGAGCAATTTCAACAGATGCGAAAAAACAATTCATATCTACATGTAAAATAACACGACCCTTTTTCGGATACATTTCTCGCATAGTACTCACTCCCTAATCAGAACGTTCGTTCTTTTATTATATCAAATTTTGCACAATAATTATAATAATTACTTGTTCTTTTCTATCATGTTTATTGCTATAATTTAAATAAAGTGGATATATTTGTAATTAGGAGTGATTACTATGAGATCTACTGATAAACTCAACTATACGTTCCTCGTAATTATACTAATCGTCGCAATCAATTATTTACTTCTTCCTATTTTTGATATGAACATAGCTGGTTTCCTTCCTCGCCTAATCCATGTAGTAACAACTTACATACTGCCATGGATTTTCTTGTATTGGCTTATCCGCCTTGTAAAAGCAATCGAATCAAAATAAAAAGCGTGTAAATCACAATTGATTTACACGCTTTTTCTATTACATTACTTCGCTACTTCTTCAATAATTGCAACAACTAATTCTGCTGTTTTCGCTAATTCTTCAACAGGAATCTTTTCGTTTGTTGTATGAATTTCTTCATAACCAACCGCTAAGTTAACTGTTGGAATACCGTGTCCTGCAATTACATTTGCATCACTTCCGCCACCACTTTGGTGAAGAGAAGGTGTACGACCAATTGTTTCAGCTGCACGTTTTGCAACCTCTACAACGTGATCTCCATCAGCAAATTTAAATCCTGGATACATAACGTTTACTTCAACGTCTGCTTGACCGCCCATTTCTTTTGCAGTTGTTTCAAATGCTTCTTTCATTTTCGCAACTTGTACTTCCATTTTTTCATTGATTAAAGAACGCGCTTCTGCAAAGATTTGTACATGATCGCAAACGATATTCGTTTGTGTACCACCTTCAAAACGTCCAATATTTGCAGTTGTTTCAGAATCAATACGACCAAGTGGCATCTTCGCAATTGCTTTCGCTGCGATAGTAATTGCAGATACACCTTTTTCTGGTGCTACACCAGCGTGAGCTGTTTTTCCGCGAATAATTGCATTCACTTTCGCTTGTGTTGGAGCTGCAACAACGATTTCACCAACTTTTCCATCGCTATCTAATGCATAACCGTATTTCGCTGTAATACGCTCACGATCTAATGCTTTTGCACCAACAAGACCAGATTCTTCTCCAACTGTAATAATAAATTCAATTGTACCATGAGGGATATTTTTTTCTTTTAAAACACGGATTGCTTCGAACATTGATGCTAATCCGGCTTTATCATCCGCACCTAAAATCGTAGTACCATCTGATACGATATATCCATCTTTAATAGAAGGCTTAATTCCATTACCAGGAACTACTGTATCCATATGAGAAGTAAAGTAAATTGTATCAACACCATCTTTTGTTGCTGGTAATGTACAAATTAAGTTACCTGCACCATGCCCAGTAACAGCCATTGTGTCATCTTCAAATACTTCTACACCTAAATCTGTAAATTTCTTTGTTAATACTTTGCAAATTTCTGCTTCAAATTTCGTTTCAGAATCTACTTGTACTAATTCCATGAATTCATTTACTAAACGTTCTTGATTAATCATAAGACTGCGCCTCCTGCACTACCATTATGTATGTAACACTATTAATTATAACAGAATTTCGCAAAAGTTTCGAAATACAAGACAAAAAACAGACGGTTTATATGTCTAGATAACCATCTGCTTTCTATTACTCATTTAACAATACCCAGCGCATATGATCTTCCCACACTCCATTAACCATTAACATCTTTCTAGACACGCCCTCATATTGAAAGCCTATCTTCGTCACTACTTGTATAGATGCTAAGTTTCGCGGCATAATAGGTGCTTCTATACGATGTAATTGAAATTCTTCAAAAGCAACTTGAATAGCTTTTCTAAGCGCTTCTGTCGTATAACCTTTGTTTAACTCTGCTTTATCTAATTTATAACTGAGTACACAAGATTGATAAATTCCACGAACAATTAAATTAAATGAAATACACCCAATTATTTTCGTATCATCACCCTTTTTAAAAATCCAAAGCCTAATGATTTTACCTTCTGCGAACTCTCTTCTATCCTTTTGTAACTTTTTCTTTTGATAATCTAACGTAAAAAAATCATCCGGTCTATACTCTTCCCAAGCTTTTAAAAATTCACGATTTCTGTCGTAATATTGAAGAACTTTTTCAGCATACGACTCATCAATTTCTCTTAAATGCAAACGATTTGTTTCGTATATTTTCATCATCGTATCTCCATTCTCCAGCTTGCATAACAAAAAACTTATACTCCATCATTTTATATATTCTCTACCTACATACAAATTTCCTGTTATACTTTACACACACTTCTCGAATTTTGTCATTTCTCTCCTCTTGTCCACAATATCATTTCTCGTTACAATGATATTGTACTGATTTGCAAGGAGGTATAACGATGCATAAAAAAGCTCAAAAAGTTATGATTTATGTAATGCTAATTTCTATGCTTGTAACAACATTACTTGCTGGCGCAAGTATGTTTTGGTAAAAAGGACGATGTGTTCGTCCTTTTTTTACTTTTACACACAATAAAAATAAACCATCTCGAAATCGAGATGGTTTATTTTGTATAAAGCACAATCGCTACAATACTAAAGGAAAATGACATTACAAGCGCTATTACAAAACTTGTATATTGTTTCTGCTGAAATGCCCCAATAACAAAAGTAAGATTGAGTAATGCCATACATACAATCGCTACAAGATAAGAACATATATTAAAAGTTGCCAATATGAATGTAATAACAAATAGAAATCCCATAAAAAACTGCATATACGAAAGTTTTGGATTCAAGTACATATGAGCAACCCCTTTATCTAATTTTACTCCGATTGGTGTGGGCTAATAATGAGCGGGTAATAACCTCCCACTGATTAAAGTTTCACTTTACCTTTCTATACTCTCATTAACGCATGGTTATGTACACATGTCAAGACAACTTATTACAATAGAAAAAGCCAACCTTTTCGTTGGCTTTTTCATATGCAATGGCTCCTTTTTCTTTTGCCAATTGCTGAAATGATTTTTTCGATTTTACAATCCATACTTTCGTTCCAATTGGAATGCGATCAAATAAATATTCCACATCGTTTTTCTTCATTCTTATACACCCTTGTGAAATATACTTTCCAATTGAACTAGGTTGGTTTGTACCATGTATTCCATATTTACTCCCATCAGTTCCTCTGGCATTAAATCCCATCCACCTAGATCCAAGTGGATTTTTTGGTGATCCACCTGGAATATTTTTCGCAATATAATATGGGTCCTTCGCTTTCATTACAATATCAAAAGTTCCCTCTGGAGTTAGTTCGTTTGTTTTCCCTGTCGCTACTGGAAAAACCTTCTGAATTTTCCCATCGTCAATATAAGCTAATTTATTTGTCGCTTTATTTACAATAATGAAAGGATCTCCGGCACGTGGATTATCACCAAGAGGCCAAATAGGCGATAAAGAAAGGCATAATATGAAAGAGAGAAGATACGGCATAAACAATTCCTACCTTCTATATAAGTTCTTTTATATTATCCTTTCCCTTAAAGCGGCTTTTAATGAGTAAATATTGCTCCATTTCATACACAAGTTGAACAAGTTTCGCACGTATCTCAAATTCTTCACGTGTAACTGGTAATGGCATGTCTCTAAATAACTCTCGCATTTCTTGAAGCTGTCTTAAGGAAATAACCCCAGTACTCTCCGGGCTAATGGCATTTCCAATGTTTTCAACCACATCCGCAATCATGTCAGCTTGTTCATATGTCCATGATAAAGAAGCAGCTAATGGTATCATTCGCTCTAAAATTTCGAATTGTTGCATACGCATATTAAAATAGCGGTAGTAATAACTATCTTCTCGCATAAATGCATTCTCAAGTTTCTTAAACGATAAATCCCTTGCTTCATTTAACATATTTTCAGTTTCAATAAGTTCTGCCCCGCTCCAGCTACTTTCCCTGTTTCGTAAATACACAACCATTTCAAACAAAATTGTTTTAAAATTACTTTCTATTTTATCCTGATACTCTTTTAGTTTATTTTCACTACTTGGCATATACATATTCACTAATAAAGCCACGCTAATCCCTATCGTTAATATCGCAATTTCGTTCCCAACAATAAGCCATGTAATTTGTTTCAATGAATACAGGTGCATAACAATAACTGAACTCGTGACAATACCTTCTTGAATTTTAAGCATAACTGCAGTCGGAATAAATGTAAGTAATAATACACTAATTGCAAGTGGTGTATAACCAATTGTTTCAAATATACAAAACGCGAATACCATTGATAGTACACAAGCTAAAAAACGATGTAACGACACTTGAAGTGATTTACGTTTCGTATTTTGTACACATAATATAACTAAAATACCCGCTGAACTATAAAATTCTAACCCTAATAACTGAGCAATAAAAACTGCTGCGCCTGTCCCTATTGCTGTTTTTACTGTACGGTATCCAATTTTGAACATAGCATTGCTCCTATATGTATAAACTTATTTACAGTTAGTATAAAAAAAGGATGACACAATGTCATCCTTTTCTACTTATTATTCACTTAACCTTTACATATTACAATATTTTTTGTAAAAATTGTTGCGCACGCTCGCTTTTCGGTGCTGCAAAAAATTCTGCTGGCGCACTATCTTCTACAAGTTTTCCACCATCTAAAAAGAGAACACGATCTGCTACTTCTTTTGCAAATCCCATTTCATGTGTAACAATCGCCATTGTCATTCCTGTCGTAACTAATGATTTCATAACTTCTAACACTTCTTTTACCATTTCTGGATCTAGTGCTGATGTCGGTTCATCAAATAACATTACTTCTGGTTCCATCGCTAACGCTCTCGCAATTGCTACACGTTGCTTTTGTCCTCCCGAAAGACGATTCGGATACGTATCTTTTTTATCTAATAAACCGACCTTTTCTAAAAGTTTTTCGGCTTTCTTTTCAGCTTCTTGTTTCGTTACTCCTTTTACATTGATAGGAGCATACGTAATATTTTCTAATACAGTCATATGAGGAAATAGGTGGAAATGCTGAAATACCATTCCGACATTTTCACGAACGTGCATAATATTCGTTTTCGGATTCGTTACTTCTTCCGTTCCAATCCAAATGTGACCATTTGTCGGTGCTTCTAACACATTCATACAACGTAAAAATGTTGATTTCCCTGATCCAGACGGTCCAATGATTGCTACTACTTCCCCTTTTTCAATCGTTGTTGTAATTCCTTTTAATACTTCGTTTTTTCCAAATGATTTATGAAGGTTTTCAATTTTAATCACTTTTCTTCATTCTCCCTTCAATTGCCTTCCCGACTAATGTAAGAATAATGACTAGCATATAATAAATGAGTCCAACAAAAAGTAATGGTTCCAGATATTTAAACGTCTCACCGCCTACAATGTAAGCACGGCGCATTAAATCCGTTGCTCCTATTACTGTTACTACAGCCGATTCTTTCGTAAGTGTCGCAAACTCGTTCACAAGCGCTGGTAATATATTTTTTAATGCTTGAGGAAAAATGATATTTCGCATCATTTTCCCGTAAGGAATCCCTAAAGCCATTGCTGCTTCTGTTTGTCCTTTATCAACTGCTTGAATGCCGGCACGGATTACTTCTGACATGTATGCACCTGAATTCAAACTAAATGCTAGTACAGCCGCTAAAAAGGCCGGTATTTCATAACCAATTATTTGCGGTACACCGAAATAAATAATCATTAATTGCAATACAAGTGGTGTACCACGGAAAATTGATGTATAAAGATCTGCCGCTATATTTAATGCTCGTATTCTAGCAATTTTACAAAGCGCTAATAACGTTCCTAAAATAAATCCCGCTAAAGCTGACACTGCTACAATTTTCAAAGTAACTTCTAGACCTTTTAATATATACGGTATCGAAGGCGTAATCGCCGAAAAATCTAAGTTCATTCTTTTCATTCCCCTCACAGAAAAGTGAAAGGCAGCTTATTTTTCGCTGCCAAACCATTTCTTCACTAATTTATCCATTTCTCCATTTTCTTGCATTTTTTTAATTACTTTATTAAATTCAGCTGTTTTATCACTATTTTTCGGAAGGGCAATTGCTGCTCCTACTTCTTCTGGCGCTTCTTTAATTTCAATTCCTTGTAAATCTTTCATTTTCTCTAAATAATTTTTAGCAACTGTGTCTTCTATAATTGCAGCATCAAAACGACCTGCTTTAATTTCTTGTACGATTTCTGGTATACGGTCACGTCCCTCAACTTTGAAATCTACTTGTTTTTTAAATTCTGCTGCTTTCTCTTCTTGAATAGATCCTGTTTGTACCCCTACTTTTTTCCCTTTTAAATCCTCTACAGATTTAATGTTAGAATCCTTTTTAGAAACGACCATGTTTTTCGCAACAAAATAAATATCTGTGAAATCAACATTATTTTTACGCTCTGCAGTTGGTGTCATTCCTGCCATTACGAAATCAACTTTTCCTGAGCTAAGAGATGCTAATAAACCACCAAAATCCATATCTTTCACTTTCACTTCATAACCAAGTTCTTTTCCGATATATTTAGCAACATCAACATCAAAGCCGATAATTTCATCACTTTTTGAAGCTTCCACGTATTCATATGGTTTATAATCTGCTGAAGTCCCCATAACCAGTACTTTTTTATTTTTTCCCGTATCCTTTTCTTCCCCATTACTACAAGCACTGAACATACTTACAATTAAAATAAGTGCAAACGATATTGATACTAACTTCTTCATCTTTCTTCCCCCTAATAATGTATATTTAAAAGTTTAATAGAATATTTATTCGATGCTTGTATTGTATCAGCACTTTAATTTTTATGCAATATATAAAATAAAAATAAATAAAAAATCATTTAAATCAATGTTTATTATGCATAAAAAAATGCATAAATTAACCAACTAATGTATATCCTATCGTTTTGAATAATAAATAAAAAAGGCGCTACCCCCACTTAATTGTGAGCATAGCGCCTTTTCAATTATTTATAGTTCTTCGCAATTCTCTTCGAAATAAGATTGTAGTTTCGCAATGACTTGCATTGGTTCATGACCTTCAATTTCATGACGCTCTACCATCGTTACAATTTTTCCATCTTTTAATAACGCAAATGATGGAGAAGAAGGTGGATACCCTTCGAAATATTCACGAGCTCTTGCTGTTGCTTCTTTATCTTGACCTGCAAACACCGTTACAAGATGGTTAGGACGTTTATCATAATGTACGGAATGCGCAGCAGCAGGACGAGCGATGCCACCTGCACAACCACATACAGAGTTTACCATTACAAGTGTTGTTCCATTTCTTTTAAACGCTTCTTCTACTGCTTCCGGCGTCGTTAATTCTGTATATCCAGCAGAGACAATCTCTTCACGCGCTTGGCGGACAACATCATTCATAAAAAAGTTAAAATTAATCAATCTTTTCCCTCCTCTAAAACTATCTATTTGTATCTTACCAGTTAATGTTTATGAAATACAAGTAAGTTTACTTGTATTTAGGTATAGAAAAGGTGTTAGAGCAGGACTCTAACACCTTTTTTTTAATGACCACGATGTTTTTGCTTTGCTTTTTGTAATTTGATTAAACGCATTCTTTGTTTTTCAGCTTCTCGCTCCTCTTTAGATTGCACTTTCTTTTCTTGTTTATGCAGTTCATAAGATAAGCTAATTGCCTCTTGCGCCTTAGTAAAACGGTTTACATTTACTTCTTTTGCTGCTTGTCGTATGATTCGCTTTATATTTTTGGGACGCTGTTTTTCTTTCACTTCCACACCACATTTTGCAAAGTGCTGAAAATACGCTAACATTGAACCGTTCACAAATATAAGCACTTCTTCGTCTGAAGGTTCCGTTCCAAAAATATACCTCGCTCCATACAATTTCCCTTTTTCTTTAGATGTAATAATTCCTACAAAAAATTGTCCATCGTGATATACTGTCAAATCCATTGACAGCCCCTCCTTTAAAAAAATTAGAAATACGGGACATCCCGGAGGGGGAAGGTTACTGACATGAAATCATGCGTCTGGACTACCAACCAGAACTGTGTTTTTGTATTTCTTTCACTATTATTATATCTTTTTTTCCATAATCTTCATATATTCACCAATCATTTTTTTATGAGATCCTACAATATATTCAGGTAGTTCTGTTACTTGGAAAAATTTAAGCTGAACTGCTTCTTCTTTATTCATAACAAAATCCCCTTCGTATTCATCCGTATAATAAGCGGTCGTTACAGATTGAAATTCATCACCGTTTGCTAATTTTGTAAAATAGTTCGCTCCAGAAAATACATTGATTAATCGTAGGTTCTTTACTTCTATTCCTGTCTCTTCATATACTTCGCGGTAAGCTGTTTCTTCTGGTGATTCACCAAGCTCCATGAGCCCGCCAGGCAGCCCCCATTTTCCGTACGGCTCTGTCCGTTGCTGTAATAAAACATATCCACTTTCATTTATAACGAGTACAACAGCACCAACTAAAATTAAAGGGCGATGACCAACTATTTTTCGTAATTCTTCTACATATCCCATCGTATCGCCTCCTTGTTCGTTGTCTACACTATTGTATCATATGTATGAAACGACAAAATGCGTATATTTTTCATTTTTTTAACAAAATATTTATTTTATGTGCTTCATCTACTGTAGCTAACATATAAGTAAAAAAGCTGGTTCGTTTTTACACGAACCAGCTTTTTTACTTAACAGAAAACATATACTTTTTATACGTTTTTCGTACCGATAATATAAGACCCATCATAATCATATTTGAGAATAAGGAACTTCCCCCATATGATAAGAAAGGTAATGCAATCCCTTTTACAGGCATTAGTCCAACAATCATACCGATGTTTTGGAATATTTGAACTGTCAATATACCGATAGATCCAGCACATAATAATGTACCAAATAAATTATCAGCAGAATAACCGATAATAATTGTTCGATATAGTAGTAATAGGAACAAGAAGACAACTAGCGCTGCTACGATAAATCCACCTTCTTCGGCAATAGTAGCGAAAATAAAGTCCGTATGCTTCTCTGGGATATAGACGCTTCCTTCACCAAACCCTTTACCTTCCATTCCTCCACTACCTACAGCTAAAATCGATTGCTGTGTTTGATAACCTTGATCTGTATGTTCAAATGGATCTAACCAACCTAAAATACGTGATTGTTGGTGAGGTTTTAGTAAAGTAACTAAATTGTTAAAGAAGAAATCCTCATATCTTACGTAAATGAATATTAACGCAGATAATATGGTCACCGGAATAACTGTACATAACGCTATCAATTTTTTCTGAATACCTGACATAAATAAAATACATGCAATAGCAGCAGCATATAAGAACACCATACCTGTATCTGGTTGGCTATATACAACAGCCATAGGTGGAAGTGACACTAGCATAATTTTACCTACTAATTTCAAATCCGTTTGGAATGTCCTTGCCATATACTGTGCATTATGTTTCACTGCTATACTTGCTACTATGAGAAGCAATGAAATTTTGAAAAACTCAGACGGCTGAATTTGTCCAGCTACTGGAAAAACAAACCACCTTTTTGCACCTAATTTTTCAGGTGTGAAAGTGGAAACCGGTAATATTTTCAAAAGAATAAGTGAGCCAAATCCAGCAATATAAAGTGGCCAAGACAATTTTTGTAATTGATCTAAGTCTATGCTTGCAACAAGAAGTAACAATACAACCCCAATTATGTAGTTAACACCTTGTTTCATAGCAAAGTTTGCATCTCCATACTGTCCGGTTTGCTGACTGCTATATATAGCAGCTATACTCGTAACACATAGTGCAAACAAAATTAAAATTAATTTTACATCTAAACTTTTTAGAAACTCGGTACTTCTTTTCATGACATCCTCCTGAAACATTGTTACGGCAAAATAAAAAACCAGGAGTCAACATTCTTCATGTTTTGACGACTGATTACACATTATCTATAAAACACTTATATAGAATAACTCTCTTTTTCATACAATACAATATATTATACTACAGTTTCATCAGTAAGATTTGCCAAAAAAATTATTCTTTCCTTATTTTATATCTATATACCATATATCAGCAATGTATTTTCGTAAATTCCTAATACATTCTCGTTCATTGTAAGATTACCGGGAAAAGTGTTGTACATATAGTAGGATGCAAATGAAGAAATGAGATGATAAAAAGCTCGCATAAGCGAGCTTTTTATTAATATACAGATGTATTATTTTCTGACGTATTTTCTAAAATTTCTTTTACACGTCCTAAGAATTTACCACAAATTAAGCCATCTAATACACGGTGATCAAGTGATAAACATAAGTTAACCATATCGCGAGCACCGAACATACCATTATCCATAATTACTGGACGTTTTACAATTGATTCAACTTGTAAAATAGCCGCTTGTGGGTAATTAATAATACCCATAGATTGAACAGAACCGAATGATCCAGTGTTATTAATTGTAAATGTTCCGCCTTGCATTTCGTCCGCTTTTAACGATTTCGTACGTACTTTTCCTGCAAGTTCTGTAATTTCACGAGCGATACCTTTAATCGTCTTCTCGTCCGCGTGTTTAATTACTGGTACAAATAGTTCATCCTCTGTTGCAACAGCGATAGAAAGGTTAATATCTTTCTTCTGAACGATTTTATCGCCAGCCCACATTGAATTAATTTGAGGATATTCTTTTAACGCTTGTGCCACTGCTTTTACGAAGAAAGCAAAGAACGTTAAGTTAAAGCCTTCACGCTTCTTGAAATCCCCTTTAATTGAATTACGGTATGACACAAGGTTTGTCACATCTACTTCAATCATCATCCAAGCATGTGGCGCTTCGTGTTTACTACGTAACATGTTCGCTGCAATTGCTTTACGCACACCTGTTACTGGAATTTCGATATCGCCAGGCATTGTCGGTACAGAAACTGGTTTTGCAGCTTCTACTTTTTGTGCTACCGGCGCTGCTTTTGGTGCTTCTGGACGCGCTTCTACTACTGCCGCTACCGCTTCCTCTTTCTTTGCACCTGCTTGCGGAATATTTCCAGATTCCACTAGCTTTAAAATATCTTTACGAGTGATACGGCCATTTGCTCCCGTACCTTCTACTAAATCTAAATCCACATTATGCTCACCCGCAAGTTTTAACACAGCTGGTGAAAAACGTGGTTTTCCATCAGTTGGTTGTTTTGCTTTCGGTGCTTTTTCAGGCGTAGCTACTTCTGCCTTTGGTTCTTCTTTCGTTTTTTCCTCAACAGCTGTTGCTGCTACTTCATCTGCGCCTTCTACTTGAATCACACAAACTACTTCACCTACAGCTAACGTATCACCTTCACCAGCGATTAACTCTTTCACAATACCAGTAAAAGAAGATGGTACTTCAGCATTTACTTTATCAGTCATTACTTCTGCAAGCGGATCATACTTATTTACGTGATCGCCAACATTAACGAGCCATTTACTAATTGTACCCTCTGTAACGCTCTCCCCGAGCTGAGGCATTGTAATATTTTCTACAGCCATGTATAGTCCCCCCGATTAAAATTCCGCAAGTTCACGCATTGCTTTTTCAACTTTATCTGGATTTACCATAAAGAATTTTTCCATTGTTGGTGCATATGGCATTGCTGGAACGTCTGGACCTGCAAGACGTGCGATTGGCGCATCTAAATCAAACAGACAGTTTTCAGCAATAATTGCTGCCACTTCACTTATAATACTTCCTTCTTTATTGTCTTCTGTTACAAGAAGAACTTTACCTGTTTTAGAAGCAGCTTCAATGATTGCTTCTTTATCTAATGGATATACAGTACGTAAATCAAGAATGTGTGCAGAGATGCCGTCCTGTGCTAACTTTTCAGCTGCTTGAAGAGCAAAATGAACACATAATCCGTATGTGATAACAGTAATATCATCACCTTCGCGTTTTACATCTGCTTTTCCGATTGGTAATACGTAGTCATCTTCTGGTACTTCACCTTTAATTAAGCGATATGCACGTTTATGTTCAAAGAATAATACTGGATCTTCATCACGAATGGCAGCTTTTAGTAAGCCTTTTGCATCATATGGTGTAGAAGGGATAACAATTTTTAAACCTGGTTGGTTTGCAAACATCGCTTCTACAGATTGTGAATGATACAATGCACCGTGAACGCCTCCGCCAAATGGTGCACGAATTGTAACTGGACAAGTCCAATCGTTGTTAGAACGATAACGAATTTTTGCTGCCTCAGAAACAATTTGGTTTACTGCTGGCATGATAAAATCAGCAAACTGCATTTCAGCGATTGGACGCATACCATACATTGCAGCACCAATTGCTACCCCAGCGATTGCAGATTCTGCAAGCGGTGCATCAAGCGCACGATCTTCACCAAATTGATCATACAAACCGTGTGTCGCTTTAAACACGCCACCTTTTTTACCAACATCTTCTCCTAAAACGAATACTTTCTCATCGCGTTCCATTTCTTCGCGCATTGCTAATGTAATAGCATCAATATAAGACATTACAGCCATGAAACGTTCCCCCCTATTCTGCGTATACGTGCTTCAATGCATCTTCAGGTGCTGCATACGGAGCATTTTCTGCATATTCTGTTGCTTCATTTACGATATGCATAATTTCGTCTAACATTTGTTTTTCAGATTCCTCAGTTAACACACCAGCTTCTTTTAAATAAGCTGCAAATGTTATAATTGAATCTTTTTTCTTCGCTTCTTCTACTTCTTCTTTATCACGATAAACACGATCATCATCGTCACTAGAATGTGCTGTTAAACGATATGATACTGTTTCAATTAAAGTCGGGCCTTCACCACGACGACCGCGATCTGCCGCTTCTTTCACAGCTTTATACACTGCAAGCGGATCGTTTCCGTCTATTGTATATCCAGGCATACCGTAACCAATTGCACGATCTGCTACGTTTTTACATGCTAATTGTTTTTCAACCGGAATAGAGATTGCATATTTATTATTTTCACACATGAAAATAACAGGTAGTTTGTGTACACCAGCAAAGTTTGCTCCTTCATGGAAGTCACCTTGGTTTGAAGAACCTTCTCCGAATGTAACAAACGTTACTAAATCTTTCTTCTCCATTTTTCCAGCTAGTGCAATACCAACTGCATGTGGTACTTGCGTTGTTACTGGAGATGAACCTGTAACAATACGATTTTTCTTTTGACCGAAGTGACCAGGCATTTGACGACCACCAGAGTTTGGATCTCCAGCTTTCGCGAAAGCAGACAACATAAGTTCTTTAGCTGTCATACCAAACGCTAGTACAACACCCATATCACGGTAGTATGGTAATGCATAATCTTTTTCTCTATCAAGAGCGAACGCTGCCCCAACTTGTGCAGCCTCTTGTCCTTGACAAGAAATTACGAATGGAATTTTACCAGCACGGTTTAATAACCACATACGTTCGTCAATTTTACGTGCAAGTAACATCGTACGGAACATTTCTAATACTTGCTCATCACTTAAGCCAAGCTCTTCATGGCGCTTTTCTTTTACTTCTGCCATTTTTCATAACCTCCTAAATCCACATTTTTATGCGTGTAACGCTTTTCCATCTACAGCTAATGCTGCTTCACCAATCGCCTCAGATAATGATGGATGCGGATGAATTGTATGTGCTACTTCCCAAGGTGTTGCATCAAGTACTCTTGCAAGACCAGCTTCAGAAATCATATCTGTTACATGTGGTCCAATCATATGAACACCAAGAATGTCATTTGTTTCTTCATCAACTACAAGTTTTACAAATCCATCAGATTCTCCGTATACAAGTGCTTTTCCGATTGCACGGAATGAGAACTTACCTACTTTTAACTTATAGCCTTTTTCTTTCGCTTCTTGTTCTGTTAAACCAACAGAAGCAACTTCTGGACTGCTATATACGCATTTTGATACCATAGAATAATCGATTGGTGTAACTTCTTTACCAGCAATATGTTCTACTGCAACAATTCCTTCATGAGAAGCAACGTGAGCAAGCTGTAAGCCACCGATTACATCTCCAATTGCGTAAATATGAGATTCTTTCGTTTGATAAAACTCATTTGTTTGAATGTATCCTTTTTCCACAACGATATCTGTATTCTCTAAACCAATATTTTGCGTATTAGCTTGTCTTCCTACAGATACAAGCATTTTTTCTGCTTTAAATTCTTTATTCTCACCGTTATGTTCAGCTTGAATTGTTACTCCATTATCTTTTACCAATGTTTCTGGTAATACTTTTGCACCAGTTACCACTTTAATACCTTTTTTCTTGAATAGACGTTGCATTTCTTTTGAAACGTCCTGATCCTCTAGTGGTAATATCGTTTTCGCATACTCTAACACTGTAACTTCTACACCGAAGTCAGCAAGCATAGACGCCCACTCAATACCGATTACACCGCCACCAACGATAATAATCGAACTAGGAAGCGTTTCCATTTTTAGAGCGTGATCGGAAGACATTACGTACTCTCCGTCTAACTCTAAACCTGGTAATGAATTTGGACGAGAACCTGTTGCAACAAGTACATTTTTTGGAATTAACATTTCATTTTCTTCTCCACTTGCAAGTTCAACTGAAATTGTACCTGGCATTGGAGAGAAAATAGATGGGCCAAGAATACGGCCAATACCTTCAAACACATCAATTTTACCTTGTTTCATTAAATGCTGAACGCCTTTATGAAGCTGCGTTACAATCTTTTCTTTGCGCTCTTGTACTTTAGCAAAGTTTAGTTCTACATTACTTGCAATAACTCCGAACTCTTCTCCTTTTTTAGCAGTTGCGTATACTTCTGCACTACGTAAAAGAGCTTTACTAGGAATACATCCTTTGTGTAAACAAGTACCACCAAGATTTTCTTTTTCAACAAGTGCTGTTTTTAATCCTAGTTGTGATGCGCGAATAGCAGCAACATATCCACCTGTACCACCGCCAACGATGACTAAATCATATTCTCTTGCCATTATCTCAACCCCTAGCTACTGTTTGTTTTTCTCTTACAACATACTCTTTCGGCGCTTCTTCTTCACGTAATACACGAAGTGCCCCTTCTGCTAACGCTTCTAACTCATCTTCCCCTGGATGTACGATAACATCTGCAATCCAGTCCACTCGTTCTTTTATTTCATCAACAAGAATTTTACTGTACGCAAGTCCACCAGTTAATACGATTGCATCGATTTTCCCGTGAAGCACAGCACTAGCTCCGCCAATTTCTTTCGCAACTTGATATGCCATTGCTTTATAAATAAGAGTTGCTTCAGGATCACCTTTTTCAACCATTTGTTCTACTTTAATCGCATCATTTGTACCGATTAGACTTACAAGTCCACCTTGTCCGACAAGCTGTTTCACCATTTCGTCTCGGTAATACTCACCAGAGAAACACATTTCAACTAGCTGTCCTACTGGTACTGTACCAGCACGCTCTGGGCTAAATGGTCCTTCTCCGTTTAAGCCATTATTTACATCGATAACTTTTCCTTTTTTATGAGCACCAACTGTAATACCGCCGCCCATATGTGTAACTAATAAATTTAAATCCTCGTATTTGTGATTTAATTGATCAGCTACTTTACGAGCAACCGCTTTTTGATTTAATGCATGGAAGATACTTTTGCGTTCCATACCAGCAATACCGCTGATACGAGCAATTGGCTCCATCTCATCTACAACGACAGGGTCCACAATGAATGCAGGAATATTTAATCCAGAAGCAATTTCATAGGCTAAAATGCCTCCTAGGTTTGAAGCGTGATGACCACTAAACCCATTTTTCAAATCTTCTAACATCGCATCGTTTACTGTATACGTACCGCCTTCGATTGGACGAAGTAATCCACCACGCCCACAAACAGCGTTTAATTTTGAAATGTTAATACCATGAGAATGTAGAACTTCTAAAATCGTTTCTTTACGAAACTCATATTGGTCAATAATTCGCTTATATTTTCCAATCTGTTCTACGTCATGACGAATCGTTTCTTCTAGAACAGGTCTTTCATTATCAAAAACACCAATTTTTGTGGATGTACTACCTGGGTTAATAACAAGAATTCGATTTACAGACAATGTTGCTACCTCCACTAATAAATTTAAAAGGAAGTGGAAACCTCATAAGAGGTAACCACACCTTTTGTAAAAGTTATATATGAATGATTAGCGACGGCTAATAATGTCATGACCGTTGCGTAAGTATGTGCTACGAGAGTTTTTCAAGCTTGCAATGCGCTCTTCAGCTAGACGATCTGCTGCTACATAAGTTGGTATGCCATCACGTTTTGAAATTTCGATTACTTTTGCAATTGTGTCATAGATAGACTCAACACGTTTTAGTGCACGTTCTCTATTGTATCCATATAATTCGTCTGCTACGTTAATTACGCCACCTGCATTAATAACATAGTCTGGTGCGTATACAATACCCATTTCATGAATGATGTCACCGTGACGATCTTCTTTTAATTGGTTATTTGCAGAACCTGCGATTACTTTTGCTTTAAGTTGTGAAATAGTTTCATCATTAACTGTTGCACCTAATGCACATGGTGCGTAAATATCACATTCAACACCGTAAATTTCATTTGGTTCAACTGCTGCCGCACCAAACTCTTCTACTGCACGTTGTACAGCTTCTTTATTTATATCTGTAACGATTAATTTTGCTCCTTCAGCGTGTAAATGTTTGCATAGGTGGTATGCTACATTACCAACACCTTGAACAGCAATTACTTTTCCTTCTAAATTATCAGTACCGAAAGCCTCTTTCGCAGCTGCTTTCATACCACGGTAAACACCGTATGCAGTTACTGGAGATGGGTTACCAGAAGAACCGAATGATGGTGAAATACCTGTTACAAAGTCAGTTTCTTCGTGGATAATATCCATATCATCTACTGTTGTACCAACATCTTCAGCTGTAATATAACGTCCGTTTAGCCCTTGAATATAGCGTCCTAATGCACGGAACATCGCTTCGCTCTTATCTTTACGTGGGTCACCGATAATTACTGTTTTCGCACCACCTAAGTTTAGACCAGCTGCTGCGTTTTTGTATGTCATCCCTTTTGCAAGACGCAATGCATCTTCAATCGCCGCTTCTTCAGAATCATATGTCCACATTCTTGTTCCACCAAGAGCTGGTCCAAGTGTTGTATCATGAATTGCAATAATTGCTTTTAAACCAGATTCTTTATCTTGACAAAATACTACTTGCTCATAATCATATTTTTCTAAGTATTCGAAGATTTCTAATGTCATTGTCGTTTCCCCCTAATGTTTTACCCTTTTTGGTTTATTTTGAAGCAGTCGCAACTGCCAATGCTAATGAATATACTTTTGTTTCTGCTGAATCAGCACGAGATGTTAAAACAATCGGTGCTTTTGCGCCAGCAATCATTGCTCCTACTTTTGCATCCGCAAAGTATACGAGTGATTTGTATAGCACATTTCCAGCTTCAATCGTTGGGACGAGTAAAATGTCTGCCTTACCTGCTACATCACTTACTATGCCTTTATGTTCTGCTGCAATTTGTGATACTGCATTATCTAAAGCAAGTGGTCCATCAACGACACAATTTTTAATTTGTCCGCGACGATTCATTTGAGTTAACATCGCTGCATCAATTGTTGCTTGCATCGCAGGATTCACAACCTCTACCGCTGCAATTGGCGCTACCTTTGGCAAATCCATTCCTATTGCCCGGGCAACTTCTACAGTATTCTGTATAATAGCAGCTTTTTGTGTTACATCAGGTGCAATGTTCATCGCTGCATCTGTAACAAAAATCAGACGATTGTAATTTGGAACTTCAAATGCTGCAACGTGTGAAAGTACACTACCTTTACGAAGTCCCCACTCTTTATTTAATACAGCTTTCAAAATATTTGCTGTTGGGATGTTCCCCTTCATAAGCACATCTGCTTCGCCATTTCTTACAGCTTTAACAGAAAGTTCTGCAGCCTCAGCACTTGATGCTGCTGCAATCACTTCAATATGTTCTGAAGTTTGTAAACCATGTTCTTGTAGCATCCCCATTATTTTCTCTTGATTTCCATATAGACGAAATTGAGCTAGCTGTAATGTAATTGCCTTCGCTACAGCTTCAATTACTTCATGATCTTCAGCTACTGCTACAGCCACCGTTTTTTTAGGCTGGCCTGCCGCTTGATCAATTAAGTGTTCTAACTTCATATTTTGTAATCAACCCTTTCCGTCGTCCCTCGTCTTTTTATAAAGCAAATACCGTGCCAACTTTTAAAAGTGGTCTTACCAATAATGAAAACGCATTCAAAATGCAGTAAAATCAATACTTTGGAAAATAACAAAAGATTCTGTCTTATTTTGTCACTTTTTGTATACCATGCAATAAATTGCACGGTACGCAATTTATTGCACGCTATTTTTTGCACACTCATACTTTTCCAGTTTGTAATATAAATTTCGAACCGAAATTCCTAACGCTCTTGCAGTTTGCGTTTTATTTCCACCAAACCTCTCTAAATATTCATGAATGATATTCCCTTCAAACTCTGTTACTAAATGTTCTAGTGGCTTTTCTTCTAACTCAGGTAATAAATGAGTTTGCTTTGACTCCACCTGCTCTTCGTTATGTAATGGTGGTAAATGGTGTACATCAATATAGGTCTCGTTATAATTCATAAAGATAATAGCTCTCCCCAAAATATTTTCAAGTTCCCTCACATTCCCTGGCCATTCATATGATTGTAAATATGAAATAGCCGAATCAGTGAGCCCCTCTATATTTCGGCCATAATCTTGGTTTATTTTTTGAATTAATCTTTCTGCGATTGCCGGTATATCCCCTTTACGCTGACGAAGAGATGGAATTTGAATTGGAATTTTATTTAACCGATAATATAAATCCTCCCTAAACTCTCCTTCTAGAATGGCCTTTTCTAAATTCACATGTGTCGCCGCAATTACCCTAACATTTATCGGGATTGCTTTCGTCCCACCAACTTTTACAATCTCTTTTTCTTGCAACACGCGAAGGAGTTTCGCTTGTGTATTTGCAGACAATTCTCCTATTTCATCTAAAAAGATACTGCCGTTGTTCGCTTCCTCAAAGAATCCACGCTTCCCGCCTCTTTTCGCTCCAGAAAATGCACCTTCCTCATAACCGAATAATTCACTTTCTAACAACGTCTCCGAAATAGCCGCACAGTTTACACGAACGAACTTATTATATTTTCGATTACTTCCATTATGGATGGCATGCGCAAATAATTCTTTACCTGTCCCTGACTCTCCGCGTAGTAATACTGTTGCTGGTGTATTCGCCCCAAGTTTCGCCTGTTCAATAGCAGCCGTTGTTTCATCTGAATTTCCGACAATATCCTCAAATGAATATTTCGCTTCTAACGTTCGAATAATTTGCCTTGCTCTATTCAATTCATTTGTTAACTTTTGAATTTCTGATACGTCACGAATTACACCGACGCTTCCTTTCAATATTCCATCAACAATAACTGGCGCTACGTTTACAATTACATCTCGCTTTTTCTGCCCAATCTTCATATGTATGCCGCGTACCGCCCTACGTGTTCGAAGTACTTTCATATGCATACTTTCACCTTCTACAATATCGGTTGTAGCTGGTTTCCCAATAATGTCTTCTTCTGTTAAACCTGTTAATTTCGTATAAGCAGGATTAATTACTAACCCTCTTCCTTTTTCATCCACGACCGAAATTGCTTCCTCAGAGGAGTTGATAATCGCCTCAAGTAACGTTTGAATCTCTTTTAAATCCGTAACTTCTTCTGCAAGGTCTACCACTTCTGTTATATCTTTAAAAATCGCAAATGCCCCTTGCACCTCGCCTCCCTCTTTTAATATCGGAATACGGGTTGTAATAATTTTCTTTTCATTTTCTAACGTCAGTTCATAATTCACTTCTATTTGTTTCGTACGTATAATACGAAGCAACTTACTAGTCGGAATAACTTCTAAAATATATTTCCCCACCGCATCTTCCTTTTTATACCCGATAATACGCTCTGCACTTTTATTAAATAGGCGAACTTGTCCCTCTCGATCGATCACAATCATACCGTCATGCGTAGAATTTAAAATTAAATCCCCTTGCTGCGTCTGTTCTTCTAACTTTCCAATTAAATCTTCCTTCTCATGTGCTAATCTCGTAACAATTTTCGCAATATCACCTGGTATAAGAAGAGTATCTTTATGCTTTTTCTTTAATAACTCTTTATGTAAATCATCATCACCTGTCATATCAAACATTACATCAATGCGCATAGAAAGAAACGGCGTTACACTCTCTCCAATTGTAACCCCGTATTCCTTAGCCATTTGCAATCCTTTTGCTATCGGATTTATATCAATAATCCCTATAATTTGAAATATATTCGAACTTTGCAACAGATTCAGCAGTGTACTGCCACCTTCACCTGCACCAACAATTAAAACTTTTTGTTTCATATATTACACTTCCTCTCGAAGTATCTCTGCAAAATTTTTCACACCCTTATCTTACTCGTTCAGCCCCCTCTTGACAAACCCCCTTTTCATATAACATCATTAAAATAAACAAAATAATCTGAAAAGGAGCGTTTATATGCAGCGTTACCTTGCTCTATTATTAGCACTCATCCCTATTTCATTAGCTGTGTTTGGCATTAAGTTAATGAGAGATACTGTGTTCGGGATTCTATTTCCTCCACTCTCTATACTATGGTTACAATTTTTAATCGGCGCTCTCTGCTTCGCGCTCGGGTTTTATATTTTTGGTGGCTTCGTCTTACACCGAGATCGTAAACGAAATAAAGTACAAGCTCGCTTTAGAAGATAGGAAAGCCCTACTATTTACAAATAAAAAAATGAGACCGTTACACGCGGTCTCATTTTTTTATTTGCAATAACGTTCTTGCCGTTTCAGGATAATCCGTAATAATCGCCGATATATTCATCTCAAAATATTTCAACATAAGTGTTTCTTCATTAATTGTATAGGGCCGAACCTCTACATCACTTTCCATCGTTAGTTCAGCAACGGCATCTTGAAGATAACGATAATTAGGGTGCACTGCTGTAGCCCCCATTTTTTTTGCATATGCCCACGGACTATGCAAACCTTCGCGATATAAAATCGCTGTTTGAATATCTGGTGCCATCATATGACACCTTTTCATACTGTAGTGATTAAATGAAGAAAATATAACACGATCTTCTAGATTAAATTTCCGTACAAGCGTTATGACTTCTTCCTCTAAACCTCTGTATGGAATTTTATTATTTTTAAGTTCAATATTAAGTAGTAACTGTGTTTTTTCAATCCATTCTAATACCTCTTCTAAAAGAGGTATTTTACAAAACCCTACTTTATCACCAAATTTATAACTCGCATCTAAGTTACATAAATCCTCATATAAATAATTTCGAACCGCACCTTTTCCATTTGTTGTCCGGTTCACCGTTTCATCATGAATGACGACAACTTTTCCGTCTTTCGTTAATTGAACATCAAGCTCAATTCCATCCGCTCTAAAAGACTCCGCCACTTCAAATGAAATCATTGTATTTTCTGGGTATGTTCCTGCTGCACCACGATGTGCAAATATAAGAGTCATCCTCACTCCCCCAATCTTATGCTATACTATACGAAAAAGGAGGTACTTCTATGAGACCATTACAAATTTCTCCAGACACTGCAGTCCGCCTATCAAAAGCACTAGGTGTTCCACTTGAACAACTTATGCATATGCCGCAGCACATTTTAATTCAAAAGTTAGTTGAATTAGAAAAACAAAATAAAGACGAAGAATAATACAGTCCTGTTTTCCAGGACTTTTTATTATTTTCTATTATATCATGGATGACTTCCCTGCTAAAATCCTTTAACAGATGTGCTACGATTCGATTTAGCCGGTCCTGCATCATCTAATAATGAATTACATATTTCTTTTTTTGTTACAAATCATTGAGAAAGCAGAGTATTTATTTATAAGTCCCTATTCCCCCTAAATTAAGATAATCAAAAAAACTAAAAGCACTTTATATTATTTTTTATTGAACATGCGGAGCATCCCCTGATTCGTATAATTCTTTCGCTTTTTCCTCCCCGAATGTAGTTAAAATATAATGTTGCTCTTCTACCGCATCCATCGCTCTAGCGGCTTTACAAACGTTACCTTCTTGAGCATCCGAGATAAAATTGTGATCTTCTACAATTTTACTAAAGTCTTTTTTTGCCCATCTATCAGCAATTACTAACAGCTCATTTTTCTTCGCAAAACTACTCTTATTTATGATTTTTTTTAATTTTTCAGCGTTATTTTGAATCATTGGGATAGACCCCGATTTTCGTTCCACCACTACTTTTTGATGAGTCATGTGATGCATCGCTGTAATGACTTCGCTTTCAGTAGAATTTTCCGTAACATACACATCAACAAAGACTCCATCTACTTCTCTACCTATTATCGTTAGATCTTCTTTTTTATCTATTTGAGCACTCACTTCTTTATCTACTGGATTATCGGCAAGCTCTAACATTCCAAATGTAACCGCAACAACAAGAACTCCCATAGTTGCTACTATTCCTAGCCAAGTTGATATTTTATTTTTCATTCCTCTTCTCCCTATCTATACCTATTTAATTGTCTTATAAAAAACTCTCTTATATGTAATATTACTAAAAATAGGGTTTATTTTCCATGAAACTAAGTAACCTCTTTTCATTTACCCAAACAATTTTGATAAAGTGAAACTTTAATCAGTGAGAATTTTCTTCATTCCGACTGATTATTCCCCCTCACCAATCAGGCTGTTACGGACAATTCGACTACAAATAGCGGGATAAAATCAATATTACTTCTCCTTCTTTTTCTCAACAAAATAAAAAAAACAACGAATTCTAAAATTCATTGGTCTTTAAATAAAAAGTTCTTTGGTTTTAAATTTGATATAGAGCATCAATTTCAAGAATTATTAAACTTTACTAAAACTTAAATCCTTTACTACTTTTACTCTCAGCTAGCCTTATGTTCAAGTCTCAGCTTATCCGCAACCATTGCAATGAACTCAGAATTCGTAGGTTTTTCTTTTGACATGGATACTGTATAACCGAAAGCTTTAAACGTTGATATGCAAGCATTTCTAAAACCTTTTCGTCCATGCTATTAACTCCTATCAGTTATTTTAAGGCTTTCTTTTACATATTCGCTTCTGAATCCCATACCTCTACAAATTCAAAACCTTTTAAATCACTTTCTAACACTGCATTTCTAAGTTCATCTGATACAAAAACAGCAGTAGGATGAATCCTTTTATTTATATATAATTTAAAAATCATTTCATTTTGAATAACATTAGGAGTAAATGCAAATTTTTCACAACCTATTATTAAACCTGTAATTAGTTTTTTAAAAATTGCTTTATCACTATCAATTGCATCTAATACATTTAAAACATGAACTACATAATATACTTCACCTGTTGTATTATTAATAAGTGGAAGAAACTCAACATTAGCACCTATTAAAGGTTCTAATAATTTTTTCGCTTGTTCGCTAACCATTGGTGCACCAGTTTCTCCCCAAAAATGAGGAAAATCACTATGATTTCCTTCTTCTAGACATTCAATAAATATTTCTCCCCATGAATCTAGTAAAATTGTAGTGGAGTTGAATTTCCCTTCAAAATATTTCTTATTCTTTTTATAATTTAATAGTTGGAAAGACTCATAGTTATCAGATGAACTCTTTGATTCCCAAATTTTCATTTTTACTCTCCTTTGTTATTTTTCTATTATAAGATTATTCTTTCTTCGGTTTATTTAATTTTAATTCACCATTCAATAGACGTTCTCTTAACTGTAGGCTAATTATATATTAAAAAGACTTATGCGTAATTCACATAAGTCTTACTTTTTTTATTCATAATTAATTATTATTCGTCTTCGCAATCACATAAGCTAGAAAACAACTCTTAAAAGGATGAACCAATAATGCACCACTCTACAGAAATAGAATTGATATCTATTAAATATAATAATCAGGATTTTCTTCCATTTTCATTAAAAATTCTTCTAAAGAATCCGCTATTTTCGTTGAACTATAATATATAGGACATTGACCTAATTCATTTTCCTCTTTAAATTTAATTGTTAAAAAGCTAAGTTCTGTCACTTCAAAAAACACTAATGATTCTTCATCGTCTACACCATCTATATTAGGGTTATATTCATAGATATCTTGTCTCAAACGAAAATCTACAACAGAAAAGGGATCCATAAATCTGTTAAAAAAGAACTTACTTGATGCCTCTAAAAAACCATAACCAATTTCTTCATAAAAATTTTTCAATTCTTTAGGAAATTTCATTTTTAATAAATCTTCTACTTCCTCTATCTCTTCACTTTTTAAAGGATAGAAAATAGGTGTTTGGTCAGATTTTATACTTTCATCAGCTGCAACACACTTTTTCAAAAAATCAAACATAACTTTTACTACCGCCGTTAGATTCAATTGAAGTGATATCCTCTAATGATGTAGGTGTAAATCTAATTCGTTAGTATATTTATGAAATAACTTATTCATAATTGATTATTCTTCTTCAAAATCACGTAAGCCAGAAACTCTCTTTTTATAAAATCCCTCAAAGAAAACTCTAAAATATTCAGCACGATTTATTTACCTAGATTTGAAACTGTTACATCAATTTTGTTTCTTTTTGCAACGTTTAAAGCATTGCTTAGTAAATCTAAGAAAGTTGTACCTGTTGGAGTAGCATGATAATTTGCCAAACTAGTTATTTTATCAGGAATTTTATTCCCCCAAGGTGGCTGTCTTTCCACGTCCTCAATATCCCAAATGACTTCCGCTGGAGGTAATGTACTTAAAACTTCTCTTATCTCCTCTACATTTTGAAGTGCTTCCTCTGTGTCTTCCCAACTTAACTTGTCAAAATATAAATTCTTCATTAATATTGGGTATTTAGTGCCCCAACCTTCAGGTTCTGTATGATATGACATTGTTGAAAAAAAACTATGTAAAAAATCAGGGTGTCCTGTTTCATAGAAAAATATATCTACTTTAAATCCTACTGCCATTAATATCAATCCTCTCGCTTAAATATTACCTCTGGTGTTTCTTTAGACTTTTCTCTTATTTTTCTTACAATATCAAATAAAGCATCTTCAGGAACAGTTTGCCCTCGTATATTAATAATGACGGTTTGCTTTGTATCTATAGGTAAATTATCAACCCTATCATTAACTTGTTTAACAATCACTCTAACTAGGTTACTTCTTTTTGACAAGGTAGACAAGTCGTAATTTTTCACTTCTAAGCTGTGACCCTCTGTGTAAAAATCAGGTCTTGTACTACCTTTTGTAACCTTTGAAACTTCTTCTCTATCTTTAAAAGCAACTTGGTCGTCATAATCAGGATATTCCTTACCTACGTCAAGTTCTGACTGTCTCCAAGATGGTCTAGCAAACATAGAATAACCACTTAAATAATTACCCCAGTGTCCCGATGGTGGTAATGTATTAAGTATTGTTTCACCAGTTAGACCACCACCTGCAAAAACAGGCTGTAAACGTGGTGGAAAAGCTTCAGTTACTTTGTACATACCTACTCCTCTAGCAAGTTTAGAAGCCTTATCAAGACCTTTCCCGCCGAATTTTAAGATAGGAGTCTTATCGCCCGTTAATGCGGGATAAATCACCTAAATCTCGATATGATAATTGCGTGCTTTTTATCAACAAAAAACCTCTTAATTATCGGAATTAAAATCCCAATAATTAAGAGGTTTTTAAATTAACCGCCAATTACCTATGTACTTTATTGCCTACATACGTAATTCGTTGGTTATTAAATTTTATTATGAAATACGCTTAACACCTTGATACTACAGCGTTTACGAAGCTTTATGTTCAAGTCTCAGCTTATCCGCAACCATTGCGATAAATTCAGAATTCGTAGGTTTTGCTTTTGACATGGATACTGTATAACCGAATAAGGACGAAATAGAATCAATATTCCCACGACTCCATGCTACTTCAATTGCGTGACGGATTGCGCGCTCGACACGGCTTGCTGTTGTATTATATTTTTTCGCGATATCTGGATACAATACTTTCGTAATAGATCCAAGTAATTCTATATCGTTATACACCATAGAGATTGCTTCCCTTAAGTACATATATCCTTTAATATGAGCAGGCACACCAATTTCATGAATGATACTCGTAATGCTCGCATCTAAGTTTTTCGGCTTTCCATCTATTGTCGTTGCTGAACGGAAAGATGGAAGTGGACGTTTAATAGTAGCGTTTGCCTTACCGCTTACTTGACGAATATGACTCGTTAAATTCTCCATATCAAATGGTTTTAATATGAAATAGGAAGCACCTAAATCAACTGCTTTTTTCGTCACATCTTCTTGTCCAAATGCTGTCAACATAATTACGCTAGGCTGTCTTAACCTTTCAATATGTCGCATTTTCTCTAGTACAGCTAAACCATCTAAATGTGGCATAATAATATCTAAAACAAGTACATCCGGCTGCTTATCTTTTAATAAATTTAAACACTCTTGACCATTATAAGCAGTACCGATTACTTCCATATCATCTTGAGCAGCTACATAACTCTCTAACATTGATACTAATTCTTTATTATCATCCACAAGACATACTTTAATTTTCTCCACAGCTTTTCCTCCCTTACCGAATCGATTCTCCGACATGTGTATCCTTCTAGGCTACATGAATTGTTCGACAATTGTGTGAAAATTCCCTTTTAAAGTTTGTTACTTTCCGATAAAATCACAAAAAAATATGTTTATCGTTCATTTATTCCCTTTCGCAACACATTCCATCATAGAAATACAACGAAACGTTCAACCCTTTTCTTTTATTTTACAACAAAAAACACCTCTTGCGGAGCTTTTACAAAATTTCAACGAATTTTTCAATAGAAAAGCGAGCTAATTATTAATTAGCTCGCTTTTCTTTCTTGATCATAAATGTTAATTCCAGCCTCATGTAACATCCATTCAATATGAACACCATACCCGGATGTTGGATCATTTACAAATACATGTGTAACAGCACCAATTACTTTCCCGTTTTGTACAATTGGGCTTCCACTCATCCCTTGTACGATACCACCCGTTTTTGCTAATAAACGTTTGTCTGTCACTTTTATTACCATGCCTTTTGTCGCCGGAAACTTTTGCGGCACTGTACTAACAACTTCAATATCAAACGCTTCCACTTTATCTTGAGCAATAACTGTTAATATTTTTGCAGGTCCCTCTTTTACTTGATGAGATAGTGCAATAGGCATTGCTTTATCCATTACGCCATTTGTCATATTTGTATTCAATTTGCCAAAAATACCAAATGGACTATTTATTGTAATATTACCAATCACTTCACGATCTGGTGAGAATCTCGCTAATTTCTCTCCTGGATTCCCATGACTACCTCTTTCAATTGATGTAACTGTCGAACGCATAATTTGTCCATCTTCGACTTGAATCGGCTTTTTCGTATCGTTATCAGAAATGACGTGACCAAGTGCCCCATACTTCATAGAATCTGGATGAACAAATGTCATTGTTCCGATTCCAGCTGCCGAATCACGAATATATAAACCAATACGATAAGACGATTCTCCACTGTCTTTTTGTGGTGTTAACTTAGTGCGGATATGTTTTCCATCTCTTAACAAAACAAGATTAAGTGGTTCACCTGTTTCACCACTATTATGAATAAATGGTGCTACATCACTCATTCTTTCAATTGTTTTACCATTAATTTCAGTAATCATATCTCCAATTTGTACACCAGCTGTTTCACCAGGAGATACTTTCCCTTTTTCAGTTTGAATTAAATGATGGCCTACAACAAGTACCCCTTTTGTGTTTAACTTCACACCAATTGATTGTCCACCTGGAATAACTTTGAAATCTTTTAATACTTTCACATTTACTTTTTTCACTGGAAAACCAGCAAGTTGAAACACCATATCTGCTTCACCATTTTGATGAGAATTTACCATAAGTCCTTGTTTTTGTTCATTTGAACTTACTGTAAACACATGACGATCTGTTGATGCAGCTTTAAATACTGGTAATGAAGCTATTTCTGATTGTTGTCCTTCAAAAACAACAAGTTGCTTTGGGGATGAAATAAACGTCCGAAGCGGTTTAAAACACCCTATAAAAACTAAAGAAACAAGGAGAAAAATACCTATTATTTTGCGAAATCTTTCTAATTTCAATTTGTTCACTCTCCTCGCTCCTACCCCACATTCAGCCTCTTGGCTTCACTTTTTAATCTCTCCTTGCAGTGCTTTATTTATAACCGGAAGAATTAAGAAATCATCATTTGAGAAAAAAAGCTATCCATTACTGGATAGCCTCTGCTGTCTGTTTAAAATGATGCGCTTGCGTAAGTAATTCTTTCGCATGTTCTGTCGTTAAATCTGTAATTTCCACACCCGAAATCATTCGAGCTATTTCTGTTACTTTATCCTCCATAGTTAAAACGGTAACTGACGTAATTGTTCGATCATTCGCTACTTGTTTTCGAATAAATAAATGCGAATCCGCCATTGAAGCTACTTGAGGTAAGTGCGTAATACAAAGTACTTGCGAGTTTACTGATACTCGATAAATTTTTTCTGCAATAGCCTGTGCGACCCGACCACTTACACCCGTATCCACTTCATCAAAAATAACAGATGCAACACCTTGATGCTTAGAAAAAATGCTTTTTAAAGCTAAAATAATACGAGATAGCTCTCCGCCAGAAGCGACTTTTGAAAGTGGTTTTAGCGGCTCACCTGGATTTGTTGAAATATAAAATTCCACATGATCGTAGCCATCCGCCGTAAGTCTTACCGGCGCTCCCTCCACAAGAGGCTCTTCAGCATTTCCTTCTCGCTTCATAATTCTCACTTCAAATTTTGTTTTTTCCATGTATAATTCTTTTAATTCCTGATGAATGGCATTTGTAAGATGCTCTGCAAGCTCATGACGCATATTACTTAACAACGTTGCTTCTTTCAGAATAACACTTTCTAATTCCTTTAACTGCTTCTTCGTCGTTTCAATATGAACGTCTTTATTTTCAATCGTAAAAATTTCTTGTTCAATTTTATCAGCATACGCTAAAATCTCTTCTACAGTATTTCCATATTTTCTCTTTAGCATACGAATTTCATTTAAACGCGTTTCAATTTCGTCTAAACGATTCGGATCATATTCCATCATATCGAGCTTTTCTCTCAGTTGATACGCAACTTCTTCTAATAAGTAATAGCTATTTGCAATGGAATCATGATTTTCTTGATACATTTCATCTAAATGTGTAATACTCTCCATTTGTCCCATTGCGCTTCGCACATTGTCTAATCCTTGTCCATCAGCGCTTAACGAACGATATGCATCGCCTAATGCTTTGTAAATTTTTTCGAAATTAGAAATTTGCAATCGTTCTTCAGTTAAGTCATTTTCTTCATCCATCTTTAAATCCGCCTTACGGATTTCTTCATGCTGAAATTGAATTAAATCTAAGCGATGTGCCATTTGTTGTTCATTTTCACTTAATGATTTTAACTGTTTTTTCAACTTCTCATAATCAGCGTATACGTTTCGATATATATCCAATTGTTTAACGATACGATCTCCATCAAAATGATCGAGCATAAATAGATGACGCTCTTCATTCATTAAATCTTGCGTTTCATGCTGCCCATGAATATCAACAAGTGTTTTTCCAATTTCTTTTAATACACTAAGAGTAACCAGTTTCCCATTTACACGACATACACTCTTTCCGTTTGCAGCGATATCACGCTTCAAAATAATCATGCCGTCTTCAATTTCTATATCCAACTCTTCTGCCTTTTCAATACATGGATGCTTATCATCTTCTACATAAAATAGCCCCTCTATCTCAGCTTTTTCTGTTCCATATCGAACAAATTCCGCTGAACCACGGCCACCTACAAGTAAACTAATCGCATCGATAATAATCGATTTCCCGGCTCCTGTTTCACCACTTAAAACCGTTAATCCTTTTTGAAAAGAAATATTTAATGCCTCAATAATAGCAAAGTTTCTAATCGATAATTCCGATAACAATGCCCCATTCACCTCGTTATAAACTAATCCCCTATTAAGGGCTTTTCTCAGTTATTTATTCAAATAGTCATACTATATGTTTGTATGTATAAATTACTTTTCTAACCGCTCCATTGTACCAAACATTTGTTTTACGGGTCAATCCACCTATTTTCTAATTTTATTCAAAGAAAATATTATATTACAATTAAGAATTCACGTTTTTAACCCATAAAAATATCCTGTTCACTTTCCACTTTACAGAGGAAAGCAAACAAGATTTTTTTGTTACAGCATATTTAAGAAACGATCAGAGACAACACCTGTATCTTCAGGTGTACGGCAAATAATTAAGCAAGTATCATCACCACAGATGGTTCCGATGATCTCATCCCACTCTAAATGATCAATAAGTGCCCCAAGTGAATGAGCGTTACCAGGCAATGTTTTTAGCACAAGCATATGTCCTGCCGTGTCTAATTTTACAAATGAATCCACTAGATTGCGTTTTAATTTTTGTAACGGGTTAAATCGTTGATCTGCTGGCAAGCTATATTTATAGCGACCATCATGTAATGGCACTTTCACTAAGTGCAGTTCTTTAATATCGCGAGATACTGTTGCTTGCGTTACATTAAATCCCTCATTACGTAAAATATCAACTAATTCATCTTGTGTTTCAATTTCTTTGTTCGCAATAATTTCCCTGATTTTAATATGGCGCTGACCTTTATTCATACATTTGCACCTCACACTATCTCTTACCATAGTTTAAACATTGGTATACTTCACTTATTTATGTTAACTTATAATTCGTTACTTGTACACAATTGTTTTTACAATCATTATACAATTACAACAAAAAGAGGAACAACATATGTTATTCCCCTTTCCCTTTTTGTTTTAGGACATCATGCGCCTCTGTAACTACTTGCTCAACAGAAACTGGAGAATGATTTTCGCCATTCTCACGTTCACCATGCCATTTCAGATGGATTAAAAATTCAATATTACCATCCCCACCCGTAATTGGTGAGAATGTTAAACCTTCTACGTCGTATCCTTCTTTTAAAGCAAAGTCGACAATCATTTCCACGACAGCCTCATGTACTTTTCGATCCCGAACGATACCTTTTTTCCCAACTTGCTCTCTTCCAGCTTCAAACTGTGGTTTAATTAACGCTGCTACATCCCCATTCGGCATAAGCATTGTTTTTAAAACTGGCAATATAAGCTTTAACGATATAAATGAAACATCGATACTAGCAAATTGCGGTAAACCACGTTCTAAGTCTGCTGGTGTTACGTAACGGAAGTTTGTTCGTTCCATTACGACAACACGCTCATCTTGACGTAATTTCCACGCAAGTTGATTATATCCTACATCTAATGCATAAGATAATTTCGCTCCATTTTGAAGCGCACAATCTGTAAAGCCACCAGTTGATGAACCAATATCTATCATAACTTTATCTTGTAAATCCAGATGAAATGTCTCTAATGCCTTTTCAAGTTTATAACCACCACGGCTTACATACGGCATAACTTGTCCCTTCACCGTAATCTCTGTATCTTGTGGGATTTTCTCTCCTGGTTTATCAAGTCTCATCTCATTCGCATATACAAGTCCGGCCATAATGGCGCGTTTTGCTTTCTCACGTGTTTCTATAAGTCCTCGCTCTACTAATAGTACGTCTACTCTTTCTTTTTTTGCACTCATTTGTTACGCCCTTTTTTGTTTTGATGGAATCATTGTATGAATACGGTCTACAACAGCATCTGTCGTTAAACCAATTTCTTCTAATAATTTTGTTACACTACCGTGCTCTATGAAACGGTCTGGAATACCCATTCGTTCAATTAACGCCCTATGGTACCCGTTCTCAGACGCAAATTCAACTACTCCCGTTCCAAAACCACCGATTAAGCACGCTTCTTCAATCGTTAAAATCGGTATATTTTTTCCTAAGAGATCATGTAAATATGCTTCATCCATCGGTTTAATAAAGCGAGCATTCACTACTTTCACTGAAACTCCAGCCTTTTCAAGACGCTCAGCTGCTTCCATTGCCATTGGTATCGTCGTACCAAATGTTAAAATAGCCGCTTGTGTACCTTCTTTTAACGTTTCCCATGAACCGATTGGAATCGCCTTTAATTCTTCATCCATATGAACACCAAGTCCATTACCACGCGCATAACGTAATGCGATTGGCCCATCTTCATATTGCATCGCCGTATATACTAAATGTTGCCCTTCATTTTCATCTTTTGGCATCATAAGTACCATATTCGGCAAGTGGCGTAAGAATGAGATGTCAAATACGCCTTGATGCGTTTCACCATCTGCTCCTACTAAACCAGAACGATCGATTCCGATGAAAACATTTAAATTTTGGCGGCATATATCATGAACAACTTGGTCATATGCTCTTTGTAAAAATGTTGAATAAATCGCTAAGAATGGCTTCATACCTTGCGTTGCCATACCCGCTGCCATTGTTGTAGCATGCTGTTCTGCAATACCTACATCAATCATACGATCCGGGAATTCTTTTTGGAATTTCTCAAGTTTTGATCCAACAGGCATTGCAGGTGTAATTGCAACGATACGCTCGTCCGTTCTTGCTAGCTTAAGTACTGTTTCACTAACAACAGCACTCCATGCCGGTGCAACTTCTTTCGGTTTAACGAAGTCACCTGATTCAATTTTATAAGGTCCAGTTCCATGCCAAGTTCCAATAACATCACTCTCAGCTGGTTTATAACCTTTTCCTTTTTTCGTAATAACATGAACAAGCACTGGGCCTTTTGTTTTCTTTGCATATTGCAACGTTTCGAATAGCTTTTCATAATCGTGCCCATCGACTGGGCCTAAATATGTAAAGCCTAATTCTTCGAAAAAGACACCGGATACTAGTAAATATTTAAGACTGTCTTTTATTTTCTCTGCTGTCGCAGCAACTTTCCCACCGACTGCTGGGATTTTCTTCAATATATACTCTAGTTCGTCTTTTACCCAATGGTATTTTCCTGCGGTACGTAGACGTCCAAGCACATTGTGAAGCGCACCAACGTTTGGTGCAATTGACATTTCATTGTCATTCAAAATAACAGTCATGTCTGTTTTCTCATGTCCAATATGGTTCAATGCCTCTAAAGCCATTCCGCCTGTTAAAGCACCATCTCCAATGATTGGTATAACATATTCTTTCGTTTTCTTTAAATCACGTGCTAGAGCCATTCCCATTGCAGCAGATAATGATGTCGAGCTATGACCAGTTTCCCATACATCGTGCTCACTCTCGCAACGTTTTGGGAAACCACATAGACCTTGATATTGCCTTAATGTGCCGAATTCTTTTGCACGTCCTGTTAAAATTTTATGTACATAGGATTGATGTCCTACGTCCCATAAAAATTTATCTTTCGGACTATCAAATAATTTATGCAGAGCAATTGTGAGTTCTACTACACCTAAATTAGGTGCAATATGTCCACCTGTTTGAGAGAGCTCTTCAATTAAAAACTTACGAATATCCTCACTCAATCCCTCTAGTTCACTGATAGACATATCTTTCAAAAAACTAGGGTTTTGAATTTGCGTTAGATCCACATGGATCACTCACTTTCATTTCATAATCTGTCAACATGTCAAATATTATAAAAAACATTTACACAAAACAAGAAATTCTCTTTTTTTATGTTTCACCTTGTCCTGCTATTAACCAGTCTATTGCGCACTAATCCTATTATAAACCATATTTCTTGAGGCGATGAAAAAAATAGCCGCTAACACGAAGTGATAACGGCAATGTAATCTACATATATTTTTGCCAATAACAAGAAAAGAAAAACCTTTTCCTACATTTATATCATAAAATGATGAATGACTCAACAAATGAAAACGCTGTTATATTAGTTATTACGTTTTGCAATCAAATCGCAAATAGATAGTAAATATTCATCTTGTAATTGCAAGGAACCAATAGCATCTTTTGCTTTTGCAATTGTTTCTTCTAAAATGTCCTTTGCTCTATCTACAGTAAATAATGTCGTATATGTGCTCTTTTCGTTGGAAACATCACTACCAATCGGTTTTCCAATCGCTTCTTCGGTTCCTTCTACATCTAAAATATCATCTCGAATTTGAAAAGCTAGGCCGATATATTTTGCAAACGTAAGTAACTTTTCTTCCTGTTCTTCTGTGGCATCAGAAAGTATCGATCCTGCAAGTACAGCGAATTCAAGTAGTTTCCCGGTCTTATGTTTATGAATATACTCCAACTCATCAAGCGTAAGCTGTTTCCCTTCAGCTTCCATATCTGCCACTTGTCCGCCAACCATTCCTTCTGGCCCTGCGGCTTTTGCAAGCTCAAGTACAAGTCTTACTTTTTTCTCAGCAGAGATTTCCTTTTGTTCATATGCCATAATAACTTGAAAAGCATACGTCAATAAACCATCACCTGCTAAAACTGCCATCGCTTCACCAAATACTTTATGATTTGTGGGCTTCCCTCTTCTTAAATCATCATCATCCATACAAGGTAAATCATCATGAACTAACGAGTATGTATGTATCATTTCAAGAGCACAAGCTGCACCTACTCCAAGATTTCTTTCTTTCCCAAACGCTTGTAATGTTGCAAATACAAGTAACGGGCGGAGACGCTTCCCACCCGCTTCCAAAGAATATGCCATCGCTTCACGAAGTACATTTGGACATTGTAATTCATTTGCATAGCTTACAAGCTTCTCTTCTACAAAAGTTTTACTTTCTTTCAAAAAAGTATCAAAAGCAATTGTCACTATGCTTCATCTCCTAAAGCAGTAAACGGTTCAAGCTGTCCATCTTCCCCAAGAATAACTGCCATTTGTTCTTGTACGTTCTTCAACTTCTCATCACAAAGCTTAGATAATTCCATACCCTCTTTAAAATAAGAAATCGCTTCTTCTAGAGGTACGTCACCTTGCTCTAGCTTAGAAACGAGATGCTCAAGTTGCGAAATTGCCTCTTCAAAGCTTAATTTATTTTCCATTATTCAATTCACGCTCCTCTATGCCTGATACGCTACAATCTAGTATTCCATCTTGTAATTGAACTGAAACAGCATCTCCAAGGCTGACATCTTTCACACTTTTTAACACTTGCTTCTCTTCATCATATACAAGCCCGTACCCTCTCATCATTACTTTAAGCGGACTTAACGCTTCAAGTTTTTGAGCAGCTCTTACAAAGGCAAATTCTTTCGTTTGAAGTAATGTTTGCATTTCACGTTGCAATTGCTTTTGCAACGTTTCAACTGCTACCTTCGTTTGCATAATTTTTTGAGATGGGTGGTGCTTCTCTAAATAAAATGAAAGCTGTTTTAACTGATTTACCTTTTTATCAATATAGCGCTCTTTCGCTAAAACAAGCTGTTCTAACGCTCTATCCAATTGCTCTTCTTTTTGCTCATATACTTGTCTTGGATAACGGAACGCATAAGATTTTTGCAATACTTGTAGTTTTTCTTCTTTTTTATGTACTAACTCTCTCATTGCTCTTTGCAATCTTAAAGTTCTTTGTAATACCTTTTCTTGTAACTCTATAATGTTAGGCGCTGCCAGCTCAGCGGCTGCAGTCGGTGTTGGCGCTCGTAAATCGGCAACAAAATCCGCAATTGTAAAGTCTGTTTCATGGCCTACTGCTGAAATAATAGGGATTTCACTCTTGAAAATGGCTCTTGCAACCGTTTCTTCATTAAACGCCCATAATTCCTCAATAGAGCCTCCACCGCGCCCGACGATTAGGACATCTATCTCTCCCATTTCATTCGCTGTACGAATCGCTTGTACAATTGAGGGAGCTGCTGACTCCCCCTGTACAAGTACTGGAAATACAATAACGTTTCCGATTGGATAACGACGTTTAATCGTTGTTATAATGTCACGAATCGCTGCCCCTGTTGGTGACGTAATCACACCTATTGTTTTAGCATAAGGAGGAATTGTTTTTTTATAAACTTGAGAAAACAAACCTTCTTCCTCTAAACGAACCTTTAATTGTTCGTAAGCTAAATGCAAGTTTCCGATTCCGTCAGGCTGCATGTCTTGAATATAAATTTGATAAGAACCACTCGCCTCGTAAACAGAGATTTTCCCTTTCACGAGTACCTTCATCCCATTTTCAGGTCTGAATTTAATATTACGATTATGACCCGCAAACATAACCGCTGCGATTCTTGCATTTTCATCTTTCAATGTAAAATACATGTGACCACGGCTATGATTTTTAAAGTTGGAAATTTCACCTTTTAACCAAACAGACTGCAAATGCGGGTCATATTCTATTTTTGTTTTTATATAGCGCGTTAACGCTGTAACGGTTAAATATTGTTTCTCCATTTCTCTCTCCTCATAGCCGAATCAAATTATTTACAAACAACACCTGCACGTTTAGCAGATTCAACAGTATTATGAAGAAGCATTGTGATCGTCATTGGACCAACACCCTTTGGCACAGGTGTAATGTAACCTGCAACATCTAACACGTTGTCAAAGTCAACATCGCCACAAAGTTTACCTGTTTCTAAACGGTTTACACCAACGTCGATTACAACCGCTCCTTCTTTAATATAATCAGCTGTTACCATTTTAGGTCGTCCTACTGCTACGATTAAAATATCAGCTAACTTCGTTAACTCTTTCATATTTTGCGTCTTAGAATGACAGTATGTGACAGTTGCATTTTCATTTAAGAACAATTGTCCCACTGGCTTGCCGACAATATTACTTCTTCCAATTACTACAACATGTTTTCCCGAGATATCGAGATTGGTTTCTTTTACCAATTCTACAATACCGTGCGGTGTACATGGAAGGAATGTATCTTGTCCCGTCATCATACGTCCCACGCTAATTGGGTGAAATCCATCTACATCTTTTTCTGGTGAAATTCTTTCAATGATAGCTTTTTCTTCAATATGTTTTGGTAAAGGTAATTGCACTAATATGCCATTAATACGGTCATCGCCATTTAAGCGATCGATTTCAGCAAGTAAACGCTCCTCCGTAATTGTTTCAGGAAATTCAATTAGCTCTGAATAGATTCCTACTTGTTCACAGCCCTTTTCTTTTCCTTTTACATAAGAACGAGATGCTGGATCTTCTCCAACTAGAATAACTGCTAACCCTGGTACAATCCCTTGCTCTTTCAACTTCACAACTTCTTCTGTTAATTGTGTTCGTTTTTTCTCCGCAACTTCATTTCCTTTGATGATTACTGCTACCATTTTAAGATTCCCCCTTAAAGAAATTACAGTGTATCTTTTATATTAGATAAAACGCCGTTAATAAAACGACGAGATTCCTCATCCCCAAATGTTTTAGCAATTTCAATTGCCTCGTTAATTGTTACGTTGTGTGGAACTTCTTCCATGTATTTCATTTCATACACAGCTAGACGTAAAATACTGCGATCAACAATACTAATACGCTCAAGTTTCCATTTTTTTAAGTTTTGACGAATCGCTTCATCAATTACTTCTTTATTTTCTACAAAACCTACTACAAGTGATTCTAAAAACTCATTTGTTTCTTCACCTTCATCTAGCGTGTTTTCCACCGCTATTTTCGGTTCTAATTCACCTGTAATATCCATTTGATATAATGCTTGCATAGCTCTTTCTCTAGCCGTCCTACGTTTCATTGTAACTCTCCTTTATGCTTCAAGTCTTTCCTTATGCTTTGTTATATTATTATAATTTATAAGCCGTCAATTCACTTACCCTTACAGTTTTCATTGATTTTCCAACCTTATAATACAATGATAATAACACAATTTATCGTTTCATACACGGGTTACAAGGCTGAAAAATAATAAAAAGATTAACTTCAAGTTCCATATCTTATCACAATGTACGTTTTTTGGAAAAACGAAACATTTTCTTTTAAATTTCTTTTTTTTTGAAATAGTATAATAATTAGAGGGTTTTAATTTGTGAAGAAATGAAACGATAAAAAAGATGCCTATGTTACTAGGCACCTTTTCCATTCTTACACTGGTTCAATTTCTGTTTTTTGTGTTTCGAATGTTACGCCAACGATGTGAACATTCACTTCTTTTGGCTCAAGCCCTGTCATTGTAAAGAGCGCTTGGCGAATGTTGTCTTGAATCTTTTGTGCAACAACTGGAATTGCTACGCCAAAATACATCACAACATAAAGGTCAACGATAATATCTTCGTTTGCTAATTCAACCTTTACACCTTTACCATGATTCTTCTTACCTAACTTCTCAACAACATCTGTAGCAAAATTACCACGCATTGCCGCTACACCTTCTACCTCAGCAGCTGCAATACCTGCGATTACTTCAATTACTTCTGGTGCAATTTCTACTTTACCAAGAGTTGTATCTTGACCCATATCTAACATATGTTCAGCCATGAAAAAAAACCTCCTTTAATGTATCACTGCGTCACAAGTTCATGCTCTTCCAAAAATTTCGTATTAAACTCACCTTTTACAAAATCAGGATGATCTAGCAATTGCAAATGGAACGGGATTGTTGTATGTACGCCTTCAATGACAAACTCACTGAGTGCACGCTTCATTTTTGCAATTGCCTCTTCACGTGTTTTTCCGTGAACAATTAATTTAGCAATCATCGAATCATAGAAAGGTGGGATTGAATATCCCGGATATACAGCTGAATCGACGCGAATACCAAATCCGCCTGGTGGCAAGTACATTTCTACTTTCCCCGGAGATGGCATAAATTTTTTGGCAGGGTTTTCCGCATTAATTCGGCATTCAATTGCCCAACCATTAAATTGTACTTCTTCTTGCTGTAACGATAACTTTTCTCCAGAAGCAACACGAATTTGTTCTTTAATTAAATCCATCCCTGTTACCATTTCAGTAACCGGATGCTCAACTTGAATTCTCGTATTCATCTCCATGAAATAAAAGGTTTTCGTTTTATATTCATAAATAAACTCAACCGTACCAGCACCTGTATAATCAACCGCTACCGCCGCTTTTACTGCCGCCTCACCCATCTGCTTGCGCACATTTTCATCAAGTGCAGGTGATGGGCTTTCTTCTAGTAGTTTTTGCAAGCGGCGCTGAATTGTACAATCACGCTCTCCTAAATGAATGGCATTTCCGTGTGTATCTGCCATTATTTGAATCTCAACATGGCGGAAATCTTCAACGTACTTTTCTAAGTATACACCAGGGTTCCCAAAAGCGGTACTAGCTTCTTGCTGTGTAATTTGAATTCCTTTTACAAGCTCTTCTTCATGGCGTGCAACACGAATACCTTTTCCACCGCCACCTGCAGTCGCTTTAATAATAACTGGATATCCAATTTGATTAGCAAGTTCGATCGCTTCTTCGGTATTTTTAATAATCCCTTGTGAACCTGGTACAATCGGAACCCCTGCTTCTTTCATTGTATCACGAGCAACGTCTTTTGTGCCCATCTTTGAAATAGCTTCTGGACTTGGGCCGATAAAAATTAAGTTACATTCACGGCATAACTCTGCGAAATCTGCATTCTCTGCTAAAAATCCGTATCCCGGATGAATAGCATCGCAACCTGTTAACTTCGCAACACTAATAATGTTCGTTAAATTTAAATAGCTTTCTTTCGAAACGGTTGGCCCTACACAATACGCCTCATCTGCAATTTGTACGTGAAGTGACTCTTTATCTGCTTCTGAATAAATTGCGACTGTTTCAATATCCATTTCTTTACAAGCACGAATAATTCGTACGGCAATTTCCCCACGATTAGCTATTAATACTTTTTTTATCATCACAAAGACTCCCTTATTACGCTTTCACAAGAAATAGCGGTTGTCCATACTCAACAAGCTGTCCGTTATTAACAAGAATCTCAACAATTTCGCCTTCTACATCAGCATCAATTTCGTTAAATAACTTCATAGCCTCAACAATACATACGATAGAATCTTTTGATACTCTATCTCCAACACTTATATATGGAGGTGTATCAGGCGAAGAAGAAGAATAGAATGTACCTACCATCGGCGATGTAATTTTATGTAGGTTTTCATTTTGAACAGCTTTTTTCTCTTCTTGTTTTGGCACTTCCACTTGCGCTGCCGCTACTGCTGTTTCAACTTCAACAGGTGCCACTGGTTGAACGGCTTGTTTTGCTACAGGTGCTTGCACCGCAACAACTTCATTACCACGCTTTTTCATTTTGATTGTCGTACCATCTTTTTTGTATTCAAATTCATCAATATTAGAGCTATCAATTAATTTAATTAATTCACGAACTTCTTGAATTTTAAACATGTAAAATCCACTCCCATACTCTTGTTTGTCCCGTTTTTACAGATTATCGTCATTAAAACTAGATTGACTGTAAAAATACGATGTACTCTATTAGAAAATGCATTTCATTCACTAATAGAAATAGTTACTATTTCCATCTTACGATAAATTTTTTAAACATTCCAATTTATATTTCTTTATAATAAATCGAAACTCCTGTAAAAATATTATTCCAATAAAAATTTATTACCTAGTAATAATACCAAGTTTCACACAAAATTGGCAAGACCACTTACTAAAAAACATTCCTTACTTTTTCAAAACGCTACAGAGTAAACATATAATTACCGTTTCACTCTTCACCTCATACATAGTCAATAACATATTTTTACCAAATATTATTTTTTTGTTTACACGTCGTTCATCATTCCTTCATATAAGAATAGTATGTTCAAAGTATAGAAAATATATCGTATTGAGGTGTGGACATATGATATGGCTCATTCTCTTCTTACCTGCCGTAATAGTCTGGGCATTCGTTCTCTTCATCCATGTCAAATCCGGAAAAAGTAATCATCGCTACCATGAACCGCTAATCTTTTACTCACAACGCATTTCTCCGTTCCGAGTTGAGCATAGTAAAAACAACTACAAAGACGAAACAGAAAAAAGCTATCGAAAATGATAGCTTTTTTCTATTATTATTTTTATCTAACTATCTTCAAACACTCGGATTCGTAAAAACTAATAATCCGCGGAGGATTTCCCCGCGGATTATTAGTTTTTATTTTGTTGGTGGATCAAATTTCACACCTACATCTTTTGATCCGCCTTCACTTCTTACAAGTTGTATAATTTTATTGGCTTCTTTTTGTGAATGTTTTGCTGCTTTTACAGTTACTCTAATGTCAGTCCCATCAGCTCTTACAAGGGCATCTTTATATCCTCCTTGAGACTTAATTACTGTCTCAAGTAATTCTTGTTTCGTTTCCATTGTAGTGATTGCATCAAAATTATCTTTTGCTTTACTCTTTTCTGTTGCTGAAGATTTTGCTGAATTCATCACTTCTTGTAATTTTGCTTTTTGTTCACTTCGCTGATCTTCCATTTGCATACGTAATGCTGTGAAATTTTCATCACTTGATTGAACTGTTACGTTAGCATCTTTCTTACTTGTTTCTTTTGTAGCGCTCTCTTTTTTGTCTGTTTCTTTATTTGTTTCTTTATTTGATGTTTCCTTGCTTGTAGTTTCTTTTTTTGGCGTTTCTTTAGGTGCTTCGTTTGTTACTGCTTTATCAGTACCTTGTTTTTCTTGTCCAATCTTTTCACCTGTCGCCGGCGATGCTGTATTCATTTTGTCAGGAGTTGTTACGTAATACACAGATAGTACAACAACTAAACTTAACATCGTTAATAACCAAACTGTTTGTTTTTTTAACACTTTATTTCCTCCCTATCAATTTTTCGGTGATACTGAAACGCGATGAGCTGGTACATCTAGCAGCCGTATTACAGCTTCTTTTACCATCGCTTTAACTTGTATATTATCCACTCCCTTTGCTACGACAAGAACACCTCGCACTTTCGGTTTTTCTGTTCGTAAAACAACGGGAGTTTCTTTATCCCCTTCACGTATAATGACTGTCTTTTCATCAAGAGACTCGTCTTCTACTTTCCTCTGACCGCCTGTTTTATCTGTTTCACCTGTTGTTTGTGAACGTTTCACTGTATTTTTTTCTAATATTTTTTCTTCTGATGAATCTAAATTCACTTTAATCGTTACATCTTTTACTCCTGCCATTTCTTCTAAGGCTGCTTTTAATTCTTGTTCATACGCTTTTTCATATTTTTCTAGATTCGACATATTATTATTATTTTTTTGTCCAAAAGTTGGTACGTCTTTTTCTTGGTTTTGAGTTTTTTGTTCTTTAAATACAGGTACTTCTTCTTTTTTACCTGAAAAGAGACTACTAGAAAACATAAGCAAAATTCCAAGTATGAGTAGGACAAGTAAAAACTTAGGTGTTACCTTTTTCCCCTTCTCATTGCTTTCTTTTTCATCCCCATTCAATAAGTTTCGAAAAAATGAGAACTTAGAATTTTTATCTTTATTGTCCATTTACTCAACCTGTCCTCCCTTCCATTTGAACTTGGATTTGTTTATTCTCTAGTTGCCACCTGCTTGAAAAGAAATCTTTCATTTCTACATTCGTTTCTTCTACTTTTTTCGGAGGTTCTTTCGTATTAATTTCAACCGGCTTTACTGTTTCGATTGCATCATTTTTACTAGGTTCTTTTTCTTTCAACGTCACAACAACAGATTGAATATCTTTCGCTGACTTTACTTCCGCTGTACTTTCCGCTGCGACTATTTGTATTTCAGAGACTGTCATACCATACTTTTTCTCGAACTCTTTTCCTACTTCTTTTTTCATTTTGGTAGCCATCTCTTCTAAACTATATGCACGTGTTAGAGCTTGTATTTCTTTTTTCTTCGAATCTATTGAATTTTTTACAGATCCTTCTGCTAAATACTTCTCTTCATTAAAATTCGCGATTACTTCATTTACATCTGTTTGCAATAGTTTAAAAAGAGGAGTTAAAATTAATACAACTAATAATAGACTTACAACGAATTTAACGTACTTTTGCAAATTAGAATTCGGAAGAATAAGATGAAGCATTGTCGCTAAGAGTAAAAATACGATAATATTTCTAATCCACTCTGTAACAAATTGCATACCCTCCACCTCCTACCGCATCATAAGTGTAATGTTCCCCGCAGCAATAATAATTGTGATACTTAAAAAGAACATAAACGATACGATAGCTAAGCAAGCAAATACATAAATGATGCTCCGTCCAATGATATCTAAACATTGAATAATTGCTCCGCCACCAACTGGCTGTAATACTGCTGCTGCGAACTTATAAATAAACGCGATACAAAAAATTTGAATCGCTGGAAAAGCGACAATTAAACATAAAATGACGAGCCCGATAATTCCGACTGTATTTTTTAATAATCCAGACGCACTAATAACAGTATCAGCCGCCTCTGTAAACATTCTTCCTACTACGGGAATAAAGTTCCCTGTTACAAATTTAGCAGTTTTCACAGCGATCCCATCAGCAACAGCTGTCGCTGTTCCTTGTACAGATAATACCCCTAAAAAAATTGTTAAAAAGATACCGATAATCCCAACGCTAACGTTTTGCAGAAGCTTGGACAATTTTGTAACTTTATATTGATCACTCATCGTACTTACAATACTTAATATCGTTGCAAGTAATAAAAGTGGTAGAACAATATAATTCATTAGAAGCCCACTTGTATTCATTAAGAAGATGATAATCGGATGAAAAAACGCTACAGATACAACACCGCCTCCAGTTGCTATGAGTGCAAGCAAGATTGGCAATAGCGCTAATATGAAATCTACCATTGTTTGTATCGTTTCTCTTGCATATGTCATGACGACATAAAAACTATTTAAAGCGAAAATAATAAGTACCATATATACAACCGCATCAGCAATTTTACTTACGCTACTCTTTGAAAATGCCGATTGCAGTGATTGCAACAATGCACTAAAAATTGTGAGCATAATGAGCGTTCCAAGTAGCTTCCCATTTGCAACAAGCTCGTGAAATAAATACTTTAATAAACCAAGCATCCACTCTTTTACAGAAATCTCTTTTTCTCCCTTTACAAACTCCATAAAGCTACCTTTTTGACTCTCTGGTAAGTAACCCCCATATTTTGTAACAAGCCCGTCCCAAAATTGCTTCACATCTTCAATTCCGAGCTTATCCAATTGTTGATCAACGACGTTTGTTTCTACAGGAGAAGCTTGTACAACAACCGGTAAAGAAAAGAAAAGGAAGCAAGCAAATAGCAGCTTAGCTCCAAAGCCCCTCAACATTCACTCCCCCTTATCCCGTCGGTAAAAATCCGAGAATAGTTTCAATTACAACCGTCAATATAGGAATCGCCATAACGAGAATTAAAATCTTTCCAGCTAATTCAATTTTCGAAGCGATTGCACCTTGACCAGCATCCTTTGTAATTTGCGCTCCAAACTCAGCGATATAAGCAATCCCAATAATTTTTAGCAACGTTTCTACATATACGTTGCTAACTTTTGCTTCACTCGCTACTCTTTCAATCATTTGTAAAATAGCGTGAATTTGATCGATCAAAAGAAGGAACATCACGCTACCTACGAACACAATGAATAATGACGTAATGCTAGATTTATGCTGATTCAATACAGCTGCTAAAAACGTAGCAACGAGGCCTAATCCGACAATTTGTATAATTTCGATTCGAACCGCCTCCTTTACTGGAAGAGAAAGACACTTTTAATCTTGTCGAATAACGTATTAATTAAAAATGCGACATGAAATAAAATAACGACAAAACCGACGAGGATAACCCAATTTGCAATATCCTCACGCTTTAATTCTTTTAGTACGGTATGAATAAAAGCTAAAACAATGCCGATTCCGGCGATTTGAAATATTAATCCAACATCAATGGACATCGCCTTTCTCCCTCCTATAGCAGTAAAATTACGATAAGTAGCCCCGCTAGTACCCCTAAGCTCTTAATCATCTTTTCATATTGCAGTTGTAATGCTTTCGCTTCTTCTTCTTCTCTCTCTAAATGTGTAATACATAAGCGAATATGTTTTTGTTGTGATTCACGATCATGTTGTCCAAGCGTTTCACCAAACTGTTGCAAAATCTCGTACTCAGTTTGTTGAAATGCCGTTAACTTCCAATTTTCTTTCAAACTATCTATCCAAGCTTCTCTAACTGTTTGTTCTCCGCTTTCTAACCTTCTAGCGAAACTTTGAAATATCCAATTTAACGGCTTCGGCATTTGTTTCACTAATCGCTCGGCAGCTTCTGATAAAGGTGTATGCCCGTACATAATTTCTGCTTCTAGTGATTGAAGTGCCGCTTTTAATAATCTAAGTTGCCTCGGCCTCTCACTGTACCTTTTAGCGTATGAAAACCCGAAAAAGGTGCTGACCGCAACGATTAACACTGCACCAAATATTTTCACCATACACCTTGCACCTTTCTATGAGGCAATACCGATTTTCCATCTTTATCTTTCACTTGCATTACTGTTCCTGGCCCTCTTGCTTTTGACAATTCCACAAACCTATCAAATACACCGAGTTCCAGCACTGCCTTTAGTGATGGACGTTTCACAACATCATCATAAGAAAATCCATGTGCGCTTATAAAAAGCTGAACCCCTGCATGTACTGCCTCCATAATTGCTTCACTATCTTCTTTACGACCAATTTCATCCACAATTAATATATCTGGGCTCATAGAACGAATCATCATCATCATTCCTTCAGCTTTTGGACATGCGTCTAACACATCTACTCGTGTGCCAAAGTCATATTGCGGGATACCTTTCACGCAGCCAGCAATTTCTGAGCGCTCATCAACAATCCCAACTTTACAAGAAGGAATTTTCGAAGCACTTACACCTTGACTCATGCAGCGTGCTACATCTCTTAAAAGTGTTGTTTTTCCCGTTTGCGGCGGACCTATTACCATCGTGTTTAACCATCGTGTTTCATACAAATACGGCAAAAGTGGTTCAGCAATTCCTATTTTTTGACGAGCAATACGAATATTAAAGGAAGAGACATCTCGAATCATTTTCACTGCGCTTTTTTCTGTAATGACTTTTCCAGCTAAGCCGATTCTATGTCCTCCTCGCAGTGTCACATACCCACGTTTTAATTCCTCTTCCATCGTATAAATTGAGAATTGACTTAATTTATTCAATAAGTAAATAGCATCCTCTGCTGTAACGATATAGTCATAAAAAAACACTTCACCATGAGCAATACACTCTAGCGGTCTTCCAATTCGAACACGGATTTCCTCTAGGGCATCGCACCACTTACAACTTTCCACTAACTGCTTCATCGTTTTCGGTAAAACTTCTAATACTTCTTTCATCAGCTTCTCCCCACTATACTCGACTTACTATTTCAACAACGCGATAAAAATACAGCCAATTCCAAGCGCTAGAAAAAAGAGTTTCAAAAAGGAAATCTCACTTGCCACACTTGCTATACCTATTGTCATTGTTAAAATTAATACGGTCGGTCCAACAAACGCCAACATACCATTTATAAACAATGCTTTCTTCGCATCATTCACATAGAGCATAAGCAAAGCGGCGAATATTTCCGCGCTACCTGAAAACAACCGAAGTAACCCCATCACAAGCACGGATGTTTCCATTGCCGCTAGCCACTGTTTCATTCTCCCACCTTCTCCCATAACGGTTACTAGTGCTGCACTCCAAAAAAGAATTTATTTGTACAACCATATGCAGAGGTTGTCTATTTCAGAAGTAAAAACATATTTTTTCTCTACCATGTACAATTAATTTGAATATCCTTATTTTTATTGGTATTTTATGGTATATTCATTAAAAAGGGCGGGGAGAAAATATGAAGGTATTGAAAATTAGTTTAACTATTGTAGTAGAATTAGCTCTTATTTATCTTTTTTCATTATTGGTCGGTTGGTCATTTATGGAGTCCTTTTTTCTTGGTAGTTTAGCGATATTTGCAATTACGTGGTTCATTATTATGAGTAATCATAGAAACAACATTACGGATCACGCAATAAATAAAACATTAACTGGCGTTGAGACTGGCGAGATAAAACCATTTCAAATTGTTTTGACTCCATATATTATGGGCACCCTTTCACTTGTCTTAGTTAGTTTTGTTATAACAGCGATTTATTATTTGCCCTATTTTCTATAAAAAAAAGCACTCGTGATAATCACGAGTGCTTTTCTACTATGCACGAGAAACGTATTTACCTTCACCAGTGTTGATGATAAGCATTTCGCCTTCGTTAATGAAGATTGGTACTTGTACAACAAGACCTGTTTCTAATGTAGCTGGTTTTGTTACGTTAGAAGCTGTATCTCCTTTAATACCTGGCTCTGTTTCTGTAACTTGTAATTCAACTGTGTTTGGAAGTTCAACACCAAGTACTTCGCCTTGGTAAGTCATGATAGATACTTCCATGTTTTCTTTTAGGAATTTAAGCTCGCGCTCGATTTGTTTTTCGCCAAGTTCGATTTGCTCATAAGTTCCATTATCCATAAATACGTGAGCCTCACCGCTCGCGTATAAGTATTGCATACGACGGTTTTCAATGTGTGCTTTTTCTACTTTCTCACCAGCACGGAATGTTTTCTCTTGAACAGAACCTGTGCGAAGGTTACGTAGTTTAGAACGAACGAATGCAGCACCTTTACCTGGCTTTACGTGTTGGAAATCAAGTACTTGCCAAAGGGCGTTGTCCACTGAAATTGTTAAACCTGTACGAAAATCGTTTACTGAAATCATGTAAAAAAATCCTCCTGTGTATTACAAAATAATAAGTTCTTTTGGTGATTTCGTAATTACTTCATTACCTTCACTTGTTACAATGATATCATCTTCAATACGTACGCCGCCAATACCTGGAATATAAATACCTGGTTCTACTGTTACAGCCATACCTGGTTCAAGTACTGTATCAGAACGGAACGCTAAACCTGGTGCTTCATGGATTTCAAGACCGATTCCATGACCAGTAGAGTGTCCGAAGTATTCACCGTATCCTTTTTCCGTTATGTAATCACGCGTTAACGCATCCGCCTCGCGGCCAGTTAAACCAGCTTTAATACCGTTCACACCATGTAGTTGTGCTTCTAAAACGATATTATAAATTTCTTTCAATTTATCAGATGGTTCACCAACTGCAATCGTACGAGTAATATCAGAGCAATATCCTTTGTAATAAGCGCCGAAGTCTAATGTAACGAAATCTCCTGTTTCTATCACTTTTTCAGATGCCACGCCGTGCGGTAATGCCGAACGAAGACCTGAAGCAACGATAATATCAAACGAAGAAGATGTTGCTCCTTGTTTTCTCATGAAAAATTCAAGTTCATTTGACACTTCAATTTCAGATACTCCCGGGCGAATGAATGATAGAATATGTTCAAAGGCAGCATCTGCAATCTGTGCAGCTTCCTTTAATATCTTAATCTCTGAATCAGTCTTTATCAAGCGTAACTTTTCTACAAGCCCAGAAGTTGGGATAAATTCAGCATCGATCACTTCTTTATGAGCTGAATAAGAACTATATGTAAGAGTATCTTGCTCAAAGCCAAGCTTTTGAATTCCTAGTTCCTTCACTTGCTTTGCAACTTCATCAATAATTAATCCTGCATGCTGTACAATCTCATATCCAACAGCTTGTTTACTAGCCTGCTCTACGTAACGGAAATCTGTAATAAATTGAGCACGTTTTTTCGAAATCAGTACAACACCAGCTGTTCCTGTGAAGTTAGCCATATATCTACGACTATGTTCATTTGTTAACAATATACCGTCAATACCAGCCTCATCAAATGCACTTCTTAATCTTTCGATTTTCTCCATTACTTTATGCCTCCCTAAATTTCTCCATTAATGCAAATAACGCTAACTTATAGCCATAAAAACCAAATCCAACAATTTGTCCCGCACAAACAGCTGCCGTCACAGATTCGTGACGGAACGACTCACGCTGGTGAATGTTAGAAATATGTACTTCAATAACAGGAATCGAAATGCTCGCAATTGCATCTCGAATCGCATAGCTATAATGCGTAAATGCTCCAGGATTTAAAATGATTCCTTCATATATATCTTCCGCCTCATGAAGACGATCGATAATCGCACCTTCATGATTCGATTGGAAACATTCTAACTCCACTCCCATTGTTTCTGCTTCTTGCTTCATATCTGCTTCAAGTGTCGCTAGCGTGCCCTTTCCATATACATTTACCTCACGAACACCGAGGCGATTTAGGTTAGGACCGTTTACGAGGAGTACCTTTTTCATATGCTTAAAACTCCTTAATATTAAATATCTATACAACATTTTAACATAGGAGTTACTTATTTGAATAGTTTGTCTTCTCCTCCGCTTCTCGCTCAGCTTTATTCGTATTTACTGCATAGGAAACAGAATACGCTATAAACACACCATACAATATAAAAATGCATATCGTCGTCACAATTGTTTCTTTTGGTAAATGGAGTGCACTTTTAATAGTAGGCGCTAGTAACCCTATTCCGAAAAATAGTAACGCCCACCAAAATAGACCATAAATCATCCCTGGAAGAATCCCTTCAAACTTTGCCAAAAATGCTTTATACAAAAAAGCAATTAAAATCGAAATTAGTCCCATACAAACAATTCCTGACACATTGCCCCATACCCCTTCTTTCCAGCTTCCAAAGGCAAATGGTAATAGGAAATAATTCGGTCCCGCTTCCGTAAATGAAAATATATGAAGGAAATACCATATTCCCCCCCAAAAGATTCCACCAAATAAACCAATTTGTACAAAATTCCTTGTTCCTAATTGTTCTTGACTCACATCGACACCTCCGCTCACTAGTATGCCCGAAACTATTTTGTACCATGTTTAAATACTGCGAAATTTGTCTATAAAAAGAATAGGAAATGTCCGACTCTCGTAATATTTTCCCTTGTCATCTACTTGTATTTGTCGATAAAATAAAAGAAACTCGGTGATTGTCTTATTTCAAAATGACAGAACCCAGTATGACAATTGCCTCTTTTTCTACATAAGAGAGAAACAAATACAGGTTGGTGTTAACATGGCAGAAGAGTCAAAACAAATATATGGCGGGCAAGCAGTCATAGAAGGAGTTATGTTTGGCGGTAGAGAATATACTGTTACAGCGGTTCGTCGTAAAGATAAATCGATTGAATTTTATCGATTACCACGCGTTCGTAATAAAGCATTATCTATCCTAAAAAAAATTCCATTTTTACGAGGGATTGCCGCTATTGTGGACGCAAGTGCAAACGGAGCAAAACATTTAAACTTTGCTTCAGAACGATTTGATGTCCATCCAGAAGAAGACGAACAAATTGCAAATAAAAAAGAAGAACAATCGAAATTAACGATGGTATTAGGAGTTGCAGCAGTCGGCGTTTTATCTTTCATATTCGGTAAAGTCATTTTCACAGCAGTTCCTGCACTACTAGCTGAATTAACGAGACCGATTTTCCCATCTCATACAGGGCAAATCATTGTCGAAAGTGTCATTAAGCTCATGCTATTATTGAGCTATATATACTTTATTTCTTTAACCCCACTTATTAAGCGGGTATTTCAGTACCACGGTGCGGAGCATAAAGTAATCAATGCTTATGAGAATAATCTTTCACTGACTGTAGAAAATGTTCACAAACAAACGCGCCTTCATTATCGCTGTGGCAGTAGCTTTATTATATTTACAGTCATTATTGGTATGTTTGTTTATTTCCTTGTCCCTACAGATCCACTTTGGGCCAGAGTGGTAAACCGAATTTTATTAATTCCAGTCGTTCTCGGCATTTCTTTTGAAGTGTTACAATTTACAAATCGATTACGCGATATTCCAGTATTACGTATACTTGGATATCCCGGATTATGGCTGCAACTATTAACAACGAAAGAACCAACAGATGATCAAGTGGAAGTAGCCGTTGCATCGTTTGAAGAATTATTACGTTTAGAAAACAAACAATAATTATTTAAAAATGGTGTTCAACTCCTTTCCTCATCGTTAATATACTAATTTTAATATATGTTTTTAGGAGGTGTCCCTTATGAACGGTCGTTCGTTTACATTCGCTATATTTGTGCTTATTATCGGATTAGCAATATTCGGCCTTGTTTCATCTGTTATTACAGATCCAATGGGAGTGTTAAGAAATATTGGTATCATGTTGGCTGTCGTTGGTATCTTTTATTTACTCTACAAAATGTTTACAAACTCTAGTGGTTCTGCAAATTCGCAAAGCTCATATAAGCGTGCTGCAAAACAATCGAACCGCAAACACGGGAAACAAAATGTAGCACCCCTAAGCAATTCTTTCTTGAAACGAAACGCTTCTGATGACAAGGGAAAAAAGGGTAATTCTCCATCGTTGAAACGAAAAAGAAAACAATCTCATTTAACTGTCATTGAAGGTAAAAAAAACAAAAAGAAAGACCGTGCTTCCTTTTAGGAAATACGGTCTTTTTTTATACTTTGAAGCACTTCTTTCAAACTTTTATCTCTCATACTTTCAATTCGAAGGTGATGATTTTCGAACTGTAAATTTCTTGTCACATCATTAGGCACAACGACGCATGTTAACCCTGCTGCAATCGCGGCTTTCAATCCGTTTAACGAGTCTTCAAATACAACAGCTTCAGACGGGTCAATCCCTAAATCGTCTATCGCTACCCGGTAAAGTGCTGGATCCGGTTTTACCTTCACAACATCTTCTCTCGTTTTAATGACTTCAAAATAATCTCGAATTTGTAGCTCTTCCAAAAAAGGAATAATCCATTCTCTAGATGAACTGGAAGCTAATGCAATTTTCAATCCCATCTCTTTCGCTTCCGCTAAATATTCTTTTACCCCGTCACGAGCTTCTGGTATTTTCATTTTCTCTTTATGTAAAGTTTTAACTTTCTCTTTTAATGCATGCTTGTTAAACTTCTCTTTTAATTGCTCATTCAAATATGTATACAGTACATCGTCTGTCGTTCCAATACATTTTGCAAATTCCTCTAAAGGTAACTCTCCGCCGTACTCACGAACAGCCTCTCTGAAAGAGTGAAACCATATTGTTTCTGTGTCCACAATTAATCCATCAAAATCAAAAATAATTGCTTTCATGATTCTCCCATCCTTTTCGATTGAAATAAAAAAGGAAACGCCATACGTTCCCCTTAATTACTTTTCTCTTCATTTGCTTTTTGAACACCGCGAAGTGTTTCCACTCTAACTTCATCTTGTTCAAAGTATTGCACTAAATCACCGATACGGTCAATTGATTCCCAACTTAAATGATGTTCAATTCCTTCTACATCATTATAAATTTTACTTTCATCCACACCAATAATGCGCATAAACTGCTCTAACAATTCATGACGATATACGAGACGTTCTCCGATTTTTTTACCTTTTGATGTTAATACAAGCCCTCTATATTTTTCATAAATTAGATATTCGTCTTTGTCTAATTTTTGTACCATTTTCGTTACAGAGGATGGATGTACACTAAGCGCTTCAGCAATATCAGATACACGGGCATAACCCTTTTCATCAATCAACAAATAAATTTGTTCAATATAATCTTCCATACTAGGGGTAGGCATCGGTTTCCTCCATCCAATTTCATTTTGCTCATTCCGTACGAAGCAATCAATAAAATGATACACCAGAAAGAATAACGTGACAAGGTAGAAACGAGCCTAAATCTGCAAAAGAGAAAAGAACTTGCTTTCAAATACAAGTTCCTTTTACGTAAAATATTGAATTTCTGCGTTCGGAAAAAAGTGCTGAATATATCCTCTAATCGTTTCTTCCAATACTTCTGCGTCATCTTTTTTATATACGTATTTTCCAATGCCATATCGTCCCCATTTATATTTTCGCTTCTCTTCATCCATTTCAAGCTTCGTATTCGGATAACGCTCTTGAATAACCTTTTTTGCTGGTTTTGTAAAGCGATGCTGAATTAATTCAAACGATAAATTTGGTATCGTCATATCCTTCAATGCATTGTACAATCTTTCAAATAACTCACGGTATCCGTCTTCCCATCCCTCATGCATGTAAATTGGCGCTACTATAAACCCGAGCGGATAGTTAGCCCCCGCTACTTTACGAGCAGCCTCAATTCGATCTTCAAACGGTGATGTCCCTGGCTCAAAATTTTTAATCACATAACGAGAATTAATACTAAACCGGAAACGAGTTTTCCCATTATGTTTTGCATCCAATAAATGATCAACGTGCGAATATTTCGTAACGAAACGTAAACGCCCATGCTCACTTTCTCCAATGAATTCAATTGCCTGCTTTAATGCATGTGTTAAATGATCAATTCCAACGATATCTGATGTACAAGCCGCTTCAAACCTTGTTATTTCAGGTGCTCTTTCATCCATATATTGCTTTGCCTTCTCAAATATTTCATCAAGATTCACATACACGCGAACGTAAGGCTTACTCCCAAGTGTCGTTTGCAAATAGCAATAATGACAATGTCCCATACACCCTGTTGCAAGCGGAATTGCATATTCAGCTGACGGTTTTGACGTATCAAACTTTAATGTCTTCCTCACTCCAACAACAAGTGTCGCCTTTGCATTACGATACTTTTGCAGATCATTTTCACCTGGCAAATTTCTAATTTGATTATGGGATGTCGTTTCACGAATTTCTAATCCCATCTTCGTAAACTTCTCATACAGCTCTTTTCCAAGTGGATATTCGAGTGCCTTCGGTTCAAAGTAAACGAGTTTTGGCATAAACGGTTTCATAGGCTTCCCTCCTCTCGTTAGTATGGGAAACATTGAAAAATTAACACGCATTAAAGTTTTCCACTTCAGTAACTTGCGTTGCAAGTTACTGAATGTTATAATTTGGATAACAATTACCTTGCAACGCAAGTTAGCTGAGTAAAAGGTGGTGAAATCATGCACAGCCAAATGTTAAAAGGTGTACTCGAAGGTTGCATCCTATACATCATTTCACAAGAAGAAGTGTACGGATATGAACTGAGCACAAAATTAAATAAGCACGGATTTACATTCGTAAGCGAAGGAAGCATATATCCGTTATTGTTACGTATGCAAAAAGAAAAATTGATTGAAGGAACATTAAAAGCCTCCTCACTCGGTCCAAAGCGAAAATATTATCACGTAACCGATAAAGGATTAGAGCAGCTTGAAGAATTTAAACAAAGCTGGGGAATGGTTTCAACGACCGTAAACAACTTATTACAAGGGGAGTGATAGGAATGAAAGCGAAAGATTTAATCGAACTAAATAACCAAAAGCGTAAATTATTAACTACAGAAAATGAAACCGCCTATAGTGACATGTTAATATACATCCGCTTGGCTAAAGTGCCAGAATACCATGCGGAAGAACTGCTAATTGAAATTCTAGATCACCTTATTGAAGCGCAGCAAGAAGAAAAAACTGCTTATGATATTTTTGGCGACGACTTACAGGCATACTGTGACGAACTAATTGCTGCCCTACCGAAGCCAAGTTTATGGGAACAATTATCAATCCCTTTATTTATAACTAGTTATTTGTTAGCAATATACTTTGCTATTTCTTCCGTAACTGCATTGGTATTCCCCTTATTTTCAAATGAAACACGTTTTATATTTGTACACATTGATTTCATTTATCTACTTGCATTTATACTGTCCATACATCTCATCATACGTTTTATTTTCGACTTTATTAACACTGATTTATTTAAAAATAAAACAACTATTTGGAGGCAACTAGGAAGTTTTTTAATACACCATAGCCTATGGATACTATTAATCGGTATTTCCTTTTTCTTTATTAAACAGCCCTATACTACATCATTACAAATCTCACCTTGGATCGGCACTTTACTGGCCATCTCTTGTTATGCACTATATAAACTCTTCTACAAAAAAGAATATTTAGACTTCAAAAAGGAGTAACGATATGATGACTGAAAAAGAAATGGTTAAGTTAAACAATGAAAAGAGAAATTTATTAACAGCCGAAAACGAAGCTACTTATGGTGATATGCTTATATATTTACGCCTTACTAACGTTCCACAAAAGCAAATGGAAGAATTACTTTTAGAAATATTGGATCATCTTTTAGAAGCACAAGAATACGGTAAAAATGCACATGATATTTTCGGAGAGGATTTAAAAGCTTACTGCGATGAATTAATTAACTCTTCAGAGCATCAAAATTCTTTCCAACAAGCTGCTGTTATTGGGTTTGCAGTTAGTTTATTATTAGCTATTCAGATTGGATTCGATACACTCACTACTCTTATACAAAAACTATTTTCAGATACAAACACTTCAAGAATTCCATTTAGTATTCCTGGAACAATAGTATCTGCTACCGTTTTAACAATTGGTGCTTTCATAACTTTTTCTTTATTTAGACGTTTCTCTTTTACAATCTTAGTTTCCTGGAAACAAAAAGCACTCCTCTTATTATCAGTATTTATACCTTTTGTCTTATCAGTTTTTGCAAACGTATTTTTCAAAACACGACCATACTTATTTTATAATTTGTCTATTTGGCAAGGTGCTCTTATTACAATTTCTTTTTATATTCTGTACAAATTTTTATATAAAACATCTAAATTTTAACAGCCCTTCAAAAGGCTGTTTTTCTTCTGTCTAATTTTACAAATTGAAAAATTTCATAAAGAAAATAAGAAAAATGCAAAATAATTAAAGTTAATTGTTGACGTGATGCTTTTATTATCGGTATCATAAATCTTCGTGAGCAATTATTTTTCGTTATACGATTTTTTTATTATTACTGAATTTTTGAGAGGAGAAATTAGATGTCAGTTAAGAAGAAAACGCAAGTACGCACCGGCAAAATGGTACGTGAACTAATGTTAGCAGACGAAGATGTAAATGCTTCGCTAATTATGGTATATAGTGAAAACGGTGTAAACGCAGAAATTAAAATCGAGGGCTTAACGCCGAAATGTAACGAAGAATTATTTTTGAGCGGAAACGTGGATTGGAACAAGAGTGTTATTTATAAAATTGTCGATTTCACTGGAAACGCTGAAGTTGGTAAAGTTACATTAACAGCGATGAACAAAAATAATGTTTCTCTAGAGATAGAACGCGTTATGTGGAGTAAAGAAAATAAAGAGGCTGCTGAACAAGAAGAAACAGTTGTAGAAGCTACTCCGAAAAAAGAAGTAGTTGTAGAAGCTCCAAAAGCAGTTGCACCTGCTCCAAAGCCTGTTACACGTGTGGAAACACCTGCTCTTACACCTAAGCCTACTCCGGTATCGACACCGAAGCCAGTAAGTGTAGAAGCAGCTGTGGAATTATCTACTCCAGCACCTGTGAAAAAAGCAGTACCAACTCCAGTTACAAAGCAAGAGACAGCACCGGTCGCTCCTGCAAAACCGAAGCAACCTGCTATGACTGAAACAAATTCAAAACTACAAGAAAATTATGTGAAACTCGTGAAAAAGACAATTGAAGTTTGTCAAGATTACGAGCTTGGCATCGACATAGATGATTCTATTGAAGGATTAAAAAAAGAGCTACAAAGCCAAGGTATTAGCGTTACATTTGACAAAGAAATTATGGACGTTGTCAATCGCCTTCGTTCTTTACAAGATAAAGGAATCAAAGTAGAAAAAGTACTTAATTTACTATAAAAAAATAAGAGGTGGCAATTGCCACCTTTTATTTTTTATAATTCCATTCCTTACTTTCATACTTCTCTTTTGCTAATGTTTGCACTTCATGTAACTGTTCTTCCGTTAATTCATACGGAACAAGCTCTACATCTAATCCTTTTTCAAACCCAACCTCAAACGCTTTAATTAACTGCTCAATTGTAAACGTGCGGTCTGTTAATTCATTAATCGCTACTGCTTTAGAAGAAAACATACTCTTCATACGCTCTTTTACACGTTCATTCGGGAATAAAAACAAATCGTATAATTCATCTAAATCTATTTCTAATGGAATCGATCCGTGCTGTAAAATAACACCTTTTTGACGTGTTTGCGCACTACCTGCGATTTTTCTTCCTTCTACTACAATTTCATACCAAGACGGTGCATCAAAGCATACGCCTGAACGTGGATTTTTTAAATTTTCACGATCTGCTTCTGTTTTTGGAACTGCATAATACGCTTCTAACCCTAATGCTTTAAAACCATCTAGTAAACCTTGCGAAATAACACGATACGCTTCTGTAACTGTTTTTGGCATATTTGGATGATCTTCAGACACAATAACACTGTACGTTAATTCTTTATCGTGTAATACACCCCTGCCGCCAGTTTGACGACGAACGAATCCATATTTTTTTTCGTTAACTACGTCCATATTAATATCTTTTTCAACACGCTGGAAATACCCGACTGTTAATGTTGGTACTTCCCATTCATAAAAGCGAATGGTTGGCGGCATTTTCTTTTCACTTTGCCAATTTAATAAACATTCATCTAACGCCATATTAAATGCCGGTGAACATTGACCAGAGTTAATATAACACCATTTTTCTTTTCCCATCCTGCACCTCATATAACCAATTATTTTTCACATTCTCTAGTCTACCAAATTCGACAAAATTTGTGAAAGAATACGAAATTTCTTCTTATTATGCAAATGAATCTGTTGCATAAATACATATGGGCATTATAATATTGAAAGTAGGATAAGAAAAAAGGGAGCGATAGAATCGTGTCAACAACTTGGATTATTTTATTAGCCGTAATCGTAGCGTTCATCGGCTACACTGTATGGATGTATTTCTATCAGAAAAAATTAATTAAAACTCTTACAGAAGAAGAATTTCGCGCTGGCTACCGTAAAGCTCAGCTTATCGATATTCGCGAAGCAGACGAATATAACGCAGGGCATATTTTAGGCGCACGTAACATTCCATTATCACAAATTCGCCTTCGCCATAAAGAACTTCGTCAAGATCAACCTGTTTACTTATACTGCCAAAGCGGATTCCGTACAGGTCGTGCAGCTCAATACTTAAAGAAACAAGGCTACAAAGATTTCTACCAATTACAAGGTGGATTCAAAACGTGGACTGGAAAAATTAAAAAGAAATAATAACATACAAAAACTAGCTGAATCATTCAGCTAGTTTTTTCATTTCATATTGTTGGCAATGTATAATAAATTTTGCTTAATGACATCCTCATCATTCTCTTGTACATTACGATACAACAGTTGATATTCAATCTCCTTTTCCTTCCAAATAAGCGTAGCAAATTCTTCTCCTCGCTCGAAGTCATCCTTATTTTTAAAATAAGCCAATGCTCCATTATTCAATTTCATTTGTTCTTGAAATCGCTTCTCTTCCACGATATTCGGAAAACTATAAGGAAAGTTCGCAACATTTAACTCAATATACTCATTTCTACCTGGCTCCTGCTGTTTATATTTAATCGTTAAGACAGCATTCTTTTTCCCAATCGTTCTTACTTCACCCTTTACATCACTCGTAATGTCATACGGTAAAAACGCCGGAACTTTAAACTTCACTGAAAAATATTTCGGGATTTCCTTAAGCGGAATAGGATCCGTAACATGATCCATAGCTCCCCCTGTTGTTCCCACAAAGTTTTTTTCTTCTTGTATCGTTTGCTGAAACGAACACGAACTTAGCACTAGACTAGAAAACACGAAACAAATGATTCTTTTTTTCAATTTGTTTCCGTCCTTTCATACCGCTTTCTTAACGAATAAAGCGTTTATATGCTCTTCATATTCGCTTTGTCACCAAACTCCTCCTTTGAAAAATTTCCACGTTATTCTCATACATTTTGACAAAACTTCATTTATAGACGCAAAAAAGACTCCTGTTATTCTCACGCCCAAATAAAAAGGTTACGCGAATAAAAGGAAGCCTTATTTATAACATAGTTTGTGAAAAGCTTTTCAGGTCAAGATTTTTTCATTCTTATTATTTTCCCTTTATAATAAGGGTAAGAGGTGATACATATGGCCAATATAAAACAAATTGCAAAAACCGCTGGTGTATCCATATCAACTGTTTCCCGCGTCCTTAATAATCACCCTTACGTAAAAGAAGAAAAACGTAAGCGTGTTCTAGATGCTGTTGAAGAATTGAACTATGCAAAAAATATAAATGCTATTCATTTAATAAAGGGAAAAACATATACAATCGGTGTTATGCTCCCTTTCATTAACCTTCCATACTTCAGTACCATTATTGAAGGAATTGGAAACGAAGCGTTAGCAGCTGGATATCACATTAATTTATGTCAAACAAATTACGATAGCATTGAAGAAATTCGCGTTCTTGAAATGATGAAAATGAAACAATTCGACGGAATGATTATTTGCTCTCGAACGAGTTCGTGGAAACAAATTGAAGCTTTCGCAAAATTTGCCCCCATTATTTCATGTGAAAAAATGAAGCATCCCCTCATTTCATCCGTCTACGTAGATCACTATGAAGGCTTCCGTCTCGGCACTACATATTTACTAAGTAAGGGCCATGAAAAAATCGGAATCTGTTTAGCAAGAAAAACGAGCGCAAATTCTATGGAGCGCGAAAAGGCATTTGCTGATACACTTCGTAACGAAGGGAAAACGTTACATCCCGAATGGATTTTTCATCAATGCTATACAATGCAGGACGGAGCACAAATACTCCATCGCATTTTAAATATGAAAAATCGTCCAACCGCTATTTTCACGGCAAATGATCAAGTTGCAACTGGTTTATTAACTGAGGCAAAAAAACACGGCATTCGAGTACCAGAAGACCTTGCTATCCTTGGATTTGATAATCATGAAATTTCAAAGGCGTTAGAAATTTCAACAATTGAACATCCTGGTCTCGCAATGGGCTCACATGCGTTTTCTTTATTCCATAAACAAATCCAAAGTGAGCAAATTAGCGGGAACGCAAAAGAACTTTCATTCCATTTAATTGAGCGAGATACTGTCTAAAAAGAGCGTTACTGAACTGCACCCCAATTGT